>NZ_JBIISY010000008.1:0-60729 GCF_044340795.1 Tardiphaga sp.
GGCGACGCGCCAAGGCGAGATCGAGCAGGCTGTGATAGCCGGCGCGGAATTTCTCGAACCGGCTCTCGAAGCCGCGCTGGAACTTGACCAGCGGATTGCGTGTCGGCGGCTTCTCGCCCTCGTGATGCACATGCGGCTTGAGCAGATACATGGCCATGGTCGGCACCAGGGTGCGCGACAGGATGAACGACCAGATCATGGCGAACATCACGGCCATGGCCATCGGCACGAACAGGAACTTGGCGATGCCGTTGAGGAAGAACATCGGCACAAAGACGATACAGATACAGAGCAGCGAGACGAAGGCCGGCGTCACGATCTGCGCCGCGCCATCCATGATGGATGTCTCGACATCCTTGCCCTGTTCGAGATGGTAATTGATGTTCTCGATGGTGACCGTGGCGTCGTCGACGAGAATGCCGACCGCGAGCGCCAGGCCGCCCAGCGTCATGATGTTCAGCGTCTCGCCGAACAGCGACAGCATGATGATGGCGCCGAGCACCGCGAGCGGGATCGACACCGCGATGATCACCGTCGAGCGCCAGCTGCCGAGGAACAGCAGGATCATCACCGAAGTCAGCGCGGCCGCGATGACACCTTCATGCGCCACGCCCGAGATCGCGCCGGCAACGAACATCGACTGGTCGCCGATATAGGCGATCTTCAGTGCGTCCGGCAGCGCGGGCCGTACCTCCTCGATTTTCTTCTTCAGGCCGGAAATGATGTCGAGCGTGGAGACCGAGCCGGCCTTCAGCACCTGCATCAGCACCGAGCGGTTGCCATCCACATGGACGATATTGGTCTGCGGCGAGTTGCCGTCGCGCACCGTGGCGACGTCGCCCACATAGACCATGGCGCCATTGACCTGCCGGATCGGCAGATTGGCCAGTTCCTCGATCTTCAGCGGCGAGTTGTTGAGGTTGATGGTGTATTCGAACTGACCGATCTTCTGCGAGCCGACCGGCGTGATCAGGTTCTGCGCCGCCAGCGCATTGGCGACATCCTGTCCCGACAGCCCGCGCGCCTGCAACGCACCGGGATTGAGATCGATCGTCACCTGACGCTGCTTGCCGCCGAACGGGAACGGAATCGCGGCGCCGGGCACCGTCACCAGCGAGGTGCGCAGCTGGTTGAAGCCGATATCCTGCAGTTGCTGCTCGTTGAGGCCGTCGCCGGAGAGCGCCACGTTGATGATCGGCACCGTGGAGGCCGAATAGTTCATGATCAGCGGCGGCGTCGCGCCAGGCGGCAGCTGCCTCAGCAACGTCTGCGAGATCGCGGTAACCTGTGCGTTGGCGGTGCGGATGTCGACATTCGGCTGGAAGAAGATCTTGACGATGCCGAAGCCGTTATAGGAATTGGCGACGATATGCTCGATGTCGTTCACTGTCGTCGTCAGCGAGCGCTGGAACGGCGTGGTGATGCGGCCGGCCATCTGGTCCGGCGGCAGGCCGGTGTAGGACCAGACCACGCCGATGACCGGAATGCGGATTTCCGGGAAGATGTCCGTGGGAGTGCGCAGTGCAGCGAGCGGGCCGACGATCAGCAGCAGCAAGGCCAACACCACGAATGTGTAGGGCCTGGTCAGAGCAATGCGCACCAACGCGATCATGTATCGACGGTCTCCAGGCCGCACGCTGCTGCGGTGCAGCGTAATTCCGGCGGGATGATTTAGCTCAACTTCAGCGGTTTAGCTATGCAACGAAGGCTGATGGGCCTTCACTTCGCCGCTATTGTTAATCGTTTGAGCGCGCGGCGTGGCGCCAGGACAACAGTTTTATACTTAAAAAGACGAGGTTTTCGCGCTCGTCACAACGCTGTCACCACTGAATAAAGATGAACGATTTGTAATGCATGAGAGAGTAGCAGAAGCCTGCCCATTCCGGCAGCCCTCCGCTCGTTACATAGGCGCAAAAAGCCGACTGCTACGGCATCAGCTTGAGGGCGTCGGCGAAGAAATCCGGTCCGCCGAAATTGCCGGATTTGAGCGCTAGCACCATGTCACCCTGCGCCGCGCCCACGGCGCGCAGCACCGGAACGCCGGCCGCGATTTCGGCGCCGACGAGGAAACCGGGAATGCCTAGTCTGTCGACCACCGCACCCGATGTCTCGCCGCCGGCCACGACCAGACGCCGGACACCGGCGCCGACCAGCGCTTCAGCGAGATCGGCCATGGCCTGCTCGATGGCGTGGCCAGCCGCGTCGCGACCGTGCCGCTTCTGCAGCTGCGCCACCTGATCCGGCGTCGAACTGCTGGCGATCAGGATCGGACCCTTGCCGAGATGTTCCTTCGCCCAGGCGATGGCGCGCTTCACCTCCTCCTTGCCGGCGACGACCTTGTCAGGATCGAGATGCAGCACAGGCATGGCTTGTTCGGCCTTTGCGATCTGCTGCAGGGTCGCCTGCGAGCAGCTTCCGGCGAGACATGCCGCAGTTCCGCCAACCGGCTTCTCTGTCAGCGAGGTGGCGCTGTCGGCCTTCACGCGGCCAGAGGCCACGAGCCCACGCGCAAGGCCGAGACCCAGGCCGGACGCGCCGACTGACACGCGATGATCGAGCGCAACAGCGCCGATGGTTTCAAGGTCCTTTGCGAATACGGCATCGACAATGGCCGCACCAAAACCGTTTTCCGACAAACCATCGAGATGCGAACGCACGACATCCGCACCGCTGGCAACGATACCCAGATCAACCAGCCCGATATTGGTCTCGCTCTGCCGCGCCAGCACGCGCACGAGATTGGAATCGTGCATTGGATTGAGCGGATGGTCCTTCAGCGGACTCTCATTCAACGGAACCGCGCCGACAAACAGATTGCCCTGATAGACCGTGCGCCCGGTCTCCGGAAAAGCGGGGGTAACCAGCACGAGATGATCACCGGCGTCACTGCGCAGGGCGTCCATGACCGGGCCGATATTGCCCTTGTCGGTGGAGTCGAAAGTGGAGCAGATCTTGAACAGCACGTGGGATGCGCCGCGACCGCGAAGCCACTTGTCCGCTGCGCGCGACTTCTCCACGGCCGCACCCGCCTCGATCGAGCGGCTCTTCAGCGACACCACGACGGCATCCACATCGGGCAGCTTGAGATCGTCGGCTGGAATGCCGATGGTCTGTACGGTGCGCAGGCCGTTGCGGGTCAGCGTATTGGCAAGATCCGAAGCGCCGGTGTAGTCGTCGGCGATGCAGCCCAGTGCGAGCGTCATACTTTCACTCCCGCATAGGGCTTGAACCAATCGAGGCCAGCGACGGTGTCGCCGGCGGGACGATATTCGCAGCCGACATAGTTTTCATAGCCGAGACGATCTAGCTCGGCGAACAGGAACGGATAGTTCAGCTCTTCGCCCGCGGGCTCGTTGCGCGAGGGCACGCTGGCGATCTGGATATGCCCGATCAGTGGCATCATCTCGCGCAGCCGCATGGTGACGTCGCCGTGCAGGATCTGGCAGTGATAGATGTCGAACTGCAGGCCGAGATTGGGAATGGCGAGTTCATTGATGATGTCGCGGGCGAACATGAAGTCGTTGAGGAAATAGCCGGGCACGTCGCGGCCATTGATCGGCTCGATGACCACGTCGATGCCGTGATCACCGAGAAAATCCGCCGCCCATTCGACCGATTTCTTGAAGGCATCGACGGCGGCGGGATCGTTGCGATCGGCAATGCCCGCCATCATGTGCAACCGGCGCACGCCGGTGGCCTCGGCATAGGGCAAGGCCGTGTGCAGGCTCTGGCGCAGATCGTCGAATTTGTCCGGGCGCGCGGCAAAGCCTTTTTCGCCTGCATTCCAGTCGCCGGGCGGGAGGTTGAACAGCACCTGCTTCAGGCCATTGCGCTTCAGGCGGAGGGCAACGTCTTCGGGCTTGTGCTCATAGGGGAAGAGGAATTCGACAGCGGTGAAGCCGGCATTGGCAGCGGCATCGAAGCGATCGAGAAACGGGTGTTCGTTGAACATCATGCTGAGATTGGCGGCGAAACGGGGCATTGATCGTCTCCGACTTACTTGGTCTCGCCCGGGAGCGTCGTCCCGGTCACCTGCGCATACATGCGCGCCACCGACGCATCGTCGTCGCGGCCCATGCCGGCAGCGGATGTCATCAGGAACATCTGCAACGCCGCAGCTGACACCGGCACGGGGAATTTTGCGGTGCGCGCCATGTCCTGGATGATGCCGAGGTCCTTGACGAAGATATCGACCGCGCTGCGCGGCGTGTAATCGCCATCGAGCACATGCGGCATGCGGTTCTCGAACATCCAGGAATTGCCGGCCGAGGCGGTGATGACCTCATAGACCTTGCGGATGTCGAGCCCCTGCCTGGCCGCAAAGCTGATCGCCTCGGAGGCCGCAGCGATATGCACGCCGGCGAGGAGCTGGTTGATCATCTTGAAGGCGGCGCCCTGCCCGGCAGCATCGCCGAGTTCATAGAGCTTTGCCGACATGGCATCGAGAGCGGGGCGCGCCTTGGCGAAGGCGGCAGCGCTACCGGAGGCAAGGATCGTGAGTTCGCCCTGCGCCGCACGCTGCGCACCGCCGGAGATCGGCGCATCCAGATAATGGCGGCCGGTGGCCTCGAGTTCGCCGGCCAGACGGCGGGCGACATCGGGATCCATGGTGGCCGAGGACACGAAGACCGCGCCCTTCGGCAGCGTCTCCGCGACGCCATCGGTGCCGAACAGAATGCTGGCGGTCTGCGCGCCATTCACGACGACGCTCACGACGATGTCGGCATTCTGGGCCGCCGCGGCCGGCGAACTGGCACCCTCGCCGCCATCCTTCACGAAGCGGGCGACAGCCTCGGCCGCGACATCGCAGCCGACCACGGCAAAACCCGCCTTCTTCAGCGACAGGGCCATGCCGTAGCCCATCGATCCCAGACCGATAACGGCCACACGCGGCTTTTCAGATGCAGATGACATGGCGACTTCCTCAGTTCCTCATGAGCCGGCTGGCGCGGCCTTGTCCTTTCGGTAACACGGCTTGGCCATCCTGCGAAAGCATGGGACAAAGCCGTGGCGAGGAACATCATGAACGACACACAGTTGCGTGACGACATTTGCCGGCTCGGTCGCTCGCTGTTCGAGCGCGGGCTGACGCCGGGCTCGTCCGGCAATATCAGCGTCCGCTGTGCCGACGGCGGCTGGCTGGTGACGCCCACCAATGCCTCACTCGGCTGGCTCGATCCCGCGAAACTCTCGCGGCTGGATGCGCAGGGTCGGCTCATCTCCGGCGACAAGCCGACCAAGGAAGTGCCGCTGCATACGGCGCTGTATGAAACGCGCGGCACGGCACAGGCGATCGTGCATCTGCATTCGACCCATTCGGTGGCAGTATCGATGCTGCCCGAGGTCAATCCGCGTGCGGTGCTGCCGCCGATGACGCCGTATTACATGATGAAATGCGGCGCGACCGCGCTGGTGCCATATTATCGTCCGGGCGACCCCGCCGTGGCGGATGCAATCAAGGGATTGGCCGGGAAATATTCATCCGTGCTGCTCGCCAATCACGGCCCCGTGGTGGCGGGCGACAGCCTGGAGGCCGCGGTCTATGCGATGGAGGAGCTGGAGGAGACGGCAAAGCTGTATCTGCTATTGCGCGGGCTCAATCCAAGGCATCTGTCGCCGGAGCAGGTGAGTGATCTGGTGAAGACTTTCGGTCTGACGCTGCCGGAGCACGGGCACGATCACTGATCGTGCCCTCCGCTATTTTAGCAGTTTATCATAGGTCGCGTGAGTTCCGATCCAGAACCATAGCAAACCATCCTCAACGGGCATGGCGAGAGCACGATGATTTCGCCCGACACCAACGGATATGAAGCGGCCTACTTTCTTGAGATACAAAGAGGGATGCTTCGGGTCGACTTTTACCAAGGCAAAGTTCTTGTCTGCCAGTAGCTGGACGTGTCGAGTCAGTTGTCGGTATGCGGCCCAGAAATCCGGACTCGCATGATGCTTCATAACTCGCGAGATCGTCCTGTACGTTGCTCTTTCAAAGCCTCATCGGCCAAACGGTCAAGCCGACCAGCCTCGGCGTCCTCCGCGATCTTTCGATCGAATTCTGCTGCATCGAACGCTTCGAACCAGGCGCGAAACTTCGCCAACTCTGCCGGCGGCAGGCTTTCGACAGCTTTCTCGATGTCCTCGACCTTTGACATGCCGGCAACCTAGCACAACGGCGCCTTGCGGCCTACAGCCCCAGATACGCCTTCCTGACATCGGGATTGGTCGCGATCTCCGACGCCTTGCCCTGCATCAGCACGCGACCGGTCTGCAGGATATAGGCGCGGTCGGCGATCTCCAGCACTTCGGCCATGCGCTGCTCGACGATCAGCACCGTCATGCCCGTGTCGCGGATCTTCTTCACGGCCTGGAAGATCTCGTCCACGAGCTTCGGCATGATGCCTTGCGAGGGCTCGTCGAGCATCAGCAGCCGCGGCCGTGTCATCAGCGCGCGGCTGATGGCCAGCATCTGCTGCTCGCCGCCGGACAAGGTTTCGGCGCGCTGTTCGAGGCGCTCGGAGAGACGCGGAAACAGCTCGAACACGAATTCCAGCGGCTTTTCGCGATCCGCCTGGCTGCGATACATGTAGCTGCCGAGCTTGAGATTGTCCTCGACCGACAACCGCGGAAACAGACGGCGGTTCTCCGGTACATAGGCGATGCCGCGCGCGGTGATCAGATGCTGCGCCATGCCGTTGATCTGCTGGCCATCGAAAGTAACCGTCCCCGAGCGCGGGCGCTCGGCGCCGGCGATGGATTTGATCAGTGTCGACTTGCCAGCCCCATTGGCGCCGCAGACAGCGACGACCTCGCCCTTGGCGACGTCGATGGTGACGTCCGAGATGGCGACCAGCCCCTGATAGGCGGTGGTGACGTCACGCACCGACAGCATGGCGATCCCCGAGATATGCACTGATGACTTCTGGATGCCGGACGACATCCGCGGGTTTGCCCTCGACAAGCTTCTTGCCGAGATTGAGCACGATGGCGCGATCGACCAGCGGCATCACGATCTCCATGACGTGCTCCACCATCAGCACGGTAACTCCGGTCTCGCGGACTTTTCGCACCAGTGCGACGCCGGATTGCGCCTCCAGCGGCGTGAGGCCGGTGAGGCATTCGTCGAGCATGAGCAGCTTCGGCTCGGTGGCGAGCGCACGGGCGACTTCGAGTCGGCGCTTCTCGGAGGGGATGAGCTCCCGCGCGAGCTTGTCGGCGCGCGGTGCGAGGCCACAGAATTCGAGCACCTCATGTGCCTTGCGGCGCGCATCCTTCATCTTGTCGTTCCGAATCAGTGCGCCGACGATGACATTGTCGATGACTGTCATGGTCTCGAAGCTTTTCACCACCTGGAAGGTGCGCGCGATGCCGAGCGCACAGCGCTCGGCGGCGGGCATGCGGGTGACGTCCTTGCCATCGAACCAGATCGAGCCCTGGGTGGGCGGCAGCACACCGGCGATCAGGTTGAACAGTGTCGACTTGCCGGCGCCGTTGGGGCCGATCAGGCCGACGATCTCGCCGGCACCGACGGAGATCGACACATCGCTGTTGGCGACCAGGCCGCCAAAGCGCTGCCAGACGCCACGCGTTTCCAACAGAGGCGCACTCATTGCGGCACTCCTTTCGAGGCCGGGCGGCGCGAGAACAGGCCGATCAGGCCATCCGGCCGCGCCAGCGAGATCAGCACGATGACCGCGCCATAGAGGATGAGATCCACGCCGCGGCCGGAGCCGCCAATGAAGGAGCGCGTGAGCTCGGTCATCGGGATCAGGATGACCGCACCCAGCACCGGTCCCCACAGCGTACCGATGCCGCCGAGCACCGCAGGCAGCGCCATCAGCAGCGAGAACTGGAAGGTCATGACGCTTTCGGGATCGATATAGGAGACGAACTGCGCGTAGAACGCGCCGCCGATGGCGGTGAGAAAGGCGGAGACCGCCGCAGCGCCCATCTTGGAATTGAACACGACCACTCCGAGGCTCTCTGCCGCATCGGGATTGTCCTTCACCGCGCGCCACCAGAAGCCCCATTTCGAATCTTCCAGCCACCAGGTGATCAGCCAGGCGACACAGCAAAACACCAGCGCGAAGTAATAGAAGGGCAGCTTGCTGCGCGTGAACTGGAATTTGGCCCAGCTGTCACCACGCACGGGGATGTCGATGCCGAGCGCGGCGCCGGCCCATTCCCAGTTGTGGAACAGCAGGAAGCCGATTTCGGCGATCACGATGGTGGCGATGACGAAGTAATGGCCACGCAGGCGGAAGGTGGGATAGCCGAGCGCCAATGCGATCACCGAGGAGATCGCGCCGCCGGCCAGCATGCCGAACCAGGGCAGCACACCGAATTTGGTGAACAGCAGCGCGGTCGTATAGGCACCGAGGCCGAAATACAGCGCATGGCCGAGAGAAATCTGGCCGCAATAGCCGCTGAGGATGTTCCAGGCCTGCGACAGCGCCGCATACATCAGGGTCAGCACCATGATGTTCTGCACATAGACGTCCTTGACGAAGAACGGCACGCAGGCGGCGATGGCGGCGAGGAACGCGGCAAGAATGAGGTCGCGGCGGCGGCGTTGGGTAAAGCTGTCCATCAGATCGATCCGAACAGGCCGCGCGGCCGAATGAAGACGACGAGGAGATAGACGGCATAGATGCCGACCGACTTCAGCGAGGGCGGCAGGATCATCGCCGTGGTCGCCTCGACAAGACCGACGATGATGCCGCCCGCGAACGCGCCGAACACGCTGCCGAAACCGCCGAGTGCCACGGTGACATAAGCGATCAGCGCGAAGGACGCGCCGACATCTGGATAGATGTAGAAGAAGATCGCCATCACGCCGCCGGCAAGGCCGATCAGCGCCGAGCCGAGGCCCCAGCCAAGAGCGAACACCTTGTTCTTGTCGATGCCGACCAGCGCCACGGCGCCGGCATCCTCACGTGTGGCTTCCAGCGCGCGACCGAAGTCGGTCTTCTTCATGAAGAAGTACAGCGCGCCGAAGGCGGCAATGGAGATCAGCGCACCGACCAGTTGCGGCACCGGCAGGAAGACGCCGAAGAACGAGATGGTCTTGCCGCCGAGCATCGAGGCCGGGATGCTGCGATAGTCAGGTGTGAAGAAATACTGCGCGAGGCCGCGCATCAGGATGGCAAGGCCAAAGGTCGCGAAGATCTGCACCATGCCGATATTGGCTTTGGCCCGCATCGCGAAGCGGATGATGATCAGATAGATCACCGCACCGAACACGAACATGCCGGCGGCGACGATGGGGATCGACAGCAAGGGATCGACCGCCCAGAACATGAAGAGGAAGAAGGTGAGATACATCGCCAACATCAGGAATTCGCCATGGGCGAAGTTGGTGACGTCCATCAGGCCGAAGATCAGCGCGAGGCCGACGGCGAGCAAGCCGTAAAGCAGCCCCATCAGCAATCCGCTGGCAAGGCTCTGGATGATGGTCGCGGCGGTCACGAAGCAATCCTCTCATGTCATCCCGGCGAAAGCCGGGATCCATAACCACCGTCATCGTAGTGCTTGATGACGGTGAGGCTGGCGTTAGATCAGTTCGTCGGAGGTTATGGGTCCCGGCGTTCGCCGGGACGACAGACCTTACGGCATCGGCCAGATCGCATCCGCCACCGCGGCCTGCGGCGGGAAGATGGTGACGAACTTGCCGCCGGTATATTGCAGCAGCACCGGATCGGCATTGTTGTTCTGGCCCATCTCGTCGAACTTCACCTTCGCCCAAGGCATGATCGTGCTTTCGCCCGGCATGTCGGTGGCGACCAGCGCCTCGCGGATCTTCTCGCCGTCCGTGGACTTCGCGCGGTTGATGGCATCCGCCATGACGATCAGGCCCATGAACTGGCGCGACGAATAGTCGTTGAAGTCCTTGCCGGACTTCTCCTTGAACATGTCGTTGATCTTGCCGACCATCGGACGCTTGGCGGCGAGATCGATGGAGAACGAGCCGCGCGAGATCACACCCGGGATCTTGTCACCGACGGCATCATACAGCGCCTTTTCGGAGAAGCCGGCGTCCTGGGCAACGATGTTCTTGGCCTTGTAGCCGAGCTCACCCATGGTCTTGATGAGCAGAATGCCATCGGTGGTGTAGCTCGACGGCATCAGCACGTCGGCATTGGCCGCCTTGAGCTGCTGCACTTCGGCCGTAAGCGACGGCGAATTGGCGCGATACTTGATGTCGGCCACGATCTTGTAGCCGCGCTCGCTAGCCAGCTTGAGCTGCGCATTGGCGGAGTCGGTGCCGAAGATGGTGTCTTCGTGGAACAGCGCGAGCGTCTCGATCTTCTGGCCCTTCTTCTTCAGCGCATCGAAGAAGTCGAACATCGCGGTCGAGAACATTTCGTCATGCGGCGCAGCGCGGAAGTAATATTTCAGGCCACGACGGTGCAGGCTGGGCGACGAGTTGTCGGCAGACAGGAACGGGATCTGATAGCGCTCGCAGATCTGGCTGACAGTGACGGCGACAGCGCTCTGATAGGTGCCGACAATGGCCGAGACCTTTTCCTGCGTGATCAGGCGCTCGGCTTCGGCGCGGCCCTTCTGCGGATCGGCCTGATGGTCGGCAAAAACAAGGCGCAGCTTGGCGCCGCCAAGGCCGGTAAAGCCCTCGCCCTTCGCCATCGGCAGATCGAAATCGTAGTTCTTGTTGACGATGTCAGCCGCCGTCTCGAATGCGCGCTGCGCATCGACGCCGATCTGCGCGCTGGCACCGGACAAGGGATAGATCACGCCGATCACGACTTCCTTGGCTTGCGCGCGCACCGGCGTCGCAAGCGGAAGCAGCGCGGCAGAGGCAGCGCCTCCAAGCAAAACGTCTCGGCGAGAAATCGGCATGTCAGCGTCCTTTGTGATCGGCGACTATCGATAGGAACTAATCGAGGTTACGGTAAAGCCCGAAAGATCGGCAAGCTGCTTCTTATAAAACAGCGAGTTGCTTATTCTTGAGGTCGGTGATGAGCATCACGCCCGGCGCATGCGTGATCGCAAACGGCACTTTCGCGGCTGCGATGACGGCCTGCGGCGTGACTCCGCACGCCCAGAACACCGGGATCTCGTCATCATTGATGTGCACTGCATCACCGTAGTCGGGCTTACTGATATCCTTGATACCGATCGACTGCGGCAGGCCGAGATGCACCGGCGCGCCATGCACGGACGGAAAGCGCGAGGTGATTTGCACGGCGCGGATCGCATCGGCCGGCTTCAGCGGACGCATGGACACGACCATCGGACCGGCAAAGGGACCTGCGGATTTGCAGGCAATATTGGTGCGATACATCGGCACCAGCGTATCTTGCTCGATGTGACGGATCGGCAGGTCCTCAGCCATCATCGGCTCTTCAAAGGAATATGAGCAGCCGATCACGAAGGACACGAGATCATCGCGCCAGTATTTGCTCACCTCAGCCGGACGATCGATCGCCTCGCCATCCTTCCAGACGACGTATTGCGGAATGTCAGTGCGGATATCGAGATCGAGACCGAGCGCGGGAATACGGGGATCGCCGGGATCGGACATGCCGATGATCGGGCACGGTTTTGGATTGAGCTGGCAGAAGCGGTGGAATGCGGAAGCCTGGGCTTCCGGCAGGATCACCAGATTGCCCTGCACATAGCCGGGTGCGACGCCCGCGGTGCTGGCATATTTGCCGGCCCGATATGCGCGCCGGGCAACTGCACTTGGCTGGTCGCCGGCGTCCGCTTCGTCAAGATCACGCTTCGCCAGATTGCTCATAGCACCCTGCCTGAATATTCGCCTTGCCTGAGTTTTGACCTCGACTTAGTGGGACACAGCGCTAGGATAATGTCTAATCGTGTTTTCTGATCGCCTCCCATAAATCGAATTTATCTAAAGGGACGACACAGCGAGATGGCAGACTTCAAGGCGCTGGAGACGTTCCTCTGGGTGGTCAATCTCGGCAGCTTTCGCGGTGCAGCGCAAAAGCTCCACACGACCCAACCCGCCATTTCGCAACGCATCGCGCAGCTCGAACATGAAGTCGGCGTCCGCCTGTTGCAGCGCGATCGACGTGTCGCCTCTCCGACCCCCGCAGGCCGGCAGATGCTTGTCTATGCGGAGAAGCTGATCGGGCTGCGCTCGGAGATGATGGCCGCCATGGGCGACCGCTCGGCCATGCGCGGGGTGTTGCGGCTGGGTGTTGCCGAGACCATCGTGCACACTTGGCTGTCGAAGCTGATCAAGCAGGTGAACGAGGCCTATCCGAACCTTTCACTGGAGATCGAGGTCGATATCACGCCAAATCTGCGCGCACGTCTTCTCGCTCAGGAGATCGAACTGGCTTTCGTCGTCGGGCCGCTCGCCGCATCGGACGTGCAGAACAAGGTACTATGCGACTATCAGATCGGCTTCCTCGCCAGCCCGTCCCTCGGGCTTGGCAGCGAGACACTGTCGGTCGAGGATCTGGCTAAGCATCCGATCATCACCTTCCCGCGCAAGACGCGTCCCTATGAGATCGTGCGCTCGCTTTTCAACCGGCCTTCGCTGCCGCCCATCCGGCTGCATGCCAGCGCTTCGCTCGCCACCGTGATCCATATGGCGATCGAAGGTCTGGGGATCGCGGTGATCCCGACGGCGATCGTGCAGAACGAACTCGCGGACGGACGGTTGCAGTTGCTCGACACCAATGTGCCGATCCAGCCGCTCACCTTCGCAGCGAGCTGGCTCGCCTCACCCGATACGGTGGCCATCGAACTGGTCGCAAGCCTCGCCGCGCAGCTCGCACAAGAGAGTGCGGCATCATGCACGGCGCCGCATATCAGCCCCTTGGTTGACGCGCTGGCGACGGCGGGTCATTGAAACACACCACATTCCACCACGCGAAACTCCCAGGACGGACGGCATGACCAAGCTCGGCGACAATCTCAAGATCAATTCCGCGCGGCTCTGGGACGCGATCAACGAGACGGCGAAATTCGGTGGCACCGCGAAGGGCGGCGTTCGTCGCCTGACACTCGGGCCCGAAGACAAGCAGGTGCGCGACTGGTTTCGCAAGGCGTGCGAGGATGCCGGGCTCGAAGTGAAGGTCGATGCGCTCGGCTCAATGTTCGCGCTACGCAAGGGACGCGACATGTCGAAGCCGCCGATCGGCATTGGCTCGCATCTCGACACCCAGCCAACCGGCGGCAAGTTCGACGGCATTCTGGGCGTGCTCGGCGCGCTGGAAATGGTACGCACGCTGAACGATGCGGGGATCGAGACCGAAACACCGATCTGCATCGCCAACTGGACCAATGAGGAAGGCTCGCGCTTTGCGCCGGCCATGATGGCCTCGGCGGCCTATGTCGGCGATTTCACCACCGACGATATTCTGTCGCGCAAGGACATCGCCGGAGTGACAGTGGGCGAGGCGCTCGACTCCATCGGTTATCGCGGCGATGTCGCCGTCGGCACGCAGAAATTCTCCGGCTTCGTCGAGCTGCATATCGAACAAGGTCCGATCCTCGAAGCCGAAGGCAAGACCATCGGCGTGGTCGAAGCCGGCCAGGGCGTGCTGTGGTTCGATGGCAAGATCACCGGCTTCGAGAGCCATGCCGGCTCGACCCCGATGCCGCTGCGCAAGGATGCGCTGGGCACGCTGTCTGAGATCGTGCTGGCCACCGAACGCGTGGTGACCGAGATCGGCGCGCTGGGCACCATCGGCGAAGCCGTGATCGCCAATCCGTCACGCAACGTCATCCCGGGCGAGATCGCGTTCACCATGGACCTGCGTAGTGCCGATGAAGGCAAGCTGGAGGCCATCGAAAAGGGTGTACGCGAGGCCATCACGGCGATTGCGGCCAAGCGCAAGGTGGAGGTCGCCTTCGACAAAGTCTGGCACAAGCCGCCGACGCACTTCAACAAGGAGTTCGTCAGCGCCGTCGAGAGCGCCGCGGAGTCATTGGGTTACTCGCACCGCCGCATCACCTCCGGCGCCGGCCACGATGCCTGCAACCTCAACAACATCATGCCGACCGCGATGGTCTTCATCCCGAGCAAGGACGGCATCAGCCATAACGAGCTGGAAAGCTCGACTCGGGACGACTGCGCCGCCGGCGCCAATGTCCTGATGCACACCGTGCTGGCGCTCGCCGGCGTTTCGTCGAAGTAGTCCGGGGGACCATCCATGCGCGGCGTATTCGTCGATGCCAGTGACGAACTGGCGAAAATTCTCGAACGTCTGGCCCAACCGGGTGACATCGCGATCAAGATCAATCGTGATGAGGACATCAAGTCGGCCGACCTGCCAAAAGTGCTGGACGGCGCCGAGATCGCCATCGTCGATCACACCTATGTGCCGACCGATGTGGCGAAGCAGTGCACCGGCCTGAAGCATATCGTCTTCCTCGGCACCGGCGCGCGGAGCTACATGCATATCGAGGAGCTCGCTGGGCTCGGCATCGAGGTGCATCTGATCCGCGGCTATGGCGACACTGCTGTCGCCGAATGCGCCATCGCGCATATGTGGGCCGCCGCGCGCGGTCTTGCCGAGCAGGATCGTGAAATGCGGGCCGGCAACTGGCTGCGTGACGAAGGCATGGAACTGACCGGCAAGACCATCGGCCTGATCGGCTTCGGCGGCATCGCTGCCGAGGT
Organism: Tardiphaga sp.; assembly: GCF_044340795.1. Taxonomy (GTDB): domain Bacteria; phylum Pseudomonadota; class Alphaproteobacteria; order Rhizobiales; family Xanthobacteraceae; genus Tardiphaga. The sequence continues at coordinate 14,612 of NZ_JBIISY010000008.1, forward strand.
CGCCCGCATCACGCTCGGCTCGGGCATGAAGGTGCTGGCCTGGAATCGTTCGCCGAAGAGCCATCCCGGCGTCGAATTCACCGACATGGAGACGGTGCTGGCGAAGAGCGACGTGATCTCGATTCATCTGCTGCTCAATGACGAGACCCGCGGCATGATCACCCGCGAGCGCATCGGCCAGATGAAGAAGGGCGCCATCCTGATCAACACCGCGCGCGGCGCCATCGTCGATCAGGACGCGATGATCGAGGCGCTGCGCTCCGGCCATCTGCGCCATGCCGGTCTCGACGTGTTCGAGATCGAGCCACTGCCGGCCGGCCATGTTCTGACGACGATCCGGAATGTGACGCTGTCATCGCACTCCGCCTTCCGGACGCCGGAGGCGAGCATCAATCTGATCGATGCGGCGTGGAAGCATTGCAGAAGGATTGCGGGGTAGACGCCGCAATCGCTGCTCTCTCAGTTGTCGTGCCCGGGCTTGACCCGGGCATCCACTTGAGAGCTTGGTGCAAAGCTGGATGGCCGGGTCAAGCCCGGCCATGACGTGGGGTAAAGCTCTTACTCGATCATCTCCGCCACGGCCTTGCCGCAGGCCGTCGTATCCGCCTGACCGCCAAGGTCACGCGTCCGCAGCGTGCGTTCCGCCAGCGTGCGCTCGATCGCCTTGACGATGGAGTCGGCCGCTTCCTTCTCGCCGAGATGCTCCAGCATCATCGCGCCGGACCAGATCATGCCGATCGGGTTGGCAATGCCCTGCCCCGCGATATCCGGCGCCGAACCATGCACCGGCTCGAACACCGACGGAAAATCACCGGCCGGATTGATATTGCCCGACGGCGCGATGCCGATCGTCCCGGTGCAGGCAGGACCCAGATCCGACAGGATGTCGCCGAACAGATTGGACGCCACCACCACGTCGAAGCGATCGGGGTTCATGACGAAATGCGCGGTGAGAATGTCGATGTGGTACTGGTCCCACTTCACATCGGGATAGTTCTCGCCCATCGCCTTCACGCGCTCGTCCCAATACGGCATGGTGATCGCGATGCCGTTGGACTTGGTCGCCGAGGTCAGGTGCTTCTTCGGCCGCGACTGGGCGAGATCGAACGCGAATTTCAGAATGCGATCGACACCGGTGCGGGTCATCACCGTCTGCTGGGTGACGAATTCGCGATCCGTATCCGGGAAGCTGCGGCCGCCGACGGCCGAATATTCGCCTTCGGTATTTTCACGCACCACCCAGAAATCGATGTCGCCCGGCTTGCGGCCGACCAGCGGGCACGGCACGCCGGGCATCAGGCGCACGGGACGCAGGTTCACATACTGATCGAATTCGCGGCGGAACTTGATCAGCGAGCCCCACAGCGAGATGTGATCCGGAATTTTGGCCGGCAGGCCGACGGCGCCGAAATAGATGGCGTCATGCTGGCCGATCTGGGCCTTCCAGTCGTCCGGCATCATCTGGCCGTGCTTCTCGTAATAGTCGTAGGACGAGAAGTCGTAGTGATCGAATTTCACCTTCACGCGGTGTTTCTTGGCCACCGCCTCGAGCACGCGCAGGCCCTCCGGCATCACTTCCTTGCCGATGCCGTCGCCGGGGATGACTGCAATCCGATATTCTTTGCTCACGTGAGGTTTCCTTCGCCAGATTGGATTGCCGGCAGGTTTGGACCAAAGCCGGCGCGCGATCAACGCTGCAGTGCAATGTTGACCGCAATTGGTGCGGCAGAATAATTCGAATGTCATTCCGAGCCGGAGCCCGTCCATGGATCTTCACCTGCGCGGCAAGCGCGTCCTGATCACCGGCGCCTCCAAGGGGATTGGCGCGGCTGCGGCGGAGGCTTTTGCCGAGGAAGGCGCCCATGTCCGTCTCGCCGCCCGCAATGTGGAGAAGATGCAGGCGCTGGCCGACAGCCTGCGGTCGCGCCATCAGATCGACGTATCCATCCATCCCACCGATTTGCGCAAGGCCGAGGATCTTGCCGCCCTGGCGGCGGCCTCCAGCGATATCGACATTCTCGTCAACAATGCCGGCGACATTCCCGGTGGCACGCTGGACAAGGTGGACGAGCCAACCTGGCGGCATGCCTGGGAGCTGAAAGTGTTCGGCTTCATCAATCTGACACGGCTGGTCTATGCGCAGATGAAAGCGCGCGGCGGCGGCGTCATCGTCAATGATATCGGCGCGGCCGGTGAAAAGTTCGACGCCAACTACATCTGTGGCAGCGCCGGCAATGCGGCACTGATGGCCTTCACCCGCGCGCTCGGCGGCAAGAGCCTGAAGGACAATATCCGCGTGGTCGGCATCAATCCCGGTCCGGTGGCGACCGATCGCTATGTCACGCGGATGCAGGCGCAGGCCAAGGCGCAACTGGGTGACGAGAACCGCTATCGCGAATTGGAGAAGAACTTCCCGCTCGGCCGCGCCGCCAAGCCGCGCGAGATCGCCGACCTGATGGCCTTTCTCGCCTCGGATCGCGCCGGCTACACGTCCGGCGTGATCTACACGGTGGATGGCGGATGGAGCGCGGGCTGGTAGGCGGAATCGCACAGAAGCCAGCGTCGAAACTCGATGTCGTCCCGGCGAACGCCGGGACCCATAGCCTCCCGCAATATAATTGAGACGACATCGGCTACGACGACGGCGTTTTAGCCAGCGCTACGGCGGGTATGGATCCCGGCGTTCGCCGGGATGACAGGGGAGTCAGCTCAGCGCACCCGCATGCACCCACCACAGCGGATGCGCGAGCTGGATCGCATGGGCGGCGCGCTGCGCATCGGTGTCATTGTCGAACAGTGCAAAGCATGTCGCGCCCGAGCCGGACATACGGGTCAGGCGAACGCCTTCAGCAGCGCCGAGCGCGGCCAGCACATCGCCAATGATCGGCTCGACCTTCAGCGCAGGCGCTTCGAGATCGTTGGTGCCGGCGCTCACGGCCGCAATCCAGTCCTCGACCGATGCGCCTTCCGCCGGCCATGAGCGCGTCTTCAACACATCGGTGACGCCGACGCGGAGCTGGCCGTTCTTCAGGCCGAGTTCCTGAAACACATCCTTGGTCGCCACCGGCACACGCGGATTGACCAACACGCAAGGCAGCCGCGGCAAGCTGAGCTGCAGCAGGTTTTCGCCCACCCCCGTCATCACGCAGGCATGCGACTGCACGCAGACCGGCACATCGGCGCCGGTCAGACGCGCCACATCCATCACGCGGGGATCGTCGAGTTCGAGATTGTTGGCACGCACCAGAAGGCGGAGCGCCGCCGCTGCATCTGCCGAACCGCCACCGATGCCGGCAGCCACGGGCAGATGCTTGTCGAGCGCGAAGGTGCCAAAGGACAGGCCCTCGACCTGCTCACCGAGCAGCCTTGCCGCCTTGATGACCAGATTATCGGCGCTGTCGCCGCATTCCGCCGCGCGTGGTCCCGTCGCGGTCAGTGCGAGATCGCCACCGGGCTGAAAGGTCAGCCTGTCGGCGCAATCGGCGAACACCACGACGCTTTCCAGATCGTGATAGCCGTCGGCTCGCCGCCCGATGACGCGCAAGGTCAGATTGACCTTCGCGCGCGCACTGTCTTCCAGGGAAGAGCTATCTTCCCGAGCAGGCTGCCCAACGCCCGCCGATGCCCCCGTCATACGCCTAGCCGCCTTTGTCGTTGTCTTTCTTCGCCTCCGGCTTGTCGGCCGAAGCCGCCGCCGGCGCTGTTTCGTTCAATGAGCAGCCTTCCGGCTTCTCACCACCATCGGGCACGCATTTCTGCATCTTGGCCTCGATCTTCGGCAGCTCTTCGGCTTCCGGCTTCAGGTCCTTTGCGTGCTGCCACTGGAAGCGTGCTTCCAGCTTGCGGCCGACGCGCCAATAGGCATCGCCGAGATGGTCGTTGATGGTCGGATCTTCCGGCTTCAGATCGATGGCACGTTCGAGATGCTTGGTGGCGTCCTCGTAATTGCCGATGCGGTAATAGGCCCAGCCGAGCGAGTCGACGATGTAGCCGTCATCCGGACGCTGCTCGACCGCGCGCTTGATCATCTTCATGGCGTCGTCGAGATTGATGCCCTGATCGATCCAGGAATAGCCGAGATAGTTCAGCACATGCGGCTGTTCCGGCTGCAGTTCGAGCGCCTTCTTCATGTCGACTTCAGCCTTGGCCCACTGCTTGGAGCGCTCGAGGCAGATGCCGCGGAAATAGAAATAGACCCAGTTCGGCTTGTCCTGATTGGCCGCAACGACATCGATGCCCTTGGTGTATGTCTCGGCACAATCAGCGAATTTCTTGCGGCCGCGCTCGATATTGCCGAGCGCCATGATGGCTTCGAGATCCTTCGGATCGCTGGTGGTAACGTCCTTCAGGATCTTGATGCCCTCGTCGCTGCGATCGGCGGCGTCGAGATTGGTCGCCTGCTGGATCATCGCATTGCGCTTCAGCGCCGAATTCGCCGGCATGCGCTCATAGACCTTGATGGCCATCTTCGGCTTCTTCACGGACTCATAGAGATCCGCGAGAGACAGCAGCGCCAGCGAGTGGTCCGGCTTGAGATACAGAGCGAGCTGCAGATAGACCAGCGCGAGGTCTTCGCCGCCGCGACGGGTCAGCGAAGCGCCGATGCCATACAGCGCCTCGGACGCACCGGCCTGCGGGCTGTCCACCAGCGCCGGCAGCTTCTTGCCAGCCTTGGTCTCGCGGATGCCTTCCAGCACCAGCGGATGGCGAGCCAGCTTCTTGTTGAAGGTCTCATAGACGGCCAGCGCGGCAGCGTCGTCCTTGTTGCGCGACGTCCAGCGGCCATAGGCATCGACCACGCGCAGCGCGCTGTCGTCGAGCTTGAAGGCGCGTTCATAACGCGTGCCGGCGTCCTTCTGCTTGCCTGCGAGGTCGTAGATCAGGCCGGCATGCAGGTCCTTGAAGATCGGATACCATTCGGGACCGGCCAGCTTGTCGATATTGGAGATGGCGGCCTTGGTGTCGCCGGCGCCGTAGCTCGCCCAGGCGCCGAGCAAGGTCGCCACCAGATCGGTGATCGGACCGCGCACCGACTGATTGATGTTGGTCTGCGCCGCCGCGTATTTCTTCGACTTGAGATCGCGCACGCCGACCACGAGGCGGGCTACGCGATTCGACTTGTCGATGATCAGGATGCGCTCGGCGAGCTTCACCGCCTCGTCGATATCGCCGTCGGCGAGCGATGAGATGAAGGCGCGATCGAGCAGTTCGTTATTCTTCGGATCGGTGCGCAGCGCGGAGCGGTAAAACGCCGCAGCCGAGGTCGCATCGCGTTCCACACTGGCATGACGCGCGGCGAGATAGCTGCCGGCCGTCGTCATCTGCCGCAAGTCCTTCGCCGTCGGGAAGGTCGCCGAATTATCGGCGAGATGATCCGGCGTCTGGGCGAAGGACTGCGCGGGCAGCGCCAGAACGGCGAGCGTGGCTGCAGCGAGCGTCAAGCGGTTGAAACGGGAGGACAACATCAAGTTCGCCTAGCTCCGAGGATCATTGGGCAATCGTGGGCGGAAGTTCGGGCACAAACGCGATCAGAAAAGCGCAACAGGCGCGGATGCGCTGCCGACCCGGCAACATAGCGCAGTGCGACAATGCCGCTTTTGGCGGGTATTCGCAAGGATCGGGGGCGCAGATGCACCAAGGGGGCCTGTCGGGTTCGGGCAACCGGAATGCACCGGATATGCCTGCAAACGCGCTTAGTGTGGCGGGATCGTGACATTACAAACGATACGGGGCGCCGATCACCGACGCCCCGCTCACGACTTTGTGCCTTCTGGCGAATTCGGACTTACATCGCCTCGTAATTCGGACCGCCGCCGCCTTCCGGAGGCACCCAGGTGATGTTGCCGTTCGGGTCCTTGATATCGCAGGTTTTGCAGTGGACGCAGTTCTGCGCATTGATCTGGAAGCGCGGCTCCTGGCCCTCACCCACCCACTCATACACGCCCGCTGGGCAGTAGCGGTTCGACGGGCCCGCGAAGACGTCGTGTTCCGATGACTTCTGCAGCGCCATGTCGGCGACCTTCAGGTGGATCGGCTGGTCTTCCTCGTGATTGGTGTTCGACATGAACACCGAGGACAGGCGATCGAAGGTGATCTTGCCGTCCGGCTTCGGATACGGGATCGGCTTGTAGTCCTTCGCCGGCTTCAGCGTCTTGCGATCGGGCTTGGCGTGCTTCTGCGTGCCGAACAGCGAGAAGCCGAGCGTGTTGCACCACATGTCGAAGCCGGCGAACAGCATGCCGATGCGGTTGCCGAATTTCGACAGGAACGGCTTGACGTTGCGGACCTTGTAGAGATCCGCACCGACGGACGAGCTGCGCCAGCCATTCTCGTATTCGGTCAGCTCGTCATTGGCGCGGCCGGCAGCGAGCGCGGCAGCAACGTGCTCGGCGGCCTGCATGCCGGTGCCCATGGCGTTATGCACGCCCTTGATGCGCGGCACATTGACGAAGCCCGCAGCGCAGCCGATCAGCGCGCCGCCAGGGAACACCAGCTTCGGCACTGACTGATAGCCGCCTTCGGTGATCGCGCGCGAACCATAGGCCAGGCGCTTGGCGCCGACGAAGGTGTCGCGGATCATCGGATGGGTCTTCATCCGCTGGAATTCCTCGAACGGATAGAGATACGGATTTTCGTAGTTCAGATGAACGACGAAGCCGACCGCCACGAGATTGTCGTCATAGTGGTAGAGAAACGAGCCGCCGCCGACATTGTCCGGGAGCGGCCAGCCCATCGTGTGCTGCACCAGACCCTTCTTGTGTTTGGCGGGATCGATCTGCCAGATTTCCTTGAGGCCGATACCGAATTTCGGCGGCTCGCAATCCTTGTCCAGCGCGAATTTGGCGATCACCTGCTTGGTCAGCGAACCACGCGCGCCTTCGGCGAACAGCGTGTATTTGCCGAGCAGCTCCATGCCGCGGGTGAACGAGTCCTTCGGCTTGCCGTCGCGGCCGATGCCCATGTCGCCGGTGGCGATACCGCGCACCGCGCCATTGTCGTCATACAGCGTTTCGGTCGCGGCAAAGCCCGGATAGATTTCGACGCCGAGCGCTTCCGCCTTGGCGCCGAGCCAGCGCGTCACCATGCCGAGCGAGGTGATGTAGCAGTGGTGGTTGTTCATCAGCGGTGGATTGATGAAATTCGGCAGGCTGATGCCGCCGGTTTCGGTGGTCAGGATGAACTGGTCGTCCTTGACCTGGGTCTTGAGCGGGCAGTCCGCATCCTCGCGCCAATCGGGGATCAGCTTGTCGAGATTGACCGGATCGATCACCGCGCCCGACAGGATGTGGGCACCGACTTCGGAACCCTTCTCGACCACGACAATGGACAGGTCCGCATTGAGCTGCTTCAGCCGGATCGCGGCCGACAGGCCGGACGGTCCCGCGCCGACGATGACGACGTCGAATTCCATACTCTCGCGCGGCGGAAGTTCTTCAGTGCTCATAATCTTGATCTCAGACCCGTTTCCAACCCGTTCAGAACGCTTCTAAGGGCTGTTGTTTCCGATTTTTGACGGAAGAACAACCACCGAAATTCACAGAGGGCACTGCCACGGGTGGCGATCCCGGCCGGATGCTGGCATATCTGAGGACATCGCCATGATGCCTGAACCCGCCCCCACCGTTGCCCAGCTGCTCGCCTTCTATCTGGAGGCCGGGGTCGATTGCGCGCTGATGGATGAGCCGGTCAACCGGCTGCTGGACGACGATATCGGCCTGCATCCGCCTGCAGAGGCCGCGCCGAAGCGCCCGCCGCTGACTGGCATGCCAACTCCGGCACCGCGGCCGGCGCCCACCAGGACCGAAGTGGCCCCCGATGTGGCCGTTGCTGCCGCCCGCGAGGCCGCGCGCACCGCGCCTACCCTGGACGCTCTGCGCGGCATGCTGGAGAGTTTTGACGGCTGCGCGCTGAAGGGAACGGCGACGCGCCTGGTGTTTTCCGACGGCAATCCGCAGGCCCGCATCATGTTTGTGGGCGAGGCTCCCGGCCGCGACGAGGATATCGAGGGCCTGCCCTTCGTCGGCCGCTCCGGCAAGCTGCTCGACCTGATGCTGAAGGCGATCGGGCTCGACCGCACCACGGCCTATATCGCCAATGTCATCCCGTGGCGTCCGCCGGGTAACCGCACGCCGACGCCGCAGGAGACGCAGATCTGCCTGCCCTTCATCCAGCGCCAGATCGAGCTGGTGAACCCGGATATCCTGGTGACACTTGGCAATCCCTCGACCCAGACGCTGCTGCAGACCCGCGACGGCATCATGAAGTCGCGCGGCCGCTGGGTCGACTACGACACCGGATCGCGAAAAATTCGCGCAATCGCGACCTTCCACCCGGCCTATCTGCTGCGCTCGCCGTCCTACAAGCGGCTGACCTGGATGGATCTGCGGTCGGTGGCCAAGGCGCTGGAAGCGGCGAAGTAAGAATTACGGACCCTTGGGCCGAATGATCGCCCAACCCACCCGCAGCACCGGGCGGCTGCCGTTGATCAGCCGGTCGAACGCCCGCGGCACCTCTGGCACCAGGCCGGGAAAGCGCGCGACGAGGTCCGCCGGTGGCGTTCCAATCGTGTCGGTAGCGCGCCAGATCACGACGCCACCGGTCTCCATGAACTTCGCCTGCGTGGTCCATGGCGTCCGTTCGGGCTGTGCGTCGTTCAGCAGATGCGGCCGCGCGGCGCCCATGCCGATCAGCGCAGCAAGCTGCTGATCGCCGGTGACGGCGACAAGCTTCTGCCCGGTGCGGCGCTCGAAATTCTCGCCGAAGAAACGCCCGATCTCGCGCGCAGGCAATGCGGTGCGATCCTCGGGTCCATCGACCCATGGAAACAGGATGACATTGACGAGCACCGCCAGTGCCGGCGCCACGATGGCCGCGGCCCAGACCTTGCGCAGCACACGCTGGCGCCGCAGCGTGATCAGATTGCCGGAGGCGACCACCACCGCAAGACCGGACATCACCAGCGCAATGCCGGTGCCCCCGATGACATTGCTGCGGCCATAGAGCGCGGCAAACAGGCTGCCGAGCAACGTCGGCGCGAACGCGAAGAAATAGACATAGGCGCGGGCTGTCACATCGACCGGCGGACGAAAGATTACCGGGGCGTCTTCACCGTCAGGCACGAGCCGGCGCCAGTTCATGGCGGTCAGCACGAACACGCCGGCGGTGGCCGCCACCAGCCAGGCAAGAAGGATGCCCCACTGTTCGGCCTTGCCCACAAGATCCGTGAGCACCGGCGGAGGCGGCAACACGGTGAAGCCGGAGCGGATCACCCAGACGGCGTAAGGCAGCGCCAGCACGGCGATCACGACGAGCGCAAAGAACGGATCAAGCGAGGCGAGATGGCGCCGGCCCCGCGTGGTGGCGAGGCCGAACAGCAAGGGCAACGGCAGCAGCCACATGGCCTGCGGGGTGACCAGCAACAGCAGACCGGCTTCAATGGACAGCGCGAACCACGCGTTGCGACGCCCCTGCCCGATGGCCAGCCATGCATGCAGCAGGAACATGGCCCAGAGCGGACGCGCCAGCACCAGCGGGCCGAACTCGACGCCGGGTGTGGAGAAGGCCGTGACCGTCATGGTCAGCAGCACGGCGATCACCGCCTGCGGACCGCCGACGATATGGCGGCCGAGTTGATAGACCGCGCGAAACATCAGCACGGCGCAGAGCTGCGCCAGCACATAGACGCCGAAAATGTGGTTGCCGGCCGCGCGGAAGGCGATATCGGCCAGCCAATAGGCCAGCGGCGGGCCGTATTCGGTCCCGACCTGATATTCCCGGCCATAGGCCAGCACGGTGGCGAGATCGCCGGGCGGGCCGCGATAGAGCAGCAGCGGCACCACCAGCCAGAGCAGCGCCTGACACAGCACCACGATCCAGAACACCAGCCGCGGCCGGGCGCGGATCAGTTCGACGATCAGGGAAGTGAAGCGCATGAACGTCCGGACCGGCCCGCGAATGACAGAAGCTCACAGGTGATACGGCGCGTAGGCTCTTTAGGCAACCGCGCGGCCGGTCAGGCCGAAAGGTCGAGGGTCGCCTGCACCTCGACGGTCTCGGTCTCGATCACGATGGTTTCGCGGCGCAAGCGTGCGGCGACTACCGGGGCGAACAGGCTGCGGTGATGGATGCTGGGGCCGAGTTCGTTGAGCGCCTTGAGATGCTGCGGCACGCCATAGCCCTTATGGACCTCGAAACCGTAGCCGGGGCATTGCTCGGCCAGCCGGCACATCAGCCGGTCGCGCGAGACTTTTGCGATGATGGAGGCGGCGGCGATGGACAGTACCAGTGCATCGCCGCCGATCACGGCTTCGCAGTTGGCGTCGGTGTCGATCCTGTCGCGCCCATCGACAAATACGTGCTTTGGCGCTTCGGGCAGCGAGGCAACCGCGCGCGCCAGCGCCCACAGCGAGGCGCGCAGGATGTTGTCACGATCGATCCGGGCGGGCGAGGCATAGGCGACAGCGAAAGACGACGTCGCGCAGATTTCTTCGAACAGCGCATCGCGCTTCGCCTCGGTCAGCTTCTTGGAATCATCGAGGCCCTTGGGAATGCGCTTGGGATCGAGAATCACCGCTGCAGCCACCACCGGGCCGGCGAGTGGTCCACGGCCGGCCTCGTCGCAGCCCGCCACCGGCCAGATACCCTGCTTCAACAGCGCACGCTCGCGCTTGAAGCTGGGGGGCCCGACAACGATCGGCTTGCGCGGCCTGGCAGCCGCCGTCTTGGGCGATGCTTTGGCCGGTTTGCTCTTTGAATCCCGAATCATGGGCGGATCGTGCGCATCCCGCCCATGCTGCGCAACCGGGAACCCGGAATCGTGCCCGCTATCCCGACCGCTAGTCGGCCAGATGTACCCGCCGGTCGTCGCCGACCTCGATGCCCGGCGCCACCACGACATCCCAGGCGTGGCCGTCGGGATCAGCGAAATAACCGGAATAGCCGCCGTAATCGGTCGTGTGCGCCGGCTTGATCAGCGTCGCGCCGCAGGAGACGGCGAATTCCAGCACGGCATCGACCTCCTCGGGCGAACGGCAGTTCCAGCCCATCGTGGTGCCACGAAATGCCTGCGGACGCGGCTGGTCCGGCAGCTTGGCGTCATCAGCCAGCTGGTCCCACGGAAACAGCGCCAGCAGACTGGCGCCGGTGTCGTAAAAGGCGATCGCCTCCCCGGTCTCCTTCGCCTTTCGCGTGAAACCGAGCGCTTCGTAAAAGGCGATGCTGCGACGGATGTCATGGACGCCGAGGGTCACTGCAGTCAGGCGGGGCACCAGTTTTGGGCGATTGTCGTTCGTCATTTGCGGTCCTCCTGATCACTCAACACAAAAAGCGGAGAAGGGGTCGCCGGCCGGCTCTGGTTTCCGGTCGGCGCCCCTCCCCCGAGTTGCTCCCAAGATTGCGAGACCTTCAGGAGTTAGAACAAATTCAGTTGCTGGCCGGCCCCGGCCGGCTTTGCGAAATGATCCAGCGTGAGCTTCGCGCGCTTCTTGTTGAGGCCGAGCTTGGCGCAAGCGACCTCGAAACGGCGGCCGATCATCCAGGCCATCGGCCCGGTGCCCTTCATGCGCGTGCCCCACTGCGAATCGTAATCGCGGCCATCACGCATCTCGCGGATCAGCGTGAACACATGGCGATAGCGATCCGGATAATTGGCCATCAGCCACTCACGGAAGAGATCGCGCACCTCCAGTGGCAGGCGCAGCAAAACATAGCTCGCCTCCTTCACGCCGGCATGGGCGGCGGCATCGAGGATGCGCTCGATCTCGCTGTCATTCAGCGCCGGAATCACCGGCGCCACCATCACCGTGGTGGGAATGCCGGCCTCGGACAGCTGCCGCAGCGCCTCCAGCCGCTTTGGCGGCGTCGAGGCGCGTGGCTCCATGGCACGTGCCAGCTTCGGATCCAGCGACGTCACCGACAGCGCCACCTTGGCGAGATTGCGCTTCGCCATCCGCGCCAGGATATCGATATCGCGCACCACCAGCGCCGACTTGGTGACGATGCCGACCGGATGCCCGGTCTTCTCCAGTACTTCGAGAATGCCGCGCATCACCTGGCGCTCGCGCTCGATCGGCTGATAGGGATCGGTATTGGTGCCGATCGCGATCATCTTCGGCTCGTATTCCGCAGCCGACAGCTCCTTCTCGAGCAGCGCCGGCGCATCCGGCTTCACAAACAGCTTGGATTCAAAATCCAGCCCCGGTGAGAGACCGAGATAGGCGTGGGTCGGCCGTGCGAAGCAGTAGACGCAGCCATGCTCGCAACCACGATAAGGATTGATCGAACGGTCGAAGCCGATATCCGGCGACTCGTTGCGCGTGATCACTTTTCGCGCCGTGTCCGTCGCCACCGTGGTCTTGAACGGCGGCAGGTCGTCGAGGCTCTGCCAGCCATCATCGAAGGTGACGCGGGCCTCCTTCTCGTAACGACCGCTGTCATTGGATTGGGCGCCGCGACCACGCCGCCGCTGGCGGTCGATCGCGACCTCGATCGCCGGAAACGGCGATGGCATTCCCGCGATTTCGGACGGCGCGGGAGCAGCCTGCATCTGAAGGGTTGCGGCGTTCTGATTCATGAAGCCACGCTAGCAGCTTCAAAGAACATATCAAGAACAAAGACGCGGGCGAGCTCTTTTCCCACATGCGCCGTCTTAGCCATGATTAGCATCAAGGGCTGTTTTCAGTATGACGAAATGATAACGCAGCCGCACAGGCTTTGAGGTATTATCCACATCCCATGCTCAGCGTGATCATCCCCACCGAAGGCGTCGAACAACCCGCGGTCGCGACTTTGGCGGCGCTGGTGCCGGGCGCCGCTGCGGGTGTGATCCGCGAAGTCCTGCTGGTCGATCGCGCCGGCACCGACGTGATCGAGCGCGTCGCTGATGTAGCCGGCTGCGGCTACCTCACCTCCACCGGCTCGCGCGCCGCGGCGATGGCTGCCGGCGCCAGGGCTGCACGATCGCCCTGGCTGATGTTCCTTCATGCGGGCGCCGTGCTGGACAGCGGCTGGATCGAAGAAACCCAGCAATTCATCCAGCGTGTCGGCAATAGCGATCGTCCCCGCGCCGGTATCTTCCGCTATGCGCGCTCGCCCTATGACGAGACCGGCTTTCGTGATGGCGTGAAGCATCTGCTTCGCAAGGTCACTGGCCCCAAGGCCGACCAGGGCCTTCTCATCGCGCGCGATCACTATGAGCGCCTCGGCGGCCATGCGGATGCCCGTGGCGCTGAAGCCCGGCTCCTGCGCCAGCTCGGCCGGTCGGCGCGCACCATGCTGCGCAGCCGGATCATGATGGTGGCGTAGGTCTTTTCTCCGTCATTGCGAGGAGCGCAGCGACGAAGCAATCCAGCCTCGCGCGAAGGAAGGCTGGATTGCTTCGCTTCGCTCGCAATGACGGACAAAAATTCATTGCCATGATACTTGCCAAAAGCAACCATTTGATTGACATTAGCAACCATGACGCAATCAACCGACCACATCGCTGCCGTCCGCGCGTTCAACCGCTCCTATACGCGACACCTCGGCGTGCTGGACCAGCAATTGCTGGAGAGCCCCTATTCTCTCACCGAGGCGCGGGTGCTGTATGAACTCGCCCACAAGGAAGCGCTGTCGGCCCGCGAGATCGGCGACACACTTGGCCTTGACGCCGGCTATCTCAGCCGCATTCTCAAAGGCTTCACGGACAAGAGCCTGATCACGCGAAAAACTTCGGCCAGGGATCGCCGTCTTCATCAATTGAGCCTGACCGCCAAAGGCCGCCTCGCCTTCGGCCGCCTCAATCGCGGATCGCATGATCAGGTGGAAACCATGCTGGACCGGCTCGGGCCCGATGCGCCGCGCCTCGTCCGGGCCATGACGACCATCGAGAAGCTGCTGGAAAACAATGGGGCGCCGGTGCCCACCGCGACCCTGCGCAGCCCGCGTCCCGGCGACATGGGCTGGGTGGTGCAGAGCCACGGCGCGCTTTATGCGTCGGAATACGGGTTCGATGCCTCGTTCGAAGGTCTGGTGGCTGACATCGTCGCCAAATATCTCGCGGGTTTCGATCCCTCGCGTGAACGTTGCTGGATCGCCGATATCGATGGTCAGCAGGTCGGGTCGATCTTCCTTGTGAAGGGATCGGACGATGTGGCGAAGATCCGCCTGTTGCTGATCGATCCAGCCGGTCGCGGCCAGGGCCTCGGACATCGCCTGGTGAATGAAGCCATCGGCTTTGCGCGGCAATGCGGCTATCGGAAGATCACGCTATGGACGCAGAGCAATCTGCTGGCCGCACGAAAGATCTATGAGCGCGCCGGCTTCAAGCGCGTCGCCAGCGAACCGCATCGCAGCTTTGGGCAAAACCTAGTGGGCGAAACGTGGGAGCTCGTTCTGTGATCAAAGAACTCAATTGTCGTCGCCCGGCCGTACGCGCAATTGCGCGCTAGGACCGGGCGATCCAGTAAACGCCGACGCCTGAGTTCGACCCAAGATGCTTGTGTCTACTGGATCCCCGCTTTCGCGGGGATGACAAGCACCGGGTAATCTTTAGGCCGACGCGCCCTTCGCTTTCGGCCGCCGCAGATGCTCATCCAGTCGCGGCATGATCTCGACGAAATTGCATGGCCGCGTACGGTAATCGAGTTGCGCATTCAATATGCCGTCCCAACCATCGCGGCAGGCACCGGGCGAGCCCGGCAGGCAGAAGATGAAAGTCGCGCCTGCCGTACCGGCCGTGGCACGGCTCTGGATCGTCGAGGCGCCGATCTTGGCGTGGCTCAGCATGTGGAAGGCGATGGAGAATCCATCCATCCGCTTTTCGAACAACGGCTCGATAGCCTCCGGCGTCACGTCGCGGCCGGTGAATCCCGTACCGCCCGTCGTGATGATCGCATCGACGCCCGGATCGGCAATCCATGATCTCACCACCGCACGGATGGCTTCGACGTCATCAGTGACGATCTCGCGCTTCGCCAGCGCATGGCCGGCCGCGGTCAACCGATCCGCCAGCGTCGTGCCGGACTTGTCGTCGGCGAGCGAACGCGTGTCGGAGATCGTGAGCACCGCAATGTTGAGCGGCACGAAGGTCTTGGTTTCGTCGATGGACATGAGATGCTCCGAACTTTGCAACCGTCATTGCGAGGAGCGAAGCGACGAAGCAATCCAGTCCTTGGTTTTCTGGATTGCTTCGCTGCGCTCGCAATGACGGTCGAGGCGAAATCGTGCGATCAAAGCCGATCCGTCCCGAAGGTGTTGCAGGCCTGGATGGTGCCCTGCTGATAGCCGACCATGAACCAGCGCTTGCGCTGCGCGGCCGAGCCATGGGTGAAGGAATCCGGCACCACGCGGCCCTGCGCCTGGCGCTGCAGCGTGTCGTCGCCGATCGCCGCCGCGGTCTGCAGCGCTGCATCGATGTCGCCGGCCTCGAGGAAGCCCGGACGTTTCTTCTCCTCGCGATTGACCCAGACGCCGGACAGGCAGTCCGCCTGCAATTCGACGCGCACCTGCAGGTTATTCGCTTCCGCCTTGCTGCCGGCGCGCTCCTGCGCCTGCGACACGCGCGGAATGATTCCGAGCAGGTTCTGCACGTGATGGCCGGCTTCATGCGCGATGATATAGGCCGTGGTGAACTTGCACGCATTGCCGGAGCAGCCGCGAAACTTGGTCTCGACCTGACGGAAGAAGCTCGTGTCGAGGTAGATCTTCTTGTCGGGCGGGCAGTAGAACGGCCCCATCGCCGACTGCGCGCGACCGCAGCGGCCGCCATTGGTGGCGTTGCGAAACAGCACGATCTGCGGGCCGACATATTTCTGGCCGCTCTCGCGGAAAATCTCGCTCCAGCGATCGTCGATCTCGCCGAGGATGCCGGAGATCATGCTGCCCACCTCGTCGCTCGGCGCGCCCGACTTCGGTGGCGATGAGCGGCGATCGGTCTGATAGGTCGGCGCCTGCCCGCCGCCGGTGAAAATCTCCGCGCCAGATATGAGCAGGCGCGGATCGATTCCCAGCGCCCAGCCGACCAGGCCGAGCACCAGCACCGTGCCGATGCCGAGACCGCCACCACCGCCCGGAATGCCGAAACCGCCACCGCCGCCATAACCACCGCCATCATCGTCGCGACGGTCGTCGATATTGTCGCTGCGACGGAAGTCATCGTAACGCATCGGGCAATTCCTTCATTTCAATTCGCAGCGTTTGAACCAATTGCGAATAACCAGCGCAACATAACGCGGAAACAGCGCAATATTTCCATCGCGTTAAGCATAAGCATTAGCCTGCCCGGCAAAACTTGCCTAGCGCGATTCCATTACCAGTTAAGTCGATTTTTACTTTGCCCGTTCACTATACCAGTCAGTCGGTTGTTTAGTCCCGCGTCGCCGACAGCGTCGCCTGAGTCAGAGTAAGTGAGTCATGGTTGGTTCGCGTAGCGGGGCGTCTTTGAAGGCGTCCCGCACACAACTTGAGTACGGTCTCCAGCATCGCATCGTCGTCGGCGATTGCGTCGCCGAGATGTCAAAACTGCCGGCAGGTTCGGTCGATCTGGTGTTTGCAGATCCTCCCTACAACCTGCAACTGAAGGGCGACTTGAAGCGCCCCGATGATTCCCATGTGGATGCCGTCACCGATGACTGGGACAAGTTCTCGTCATTCGCAGCCTATGACGATTTCACGCGCGCCTGGCTGCTTGCCGCGCGCCGCGCCATGAAGCCGTCGGCCACGCTCTGGGTGATCGGCTCCTATCACAACATTTTCCGCGTCGGCGCGATCATGCAGGACCTCGGCTTCTGGGTCCTCAACGATATCGTGTGGCGCAAGTCCAACCCGATGCCGAATTTCCGTGGCCGTCGCTTCACCAATGCGCATGAGACCATGATCTGGGCCGCGCGCGACGAGAAGGCGAAGGGTTACACCTTCAATTACGAAGCGCTGAAGGCTGCCAATGACGACGTGCAGGCACGTTCGGACTGGCTGATCCCGCTCTGCACCGGCGACGAACGCCTGAAGGGCGACGACGGCAAGAAGGTGCACCCGACGCAGAAGCCGGAAGGCCTGCTGGCCCGCGTGCTCCTGTCATCGTCGAAGCCTGGCGATCTCGTCATCGATCCGTTCAACGGCACCGGCACCACCGGTGCCGTCGCCAAGCGTCTCGGCCGCTCCTATATCGGCTTCGAACGCGATCGCGAATACGCCAAGGCTGCAGAAGCGCGCATTGCCGCCATCGAACCGCTGCCCGATGCCACGCTAGCGCCGTTCATGACCGCCCGCAGCGCCCCGCGCGTCGCATTCGCCGAACTGGTCGAACGCGGACTGATCTCGCCCGGCACCAAGCTCGTCGACGCCAAGAAGCGCCACGGCGCCCTGGTTCGCGCCGATGGCGCCATCATGTTCGGCGACAAGGTCGGCTCGATCCATCGCATGGGCGCCATGGCGCAAGGTGCGGCAGCCTGCAACGGCTGGACCTTCTGGCATGTGGAGACGAAGAAAGGCCTTCGCCTGATCGACGAACTCCGCGCGGAAATCCGCAGCGAGATGGGCGCGGGCTAGGTTTTCGCACATCGATCTGACGACAAAGCCGGGCTACAGCGCCCGGCTTTTTTCATTTGCGCACTCGCCATCCGCACCAATGACAGCAAGCGGCCGATTTTGCCGGCAAAGCTTGCCGAGCAGCATCTCCGCGCCGTCGCCGCGTCAGCGCATCTCTTTCATATTCCTGAGCATTTCCGATGGCGCAGATCTTGCGTTGTGATCCGCACAGATCACGCGCAGAGGAATTCGGATGTCCGGCTCGATCATCGACAGCATGCAGTCTTTCGCCCTGCCGAACAAGTTGCAGGCCAACAAGACCTCGTCCGCGCTCGCGGCCACGAAACAGGTCGAACAGACGGCTGAAGAGAAGTTTCTCGATTACGCCAAGAAGTCACCCGCGGAGAAAATCCGCGATGCATTGCTGCAAAGCATCGGCGTGACCGAGGAAGAGATGAAGAACATGACGCCCGAGCAGCGCAAGGATGTCGAGCAGAAGATCGCCGACAAGATCAAGGAGACGCTGGAGCAGAAAGCCGGCAAGGGCGAGAGCACAAGCGGGTTCTTCACCGACATCCAGGCGTAAGCGCCGATCGTAGGGCGGATTAGCGAAGCGTAATCCGCCGGCCGGGTTTATGGTCGAAGCTCCGCGGCGGATTACGGTTTCGCCTAATCCGCCCTACGGTCCACAGTCCGTCAGGCCACCGCGGCCTGATGCACCAGGCTCTCACGCGCCTCGCTGAGATAGCCGCGAATTTTCCGCGTCAGCAGCCCCGACTGCGACGACAGATCGTCCGAAGCCACCATGGTCGAGGTCGCGAGTTGCTCGGTGTCCTTGGCGGTGGTCGCCAGCGACTGGATGTTGGTCGAGATTTCGCGCACCACCGCAAAGGCTTCGTCGATATTCCGCGCGATGTCTGCCGTGGCCGACGACTGCGCTTCCGAGGCGCCGGCGACCTTGCCGGTGATCTCGTTGACCTCGGCGATCACGGTCCCGATCTCGCTGATCGAGGCGGACACCTTGTCGGTGGCCGACTGCACCTGGCCGATTTCCTTTTCGATCTCGGCGGTGAAGTTCGCCGTCTGCGTCGCCAGCGCCTTCACTTCATGCGCCACCACCGAGAAGCCACGCCCGGCATCGCCGGCACGCGCGGCCTCGATGGTCGCATTCAGCGCCAGCAGATTGGTCTGGCTGGCGATGGCGTTGATCGACGTCACGACCTCACTGATGCGCGCCGCCACATGACGCAGCACATCCACATTGCCCGCGGCATCCGCGACACGCTCCACCGCACGGCCGGCAATGGCCGCCGAACGATTGACATCCGCGCCGACCTCGCTCGCGCTCGACGACAGTCGCGCGGTGGCGGACGCCACCGACTGCATGTTCGCCGCCGCCTGTTCGGAGGCAGCAGCCACCGAGGTGACGCGCGACAGCGTCGAGGACGCACCGCTGCGCAAGTTGCCCGCGGTGCCGTTCATTTCTGCAGCGCCGCTATCGAGTGCCGAAACGATACCGCCTACCGCCGTTTCGAGCTCCGCGGTCTGCTTCTCGAATTGCACGATGCGGTCGGCGATCTTGTCGGTTGCCGCGTTCATCGCACTGGCACCCTGCAGGAGACCACCATGCAGTCCGCCCGGCAGGATGCGGCGATAATATTTGTTGTCGTTGAGCGCAGCCATCGCAGCGGTGGACTCGCGCACGAAGGCGTCGCAGCCGTCGATCATGTCGTTGATGCTGTGCAGCAGCTCGCCGGTAATGCCCTGTACGGGAATGCCGAGGATCCGCGCTTCAAAGTCGCCCTGCGCGATACGCTCGCAGGCGACGCGCGCCTTCTCGATCAATTTCGCGGTCTTGCCCATCAGCACCAGCGCCAGCACGGCTGCGGCGAGCGCGATGCCCTGCAGCGTCATCGAAGCAGTGGAGAAGCCAGCAAATTGCAGCACCAGCCCGAGCGCCAGGCCGGCGATGACGAGCAGCGTGCTAAGCTGCGCGCGTGACAGAAAACATAAGTTCGTCATAGCTGACTTTCTGGGATGCAACGAAATCGGTGAGAGCCTTGTAACCTGCAGCAAGGGACTCCTTGCCGTTGACGTGCCGCTTTTCGATGGCCAGCACTTCGGCATAGAGCGGCGCGATCGTGGTCTTGATCAGATCCGGTGCCGGCATGCGGCGATTGGAATGATAGCCGGTGAGCTTGCCCTGCAAATCGTAGGACGGGGTCACGTGCGCGAATACCCAGTAGTGATCCCCGGTGGCCGCCATGTTCTTCACGAATGCGAAGATCTCGCGCTTTGCCTCGATCGTGTCCCAGAGCAGTTTGAACACGCTGCGCGGCATATCGGGATGGCGGATCAGGCTGTGCGGCTGCCCGATCAGGGCAGCTTCATCGTAGCAAGCCATCGTGCAGAACAGGCGGTTCACATAGGTCATCCGGCCCTTGAGGTCCGTCTTTGACACTATGAGCTCGGACGCCGGGAAGAATGTTTCGCGGCCGGTCGGCCTGATCTGTTGGGACATCGTTGGCCCTGATCCATTTTACCATCGTTAATGTGCAAAGGTATTAGGGGAACGCAGCTGAATTTTGCGTTAAGGCTTCGTGCACCATGGCAGCGCCAAGCAAGCCTTGCCGCGGAACGAAATTGCCGCGAGGCAATTCGGTTGCTCCCCTCGCCCGTCCCATGTCATGACCTCCCTGAAATCAGGGGAGGGAAAACTATGACCGTTCTTATCGCCGGCGGCGGGATCGGCGGCCTGACGCTCGCGCTCAGCCTGCATCAGATCGGCATTCCATGCCGCGTGTTCGAAAGCGTGCCGGCGCTCAAGCCGCTTGGTGTCGGCATCAATGTGCTCCCCCATGCCGTGCGCGAACTGATGGAGCTCGGCCTGCACGACAAGCTCGATGCAGCCGGGGTACGGACCCGCGAACTGGCCTATTTCTCGAAGAACGGCAAACCGATCTGGAGCGAGCCGCGCGGCGTCGAGGCCGGTTACAAATGGCCGCAATTTTCGATCCATCGCGGCACCCTGCAACAGATCCTTTTGGACACGGCCATCGAGCGCCTCGGCGCCGACAACGTGCTGACCAGCCACCACATCACCGGCTGGACGGACACCGATAGCGGCATCCGCGCCGATTTCATCGACCGCGCCACCGGCAAGCCGGTGGGTAGTCATGACGGCACGCTGCTGATCGCAGCCGACGGCATCCATTCTGCCATCCGTCAGAAGCTCTATCCGAGCGAGGGCGCTCCGATCTGGAACGGCCGCATCCTCTGGCGCGGCGTGACCAGGAGCAAACCGTTCCTTACTGGCCGCACCATGATCATGGCCGGCCACGAGATTCTGAAATTCGTCTGCTACCCGATCTCGAATACCCCGGACGCCGACGGCCATTACGACGTCAACTGGATCGCCGAACGGCACATGCCCCCGACCTATCAGTGGCGCCGCGAAGACTACAACCGCACGGCCAGGCTCGAGGAATTCCTGCCCTGGTTCGAGAACTGGACATTCGACTGGCTCGACGTCCCCGGCCTGATCCGCAATTGTCCCCATGCCTATGAATATCCGTTGGTCGATCGCGATCCCATCGATCGCTGGACCTTCGGCCGCGTCACGCTGATGGGCGATGCCGCGCATCCGATGTATCCGATCGGATCGAACGGTGCGTCCCAGGCGATCCTCGACGCGCGCGTGCTGACGCGGGAAATTCTCGCCAAAGGCGAGGTTCCAGCTGCACTGGAGGCCTATGAAGCCGAGCGCCGTCCCGCGACCACCGACCTCGTGATGCTCAATCGCAAGAATGGCCCGGAGCAGGTCATGCAGATCGTCGAGGAACGCGCACCCAATGGTTACGGTGTGGTGACCGAAGTCTTGTCGCAGCAGGAGCTTGAGGATATCGCGGCGAACTACAAGCGCGTCGCAGGCTTCCAGGTCGAGGGCCTCAACGCCAAGCCACCCATCGTGCCGGCCCCGTCCGTTACGCATTTGTCCAGTGCGGGATGAGCAAATCCGGGCGTTAAGACCTGCTCAACCCTGTCGATTCATCCCGGATTCAGGATGATCCTATGGCAGGTTGGTACCGTTAGGGATTGGCAATTGGCCTATGTCAGGACTCGGACAATCGTTAGTCCAAGGCCCGTCCATGCGTCCCCTGATCAACAAGCTAGCCGAGCGCATCCGCTCGACCGAAGACCTCCTAACGGTGCGTGCGCATATCACGATTGCGTTCGCAGCCATGATCGTGGTGCTGATCGGCGCATTGGCTGCAGGCGCGGCTCTCGTCAGCTATCGCAATACGTCCGAACTTGTGAACGCGCGTCTGGCCGCGGTTGCCTCGATCACGGCGGAGCGGCTCGATCGCTACATGGCGATCCGCCAGCAGGAAGTTCACCTGTTCTCGAAACTCGAACTGCTTCAGGGCATGTGGCAGGGCGATCACGCTGCCCTGCGCAAGGCGCTCGAGCAATTGCAGAACTCGTTCAGCGACTTCGCCTGGATCGGCTTCGCGCAGCCGGACGGCAAGGTCGTCGCCGCCACCAAGGGGATGCTCGAAGGCGCGTCCGTCGCGCAGCGACCATGGTTTCGCACCGGCCTCAACGACCCCATCGTCGGTGACGTCCATGAAGCCGCATTGCTGGCCTCGCTTCTCGCCAAGCGCGCCGATGGCGAACCGCACCGTTTCGTCGATATCGCACTTCCCATCCGCAATGCGGACGGTGTTCTGATCGGCGTGCTCGGCGCACATCTCGACTGGCAGTGGGCGCAGACCATCATCGCCCGCTCGGAAGCGCTCGATCAGGATTCCGACACCACATTGATGGTGGTGTCGAAGGCCGGCACTGTTCTCGTCGGGAACGGCATGAACACCACACGCTTTGCCGGCGAGCGCCTGGCCACCATCCTGCAGACCCGCGCCGGCACCTTCGCCGAGAAGGTCGGCGAGCAGAACAAGCTGATCGCCTATTTTGTCGGGAACGGGCATCGCGAGTATCAGGGCTTGAACTGGATCGTCACAGCCAGCCAACCGGCAGACGTTGCTCTGGCTGCAGCCGTTCACTCAGCCAAGAACATCCTTTTCATCGGCGCCGCCGTTGGCATTTTCGGCATGGCCCTCGCCTTTCTGATCGCCCAGCGCATCTCCGCACCGATCCATGCCATCACGCTTGAAGCCGACCGCATCGGTCGCGCCTCCGGTCCATCCATGCTGCCGCGCCAGCGTGGCTCGCTGGAGGTCGTACAGCTCACTCAGGCATTGCGATCCCTGCTCCGCCGCATCGGCTTCGCTGAGGAACGCACCAAGGAAGCCGAACTGCGCGCCACCGAGAACGCCTTGCAGTTCAAGGACGACCTCAGCAAGCTGCGCCGGCTTGCTGACACCGATTATCTCACCGACCTGATGAACCGGCGCTCTTTCATTGTGGCCGCGAATGACGCGATGGAATTTGCCGTGCGCTACAAGCGCAGCATCGCGACGCTGATGATCGACATCGATCACTTCAAGAAGATCAACGACACCCACGGCCACCATGTCGGCGACATCGCCATCAAGAAGATCGCGGAGATCATTCAGGGCAATATCAAGAGCACCGACCGCGCCGCGCGCTTTGGTGGCGAGGAATTCGTCGTGCTGCTGCGCGAGGCCGACGAGCAGACCGCGCAGGCGTTGGGCGATCGTATCCGTCGCGCCGTCGAACTGGCCATCATCGGCGAAGGCGACATTCGACTGTCGACTACCGTTTCTGTGGGCGTATCGCTGATCGGCGATAGCGACCGCGACGTGCAGGACATGATCGAACGCGCCGACCAGGCGCTCTATGTCGCGAAGAACACCGGCCGCAACCGTTGCTTCCTCATGCCGGTCACCGAAGAGCGCGGTATCCGCGCTGCCTAGTCATCCAGTCCATGCGCAATGACCTTGCGCATGACATTCGGTAGCGCTTCGCCATCCAGCGTCGCTATCGGCACCCATCGCATGCCTTCCGGCGCCTTCGCGCGCGCAGGAACGCTCGCTGTATAGACCACGAGCTCCAGCGGAAAATGCGTAAAGACATGACTGACAACGCCGACTTTGCGGTGCCATGCCGTCGCGTTCTTCAGCATCGGCGCTTGCCCCAGCGCATCCGCATCGCCATGCCCTGCGAGCCAGTCGGATGTCGGCACTTCGGTCATGCCGCCAAGCAGGCCCTTTTCCGCGCGGGTGCGAACCAGCAATTCGCCATTTCGCGTAACCACGAAGGCCGCGCCGCGCCGTAGCGTTCCGCTCTTCTTGGGCGCCTTGCGCGGAAAGGTCTCCTGATCCCCCCGCGCCATGGCCGCACAATTGTCGTTGACCGGGCAGAGCGAACAGGCCGGTTTCTTCGGCGTGCAGATGGTGGCGCCAAGATCCATCAGCGCCTGCGCGCTATCGCCGGCACGCGACGGGCCGAGCAGGGTCGCCGCCAGCCCCACGATGGTCGGCTTCGATTTCGGCAGCGCTTCCTCGACGGCGTAGAGCCGCGATGTGACGCGCTCGATATTGCCATCCACCGGCATGCATTGGCGCTCGAAGGCGATTGCCGCGATTGCCGAGGCCGTATAGGGGCCGATGCCCGGCAGCGCCCGCAGGCCCTCCTCTGTATCCGGAAACACGCCGCCATGGTCGCGCAGCACGGTCACCGCGCAGGCGTGCAGGTTGCGCGCGCGGGAATAGTAACCCAGCCCGGCCCACATCCGCAGCACGTCGTCCTGCGACGCACGACCGAGATCACTGACGGTCGGCCACCGCTCCAGGAATTTCATGAAATACGGTCCCACCGCCTGCACGGTGGTCTGCTGCAGCATGATCTCCGACAGCCAGACCCGATAGGGATCGACGGTCTCCCCCGGCAGCGCCCGCCACGGCAGGCGGCGGCGATGGCGGTCATACCAGGCCAGGATCTGCGCCGGCCGCTGCGCCGCGGCGGCTTCCCCGCTATCCAGCGGCGCGGCGTCCGAAGCTGCTGATTTCTTTCGTCGGCTGGCGGGGGCTGATAGACTCATGCCGACATGTACCCAAATCGCTCGTTCATGAACAAGCCTGGTCCCATTTCCGCAAAGCCGCTCTCCGCCCTCCTCGGCGGCGTGTTCGCGGATGCCTATGCCAAGCAGGGCTTTGCCTCGCGCGAGCTGGTAACGCGCTGGGCCGAGATCGCCGGCACCCAGGTGGCGCATTTTTCCGAGCCGCTCAAGATCCAGTGGCCGCGGCCGGTGGACGGCCAGCCGCAGGAACCGGCGACCCTGATCCTGCGCGTGGAAGGCCCGATGGCGCTGGAAATCCAGCACATGTCGGACATCATCCTGGAAAAGGTGAACCGGTTCTTCGGCTGGAACGCGGTCGGCAAGCTGGCGCTGCGCCAGGCCCCCCTGTCACGGGCAACAGCCCGGAGGAAGATCAAACCGATCGATCCGACCGCCGTCGCGCGGGTTGCCGAGACGCTGCCGGAGGTCGAGGACGCCGCCTTGAAGGATGCCCTGGCGCGGCTGGGAGCCGTTATCAAGCGAAGTTGAGTGCTTTTCGGGCCTTTGCAGTTCCGGCATCCGCTTGCCACATTTGGCGTTTCAAGTTAGCGAAGCGAACTTTTACTGGCCAAATCGCCACTTCGGAGCAGTCCCTTGATCATCACGCGCCGCGAATTCACCGCCGCCCTCGCTTTGACCGGCGCCGCCGCAGCCATCGGCCTGTCGCCGCTGCGGCTGATCTCGGAGGCTTCCGCGCAGACTGCCGCCGATGTCGCCAAGCCGGTGTCGCTGCCGGACATGGCACTGGGCCCGAAAGACGCCGCCGTGACCGTGGTCGAATTCGCCTCGATGACCTGCGGCCACTGCGCGAACTTCACCGAAAACGTGTTCCCGAAGATCAAGGCCGAGTTCATCGACACCAACAAGATCCGCTTCGTGTTCCGCGAATTCCCGCTCGACATCAAGGCCGCGGCCGGTTCGATGCTGGCGCGCTGCATCGCCAAGGAAGACAGCGGCAAGTATTTTGCCGTGGTCGACATGCTGTTCAAGCAGCAGCAGGAATGGGTGATGAAGAACACCGCCGAAACGCTGACCCGCATCGGCAAGCAGGCCGGCCTCAGCCAGCAGCAGGTGGAAGAGTGCCTGAAGGATCAGGCGCTGCTCGACAAGATCGCGGCCGACCAGAAATTTGCCAATGAAGTGCTCAAGGTCAATTCGACCCCGACCTTCTTCATCAATGGCGAGATGCTGCGCGGCGAGCAGACCTTTGAGGAATTTTCCAAGAAGATCACGCCCCTGCTGAAGGGTTGAGGCCGACTTCACACCGCAAAAGTGATCATGGCCGGGCGCAGTCCCGGCCATTTTTTATGGGGCGATTGCCTTCGTGCCGCCGCAACGGCCGCAAGTCTGCCGCAAGAAACGACACGCGAAGCACGCGCATAACACCCGATTTCTTGCGGCAATCTTGCGGCAGCCCGGCAGCAGCGGATTTTTTGGGAACGGACCGGACTCGGCCGCGTTGTGCCAGATTGAAACCGCCGGCGCCGTGCTCCCGTAGCTGCGCCATTGTGCCCTTAGTGCCCCCGCAACTGCATCACCCCGACATGCCAGCACGCGCCCCCCACCTCCCGCACTACATCGAGCGCACCGCGTTGCAGAAGCTCTGCGCCGTGGCGGAACTTCCCGCGACCCATCTGCTGCCCGCCGGTCAGAAGACGCTGGCGAACATGGTGCAGAAGGGCTGGATCGAATCCTCCCCCGGCAGCATGGCGCGCTATCGCATCACGGCACAGGGCGAGACCGCGCTGAAAGCGGAAATCCCGATGCCGCGCACCACGCAAGCGCGCGCGCGCTGACACCCGCACCGGAATTAACCATCTTAACGCCCCGGTAACGCGCATTAAGAAGTGCTTAAGCGGCATCTCCGCAATCTCCTGGAATATTTCAGGGGGTGCGTGATGTTTGGAAATCTCGTCGTCGATTTTATTGGTCTGGCCTTTTTGGGCCTCTGCATCGCCGTGCTCGGCATGCCGCAGCATCGCCGGCCGGACGAACTGGCCCGCGACATCTGACGTGACCGGCACAACGCTTCACACCGGACAGTGCCATTGCGGCGCGGTGCGTTTCGAAGCTGTACTCAGCGATGGCTTCAGCACCGTTCGCCGTTGCACCTGCTCCATGTGCCGCATGCGCGGCGCGGTCATGGTGATGACCGCGCCCGGCGGGGTCACCGTGCTGCAAGGCGCGGATGCGCTGACGAGCTATCGCTTCAATACCAGGGTGGCCGAGCATTTCTTCTGCGCGCGTTGCGGCGTCTACACGCATCACCAGCGGCGATCGGACCAGGCATCCTATGCCGTCAACGTCGCCTGTCTCGATGGCATCAGCCCGTTCGATTTCACCGAGATACCGGTGAATGACGGCATCAACCATCCGAACGACACGGGGAAGCCGCAGCGGCAGGCGGGGACGTTGAGGTTTGTTCCGGAAGATTAACTCGCCGCCCCTCATGGTGAGGAGCACGCATTTTAGTGCGCCCCTCGAACCATGAGCTGACGGAGCGCCGCTTATCCCTCCCGCGTCCACAGCTGCCGCACCAGCATCCCCGCCCGCTTCTCGATCGCCGCGGCCGCATCCAGCGCCATGTCCTCGCGATAGCGCCCGGCGATCAACTGCACGCCGATCGGCTTGCCGTCATGCAGCGCCACCGGAACCACCGCGCCGGGCAGGCCCAGCACATTGATCGCCGAAATGAATCGCAGGTCGTTCCAGAAGATCTTGCGGATGCGCTCGGCGCTTTCCACATCAGCGCGCGGCCCCGGTGTCGGCTGCACCGTGGTCGGCGCAAGCACCACCGGGTAATCCTCGAAGAACATCTGCCACGCCCGGATATGCGTGCTGCGCGCCGCCGTCGCATTCATCCACGCCGCGAGATCAAGCGTGCCGGCCTTGGCCTTGATACCGGCCCAGGCCTTGTGGAAGTCGTCAGACGTCACCGCCAGCATCTTGGCTTCCTGCAGCACCATGGTCTCGTTGGCGATGATGTCGCACCAGGTCTGCCAGACCCCGCTGATGTCAGGCACCTCGACCTCGGTGACGCGATAACCTGCGCGCTCCAGATGGTCGGCGGCCTGGCGCAGCGCCGCGGTCACCGATGGATCGACCTTCATGTCATCCGGCATTTTCGCCAGCGCGACCTTGATCGGGCCTTTCGGCTTCGGCCCTTCCAGCGGCGCCGGCACCCACCAGGGATCTCGCGGATCGCGCTGGCTCATCACGCCGAGACCAAGCCGCACATCCGCGACGCTGCGCGCCAGCGGTCCCTGCGCAGACATCAGATGCGCCATCAGCGGCCGTTCCACCGCGGCGCTTTCGTTGAAGGCGGGGATACGGCCCTGGGTCGGCTTGATGGTCGCGATGCCGTTGCAATGCGCCGGCCAGCGCAGCGAGCCGCCGATGTCATTGCCATGGGCGATGGTGCCGATGCCTGCCGCCACCGCCGCCCCCGCGCCACCCGACGAGCCGCCGCAGGTGATGTCCGGGCTCCACGGATTCTGCGTGAGGCCGTGGAGCGGATTGTCAGTGAAGGCGCGGAAGGAGAATTCAGGCGTGTTGGTGAGGCCCAGCACGATGGCGCCGGCCTTCCTGAAATTGCGCACCACCGGCGAGTCCGACGGCGCGACGAGGTTCGCCAGCGCCGACACGCCATTGCTGTTGGCCTGCCCTTCGAAGTCGATATTGATCTTGATGGTGATCGGCACGCCGTGCAACGCGCCGCGGTCCGCGCTCTTGCGCATCTTGTCGGCCGCCCGCGCTGCCGCCAGCGCCTGCTCCGACAGATCGACCACCACCGCATTCAGCTTCGGATTGACCGCCTGCATATGCGCGACCTGCGCCTCGGTGACCTCAAAGGCCGACACGGCGCCGGACCCGATCGCCGCAGCCGTCTCCACCGCTGTCCACTGCCAGACCGGTCCCTTTGGCAGGCGCGCCTTCGCCGCTGCCGCGAACGACGATTTGGCTTTGGATATCTTCGATTTGGCTGCGTTGGATTTGGCTGTCTTGGCCTTGGCTACCTTGGATTTGGCTACCGGACGTTTGGCTGCCGCCGTCTTTTTCACCTTGCGTGACTTGGCCGCTTTCGCCGCTGGACGCTTCACCGTTGTCTTTGCCACCACGAAGTCTCCATTCCATCGAACAGACGCAGCCTGCCAAGACATCAGCGCAAGGGCAACGCGGTGTTCCGTGCAAAATGCAGAAAGACGCGCGTACGGGGCGCCTTGCATATCCTGGCCCGCGGCAAGGTGAGGCACCTCGATCACTTTCAGCCCTCATCCGAAGGATGAGGGGCAGAGTTGGGATGGGGGCTGACCAGGATCAGCGCTTCTCATCCGGCCGCAGCGTCAGCACCTTCACGCCCTTCGCCGTCACCGCCACCGTGTGCTCGAACTGCGCCGACAGCGAGCCGTCGTCGGTCACCACGGTCCAGCCGTCATCCTCGGTGCGCACTTTGGCGCGGCCGCGATTGAGCATCGGCTCGATGGTGAACACCATCCCCTCGCGCAGCACCATCCCGGTATTCGGCTTGCCAAAGTGCATCACCTGCGGCGCTTCATGCATCTCGCGGCCGATGCCGTGGCCGCAATAATCGCGCACCACCGAATAGCCTGATCGCTTGGCATGGCGCTCGATGGCAAAGCCGATATCGCCGAGCCGCGCCCCCGGCCGCACCGCGCGGATGCCCTGCCACATGGCCTCATAGGTGGCCGCGACCAGACGCTTCGCAGCCAGGTTCACCTCGCCGACCAGATAGGTCTTGCTGCTATCGGCGATAAAACCGTTCTTCTCCAGCGTGATGTCGAAATTGACGATGTCGCCATCCTTCAGCACATCGGCGCTGGAGGGAATGCCGTGGCAGACCACCTCGTTGATCGATGCGTTCAGCACGAATTCAAAGCCATACTGCCCCTTGCTCGCCGGCCGCGCCGCAAGGTCCTCGGTGATGAAGCGCTCGACCATGTCATTGATCTCGAGCGTCGAGCGGCCGACCAGTTTTGTGCGATCCAGCAGCGCGAACACCGAGGCCAGCAGCCGGCCGGACTCCGCCATCAGCGCCAGCTCCTGCGACGTCTTTGTCATGCCTGCGGCGCCCTGGTCATGCCGCGCTCGCGGCAAGCGATGGCGTCTCCACCCCCGCCGCGCTCATCTCGCGCGCCAGGATTACCGTGAAGCTCAGGGCCGGATTGGCCTCGCAGAGCATGCCGATCTTGATCCAGTAAGCGGCCTGCGCATTGATCGAGCGGCAGGAAACTTTGGTGGCCTTGCGAAGCTGCTCATGCAGTTCGTCGTCGATGCTCACGATGCCCATGGAAGGCTCCATATATGATTCATATACGGACCGTATAATGATGTGCGGCTGGAAAGCCAAGCCCTTGATCTCGTTCCTCAGCTGCCCGATCTTACCGGCAAGGAGATCATCATGAAGATCAGGATCGTCGTGCATGATGCCGAGGAAGGCGGCTACTGGGCCGAAGTCCCGGCCATTCCCGGTTGCGCCAGCCAGGGCGAGACAATGGATGAGTTGATGGTCAATCTGCGCGAAGCAATCGAGGGATGCCTGTCGGTTGAAGTCGAGGCGCCTGCCCCCGGTGGTGACGTCCGGATGTTAGAGCTGACCGCATGACATCGATATCCGGCCGCGCCTTTGCTCGTTTGATCGAGCGGCGCGGCTGGGTTCTTCTGCGCGTCAATGGCAGCCATCACATCTATGGAAAGCCCGGCAGTGTCATTCGGCTTTCGATTCCCATTCATGGCAATAGCGCGCTGAAGACCGGATTGCTGAGACATCTGATGAAGGCCGCAGAAATAAGCGAAGACGATCTGAGCTAGAGCGGCGACCAACGCCCTAGTCTCAGGCTAGCGCATGAGCGACGACCAAACTTCTCGTCTCTCAGTTGGGCATATCGTTGCAGGTACCTGCAAAGACACTCAATCAGCGCAACACAATCCAATGATCAGGGAAATTTAGAACCACATCTGATTTAGTACGCCCCGCAACTGGTCATTGCGGGGCGTCACATTTCGTACTTGGGTCGATTAGCGACGTGCGATGCCAACTGCAATAGCGCGTGGCCGCTCAAACAGCTTCAAAACCGCGACATTGAACGTGCCACTCATCTGCTTCTTACCGTCGAACCATTCACAAATCGTGCGGCCAAAGCCATCGTCGCCCGCAACAGTCATGGCCGGGCCGCCGCTTTTCACTTGTACGACGTCGCCGGGTTTCCAAGTATTTTCGCTCATTTCATTCTCCTATAATTCCCATCGATTGACCGAGAGTTAGGAGATGGATTTTGTCCGCCAAAACGGCTGGGAGGCGAGCCTCCCAGCCACCGGCACTAGCTATTGTGCAGCATCAGATGCCGCAGCAACGCCAGTGCCCACACACGTGCTCAAGCCGGCCGAACCGAAACCTGAGGTATGCGTTGACCCAATGACAGACCTTCGTCCTCATTGGTCATCACCTCCTTCGAGGTGCGGACTATTGCGGTCTCAAGCAAATAAGCGTATATCGGCTTTTATAGACCATACGATATCGCCTTCGCTCTCGGTCCACCTCAAGCACCCGAGAGACGCTGGCAACTACTAAGGCCTCAGGGTTCCTACCCCTGGGGCCTTTTCGTTTTCAGGCACCGCAACATTACTAAAGTAGCCCAACTCGGCTCGGAATGCAACTCTCGACGAGCAGCAGAATTTCCGTTAAGACTCCGTTAACTATGATTCCAAGTTTAGGAGTTGCCTGTGACACTCGGAGCGGAAATAGTACCCGCATCGCATGGGTCGAAATCCAGATCAGGCAAAAAAACGTTGAGTAAACAGAGTACTACCGACCTTATTGATCGCCTTCTGCGCATCCGCGCAGACATGGTCGAAAAATTGAAACAGACAGATGCTCTGATCGAAGAAATTCGAAACTTCGAAAACAAAGTCGCCACTCTATCGGGCGATGCACAGTCGGAGCTGAGTTTCACAATAGGCTCCCCAACTCAGCGCAGACGCGGTCATGTTTCACCTGAACAAATTGCCGACGAGGTCTATGAGCTCATTCGCGAAAAAGGGCGCCCCATGAAGCGAGGCGAAATCGCCAGAGCCCTCTTAGAGCGCAATATTCCTTTGGCGGGCAAGGACAGGAACAAGAATGTCGGAACCATACTTTGGCGACATCAAGATCGGTTCGTAAACATACCGAAACTTGGATACTGGATCGCCGACACGGATTTGCCGGGAGTGTTCTCTAGTCATAAAATTGGATAGCTATTTAACTTAGCTAATCAACAACTCCTGGCAATTCGGACGAATTGAAGCGGTATCGCTTACATAGCCAGTGAGACAGCTACCTCGCCAGCAGCCCAGGTTCGAGACGCCACTTCTCTCACGCAAACAAGATAATTCCTTCGTTTGCCCGCCCTTATCCCCTGCAAAACCCTTGGGACAACGCGGGTTCCGGCGTTGTGCGGCTGCCCTCGTCTCGCCATTGTCGGGCCCAATTGAGAGCCGTGCCCGTGAGTCCCGGGGCGGCGCGATGGTTGCATCCATGCTATTGTTCGCGCTGGGGGATTCGCGGTGGCCGGCCTATCGGCTTAATTAGAGTACCGCTTACATGAAACTCACGCGCCTGCGCCTGAACGGATTCAAGTCGTTCGTCGAACCGACCGATTTCATGATCGAACCCGGCCTGACCGGCGTCGTCGGCCCCAATGGCTGCGGCAAGTCCAATCTCGTGGAAGCCCTGCGCTGGGCGATGGGCGAGACCTCGCACAAGTCGCTGCGCGCCACCGACATGGAAGCGGTGATCTTCGCCGGCTCCGGCAATCGCGCCTCGCGCAACCATGCCGAAGTGACCATGACCATCGACAATGCCGAGCGCACCGCGCCGGCCATGGTCAATGACGCCGAGATCCTGGAAATCACCCGCCGCATCGAGCGCGACAACGGCTCGAACTACCGCATCAATGGCCGCGATGTCCGCGCCCGCGACGTGCAGATCCTGTTTGCCGACGCCGCCACCGGCGCGCGCTCGCCGGCCCTCGTCCACCAGGGCAAGATTGGTGAGATCATCCAGGCCAAGCCGGAATCGCGCCGCCGCGTGCTGGAAGACGCCGCCGGCGTCGCCGGCCTGCATGCGCGCCGCCACGAGGCCGAGCTGCGCCTGAAGGCGGCCGAAACCAACCTCACCCGCGTCGAGGACGTGATCGGGCAGCTGTCCGGCCAGATGGAAGGCCTGAAGAAGCAGGCCCGCCAGGCCACGCGCTTCCGCGAAGTCGCCGCCAAGGTGCGCAAGGCAGAAGCCATGCTGTTCCACCTGCGCTGGATCCAGGCGCATGCGGACAATGCCGATGCCGCCACCACCCACGACCGCAACACGCTCGAACTCGCCGAAGCCACACGGATCCAGGGCGAATCGGCGCGCATCCAGGCGATCCGTGCCTCCGAATTGCCCGCGCTGCGCGAGGCGGAAGCCGCTGCCGCCGCCGGCCTGCAGCGCCTGACCAATGCCCGCGACCTGCTCGACCGCGAAGAGAAGCGCGCCGAGGAGCGCGCGAAAGAGCTCGACAGCCGCCTCAACCAGTTCGAGGCCGACGTCGCCCGCGAAATGAAGCAGGCGGAAGACGCCGAAATCGCGCTGATGCGTCTCGAAGAAGAAGACGCCATGATCAAGGAAGAGATCATGCAGCGCGTCGAGCTGCGCGGCGGCGTCGATGAGCGCGTCTCCGAGGCCGAGGCCGTGCTGGCCGCGGCCGAGCGCACCTTTACCGAACTCACCACCGCCCATGCCGACATGACGGCGAAGCGCAACCAGCTGCAGTCGAATGTGCGCAGCCAGGCCGATCGCCTGACGCGCCTGTCGGAAGAGATCGCCCGTGTCGAAAGCGAGATCGATGCGCTGACCGCGCAGACCTCGGGCTTCGGCGATCTCGACGAACTCGCGATGCTGATGGAGACCGCGCAGGAAATCCTGCTGCAGGCGGAATATTCGGTCGGCGAGAACGAGGCCGCTCATATCGCTGCCCGCCAGACGCTGGACGCTTCGCGCGCGCCTCTGGTGGAAGCCGACAAGAAGGTGCAGCGCCTCGAGACCGAAGCGCGCACGATCTCGAAGATCCTGAACGGCGAGACCAAGAATCTGTGGCCGCCGATCATCGACGGCGTCACCGTCACCAAGGGCTATGAGAAGGCCTTTGGCGCCGTGCTCGGCGACGATCTCGATGCGCCCGTCGATCCCTCGGCGCCGATGCGCTGGACCAATGCCGGCGAACACGCCGACGATCCGGCGCTGCCGGAGGGCGTCGAGACGCTGGCCGCGCATGTGAATGCGCCGGTGGAGCTGCAGCGCCGCCTGAAGCAGATCGGCATTGTCACGAAGGATCAGGGCGCGGCGCTTGTCGGCCAGTTGAAGACCGGCCAGCGCCTCGTGACGCTGGAAGGCGACGTCTGGCGCTGGGACGGTTTTGTGGCCGGCTCGCATGCGCCGACCGGCGCCGCCCGCCGCCTCGCCGAGCGCGCCCGCCTCACCGATATCGAAGCCGATCTCGAAAACGCAAAACTCGATGCCATCGCCAAGCGCGAGGCGCTGGAAGCGGCCGAGCAGGCGCTGAAGACGGCGGCCTCGGCGGAAGCCGCATCGCGCGATGCGCTGCGCAATGCCCGCCGCGAGGTCGACCAGGCCCGCGAGCGCCAGGCCAATGCCGAGCGCGAGATCAACCGCCACGCCGCCCGCCGCGCCACGCTGACCGAAGCGCAGTCGCGCCTCTCCAACGACCGCATGGAAGCCGAAGCCGGTCTCGAAAGCGCCCACATGGCGCTGGAGGAGCTGCCGGAGACGGCGGATGCGGAAGCAAAACTCTCCGACGTCCGCAACGAGATCGAGGGCCATCGCCGCGCTGCGGCGCAGGTCCGCGCCGAAGCACAGGCGCTGGCCCGCGAGGCTGAACTCGCCGATCGCCGCGTGCAGGCGATCATCGCCGAGCGCAATGACTGGGAGAGCCGCAAGTCTTCGGCGAGCCGGCAGATCGAGACCGTGGCCTCGCGCCAGGCCGAGCTCACCCGCGAACGCGCCGAGCTGGAAGACGCGCCCGCCCTGTTCCTGCAGAAGCGCCGCGCGCTGATCTCGGAAGTCGAGACCGCCGAGCAGGGCCGCCAGATGGCCGCCAACGCGCTGCAGGCGGCCGAAAACATGATGCGCGACACCGATCGCGAGGCCCGCACTTCGATCGAATTCCTGTCGCAGGCGCGCGAGGCCTGTGCGCGTTCGGAAGAGCGCATGGAAAGCGGCAAGCGCCGCCTCGAGGACATCGAGCGCGAAATCCGCGACATGCTGGAAGTGGAGCCGGAAGGCGTCGCGGCACTCGCCGAAGTGCGCCAGGACGACAAGCTGCCCGACCTGCATGAGGTCGAAACCGAGCTGGAGAAGATGCGGCGCGACCGCGAGCGTCTCGGCGCCGTCAACCTGCGCGCCGAGGAAGAGCTCAACGAGATCGAGGGCACGCATAACGGCCTGGCCACCGAGCGCGACGACCTGGTGGAAGCGATCAAGAAGCTGCGCACCGGCATCCAGAGCCTGAACAAGGAAGCGCGCGAGCGCCTGATGACCTCGTTCGACAGCGTCAACACCCACTTCAAGCGCATGTTCGTCGAACTGTTCGGCGGCGGCGAAGCGGAGCTGAAGCTGATCGAGAGCGACGATCCGCTCGAGGCCGGCCTCGACATCATCGCCAAACCGCCGGGCAAGAAGCCGCAGTCGCTGTCGCTGCTGTCGGGCGGCGAGCAGGCGCTGACCGCGCTGGCGCTGATCTTTGCGGTGTTCCTCACCAACCCGTCGCCGATCTGCGTGCTGGACGAAGTCGACGCGCCGCTGGACGACCACAACGTCGAGCGGTTCTGCAGCCTGTTGCATGAAATGATCGCGACCACCGACACGCGCTTCATCACCATCACGCATAACCCGATCACCATGGCCCGCATGCATCGCCTGTACGGCGTGACCATGGCGGAACGCGGCGTGTCGCAGCTGGTGTCGGTGGATCTCGAGAACGCGGTGAAGATCCTCGATCAGGAAGTAGCGTAACTAATACGCGATGCTGATGGTCTCCCTCCCCCCAGCCGCGCAGCGGCGCAGTGGGGAGGGTGGCGCGTAGCGCCGGGTGGGGAGCCCCACGGTACGGCGTTTGTGGAACCACCCCACCCGTCTCGAAGCTCGCTGGACGCTCGCTTCGATCCACCCTCCCCACTGCGCGGCTACGCCGCTTGAGGGAGGGATCAGAGGAGCGTCGTTGCTGAATGACCTCGCCCGATCTCCCCGCCTATCTCACGGCAACGCTCGCTTCGCGCCTGCAGGGCGTTTCGCGCACCGACGCCGCGCAACGCTCCGACACCATCTCCAAAACCTATCGCTCCGGCGGCGGATCGACGACGATCCGCACCGAGAGCGACGCCCTCGCCTATGCGCTCGCACGGATGCCAGCGACCTATGCCGCTGTGATCGCCAGCCTCAATGCCCTGCAGGAAATCCGCCCCGATTTCGCGCCGGCCTCAATGCTCGACTGCGGTGCCGGGCCGGGCACGGCGACATGGGCCTGCGCCGAGGCATTCGATTCTTTGGCATCATTCACGCTGCTCGATGCCAACCCGGCGCTGCGCGCACTGGCGATGGAGCTGGCGCGCGAGAATGATCGCAGCATCGCCTACACGCTCGGCGACGCAACCGCTAAGATCGCCGATGCAGCTTCGGCTGATCTCGTCATCGCCAGCTATGTGATCAACGAACTCACCGATACCGCGCGCGAAAGACTTGTCGCGGCGATGTGGGCGAAGGCGAATGATACGATTGTTATCGTCGAGCCAGGTACACCAGCCGGCTATCAACGCATCCTCGACGCGCGCGCGCAGCTGATCCGCGCAGGCGCGCATGTGATCGCGCCCTGCCCGCACGATGACGCGTGTCCGCTGGTGAAACCGGACTGGTGCCATTTCAGCCAGCGGCTGCAACGCTCCCGCGTGCATAAACAACTCAAATCCGCAGAACTTCCCTATGAGGACGAGAAATTCATCTATCTCGCGGTCTCACGTGCACCGATCGCGCCGCGCCCCTCGCGGGTGCTGGCGCAGCCGGTGACGACGAAGATCGCGATCACGACGAAACTCTGCACGAAAGACGGCGTGATCGCCGCCGTCGCGCCGAAGCGCGACAAGGCGACCTACGCCAAATTTCGCAAGCTCGATTGGGGCGATGCGGTTTTCGAGCATTCATCATCGGAATAATTGTCCATGGCGGGCGTTCTTCCTGGTGACGCGACTGCGTCGCCATTCATCAGGGAGTTCCGCTCATGACCAGATCATTCGCCGCCGTTGCCGCGCTGGCCGTTCTTTTCACCGCATCCGCCGCCTCCGCGCAGGCGCTGAAGACCGCCGACACCGACAAGGGCAAGGTGTTCGTGGATGCCAAGGGCATGACGCTCTACACCTTCGACAAGGATGCCGGCGGCAAGTCGGCCTGCAATGGCCCCTGCGCCGAGAACTGGCCGCCACTGTTCGCTGCCGACAGCGACAAGCCGACCGCCGACATGACCATCGTGGTGCGCGACGACGGCAAGAAGATGTGGGCTTATAAAGGCAAGCCGCTCTACACCTTCAAGAAAGATACGGCTGCCGGCCAGACCACCGGCGACGGCTTTCTGAACGGCGCATGGCACGTGGCAAAGCCATAAGATACGCGTCATGGCCGGGCAGCGCGAAGCGAGCTTCGCTAGATGACCCGGCCATCCAGCTTGATGCTGAGCATGCCGTAAAGATGGATCCCCGGGTCAAGCCCGGGGACGACAAATTCAGGTTATGCGTGATCAGAACGCGTGCTTGATCCGGCCCATGACCTGATGCGTGACAGCATCGCTGCCGCCGACGATGGCATCATAGTTCACTGACAGCACCGTGAGCGGCGCCAGCTTGCCCGACAGGCCGGCACCGAGCACACCGCGATCACGCAGGCCTGATGCAGTCGACGTCACGAACGAACCCGGCAGCGTCGTGTCGGCAAAGCTCGCATTGATGCCACGAATGCCATCGCTGAATTCGTGCAGCCAGGCGAAGCGCAGTTCCGGCGTCAGGATGCCGCCGTTATATGCGACATCGTAAGCGAAGCGCGCGCCGACGCTGGACCGCAGCGATTCCGCGCTGTCGCTGCCGACGATCAACGCCGCCGCGCCACCACGCTCGGTGAAGCCGTCGGTCATCACCCGCATATATTGCAGCCCGATTTCAGGCGTCACCACCCAGCCGCTGACGCGGATGTCGGTGCCGACGGTGCCGCGGACAGCATAGTGATCGCCGCTGAACTTGGCATCGTTGGACAGGCCGAGCGCCATGCGCGAGGTGGTGTAGTCGCTGAAGCCATAGAGGCCCATCAAGGTCGCGAACCAGGTCGGCGCCTGATACGTGCCGTAGCCGCCGATGGTGCCGGTCGCGACGCGCGTGTTGCTGCCGTTGCCGTCGAGCTCACCGCGGGTGAAGGCGTAGCCACCGAACACGCCGGCAACGATGGTGTCGCTCAAGCGCTGGTCATAGCCAGCCAGCACATTCACCGTATTCGCCTTGAAACCCGGCGCATCGGCGCGCGCGCCTTCGCGGGCGAAGCTCGCGCCAGAGGTGACGAAGAAGCCGTGATCCGCCGTCACCGCGATCGGGCGCAGCGTCGGCGCCTTGTTGATCGGCGCATAGGCCATTGCTTCAGCGACGCCGGTGCCCCAGCCGGCTTCCGCCAGCGACGAGCCCGCGCTGCCCGGGAATGCCATCACGGCGGCCAGCGCGCGATCGCCGCCAAAATTGCGGTCGAACATGCCGCCGTCGAACATCGCCATGGCATTGCCGAGGCCGGAGACGTCGGTGCCGAGGCCGTTGAGGCGATTCTGCGTCAGATGCTGGCCGACCAGCGATGTCGTCTGCTGCACATTGTTCATGCCGATGCGGCCGAGGCTTTGATACGAGCCCGGTGTCAGTTGCGACAGTGCCGCGCCGACATCGCCAGAACTGGCGACACGGTCCAGCATATCGACCACACCCAGGCCCGTGGCATTGAGCGGCAGATTGTCGAACAGCGCGGCGACGCCGCGGGCATTGGCGCCGGCCAGCGCGGAGAAGGACGGCGCATTGGCATTGACCACCTCGAAGGACGTATAGAGCGTGCCGCCGATATTCACCGTCTGGCCACCCTGCAGGGCCTGGCGGTTGGTCTCGGACAGGCCGACCTTGTTGTAGTTCAGCGTGTCCGTGCCTGCGCCACCATCAACGAGCCCGGCAATGCGTGAGCCCTTCATGATGTTCAGCGTGTCGTTGCCACCTTCCAGATTGATGGCGCGGCCGGTATTGCCGATGATAGTGCCGTAATTGGTGAGGATATCGGAGCCCTCGCCCGTCTGGATCGCCGAACCGTCACCGCGAATGAAGCGCGTGGAGCCGGCGGCATAAGTGACGCCGTTCAACGTGCCGTTGGCGGGATCCGGATTGCCGTTCTGCAGAATGACGGTGGCGTTCGGATCGGGAATGATGCCGTTGCCGATGATGGTCCCGTAATTGACGATGGTGTCGTTGTCGGCCGCAGTGCCGGTCTTGTTCTCGAAGCGGATGGCGTAGCTGTTCTGGCCAATAATGGTTCCGGTGACGTAGTTGGTCAGCGCGGTTGCCGCGCTGCCGCTGCGGGAATTGTCCGGATTGGAGTCGTTATTGACGACGATGCCCGCACCGGCGCCGGAAATGGTGCCGTAGTTCGCGATCGTGCCGCCGCCGATGCCGAGACCTTCGCTGTTATTCAGGCGACCGCCCGCGTCATAGCCCTTGGCACCGGTGCCCTGGATCAGACCGTAATTGGTCAGCGTCAGTACGAAGTCGGTGTCGATGCCGTCACCGTCGCCGCGCAACGAGGTGCTGTCGATCTTGCCGGTGATGGTCCCCCAGTTGGTGACGATCGCATTGCCGCCGGAGCCGACGCCCGCGCCGTTCTGTCCGGTGATGGTCGCGCCGGCATAGTTGTAGACGGTGATGACGCTGTTGATGTCCGACGCCGTGCCGCTCTTGGCGCCGGAGATCGAGCCGTAATTGTGCACCGTGCCCGTGTGACCGGTCTGCAGATCGATGCCATCGGCACTCGGACGATCGGTCGGCGCCGGTGCGGCATTGGCAATGATCTGGCCATAATTGGTGATGGTGAAATTCTGGCCGGGGCGAACCGCATCTGCGTCGGTCGAGGAGATCA
The DNA here is from genome assembly GCF_044340795.1 of Tardiphaga sp. Lineage (GTDB taxonomy): Bacteria > Pseudomonadota > Alphaproteobacteria > Rhizobiales > Xanthobacteraceae > Tardiphaga. The sequence goes on from NZ_JBIISY010000008.1 coordinate 54,397, forward strand.
CGCCCGTGGCGCGATTGATGATTGCGACTGAAGCCGAGGCCGAATTGACATTGTCCAGATCAATGGCTTGTCCGCCATTCGTCGTTCTGATCGTGCCGGCGTTGTCGATCACGACATTGACTGCCGCAGTCGTGGCCGCGATGCGGATGGCATCGTCCTGAGACTGGATGATGCCGCCGACATTGTTCGTGACCTGGAGCGCCCTCACCGCCGCCGGCGTATCCGGATCGACATTGATGGCCCGGCTGTTCGATCCGGTTGCGTCGATCATGCCGCTGTTGTTGACGATCGTCGTACCGCCGCCGGCGCGAATCACATCGCTGCCCGTCGAACGCAGCGTGCCGGAGGCTGCGTTGTTCACCTGCACCGTGGCCGTCGCCTGCGCGTTGTTGGCGAACTGAATCACGCGATTGTTGGACGTGACCAGCACGACACCGGCGTTGTTGATGGTCACCAGACCATTGGCAGCAAGGTTGTTCAGATGAAAGGCGTTGCCGACGGTGGAGATCAGCGCGCCATTCAGATTGTTGACGGTCAGGTCGGAAACCGAGGTCGCGCCGCTCGTATCGATACCGCGCGCGGTGGCCTGTATCGTTCCGGCATTGTTGACGATGACACCGGTAACGGCGTTGGTGAAGCCAATGCCTGTGCCGCTCGACAAGGTTGCGTTGGTTTCAATCGTGCCGGTTTCAGCCGCGGTCAACGATCCCGCCGTAGTCCTCGTCGTGCCGCTCACCACGGTGAACGACGTTGCCTCCGCCGCCATTGGCGCGAACAGCGCCGCCACGACAACACCCATCGCAAGCCGGCTCGCGCCGCACTGCCACTTCTGCATCACTCAAACCTCAGCCCTGGAAAAGTTTAAGGCTCATTAGGTTTCGTGGATGACAGTCAGGTGACGAAACGCGCAGTCGCGCCAACCCGCAGGGCGGCTGGCAGAGAGACATGCGAGGTGATGCGGAGTTACAACAGATACATGTCCCGATACGTGTATGAGCCACACCATTCACCTGTGAGCGGGTGAAATCGTCAGAGGCCGTGCAGCTTCTGCACGGTGAACATATTCCCGGCCTGCGACGACACACGAGTCGCCCTGGCCCGGCGGCCGCTGCCTTCTGGTTGCAGGTTCGGCTATGGTACAGGTCTCATCGTTTTTCTGGGGGAGTTCTCTAAATGTCGACCGGCTGGATCGTTCTTGGCGTCATCGTCGTCATCGCGTTTTTTCTGTTCGCCACCTACAACCGGCTGGTGGCCCTGCGGCAGCGGGTGGATCAGTCCTTCGCCGATATCGACGTGCAGCTGAAGCTGCGCCACGACCTGATCCCGAACCTCGTCGAGACCGTGAAGGGCTATGCTTCGCATGAACGCGGCACGCTCGAAGAGGTCATCAAGGCGCGCAATGCGGCGATGAGCGCGCAGGGACCGGGCCAGGTCGCGGCGGCTGAACAGCAGCTCTCCGGCGCGCTCGGCCGGCTGATCGCGCTGGCTGAAGCCTATCCGGACCTCAAGGCCAATGCCAATTTCCAGCAATTGCAGAGCGAGCTCTCGGATATCGAGAACAAGATCGCCGCCGCGCGCCGCTTCTTCAACAATGCGGTCTCGGAATACAACACCGGCATCCAGCAGCTGCCCGCAGCCCTGTTCGCCGGCGCGCTCGGCTTCCATCCGAAACAGTTCTTCGATCTCGGCGAGAACCGGGCGCAGGTCGAGGCGGCGCCGCAGGTCAAGTTCTGACCGCGGCCTGAGCCGGGCAGCGCATCATGGCAGCTTACGGTCTGTACACGCATATCGCATCGAACAAGACGCGTTCGATGCTGCTGCTCGCCGGCCTGTTCGTGCTGATCTATGTGATCGTGTTCGCCGTCGCGCTGGTGCTGGAAGTGTGGAGCAACAGCCGCGGCACGCTGCCCTACTATCTAAATGCTGCATTCCGCGATCTGCTCCGGGCGATGCCGCTCGCCACTATCGGGGCTATCGGCTGGATCATCATCTCCTATTTCGGTCATCAGAAGATGATCGACATGATCACCGGCAGCGCCAGCGTGACGCGGAAGGAACAGCCGCGGCTGTACAACCTGCTGGAAAACCTCTGCATCTCGCGCGGCATCACCATGCCGAAGCTGAAGATCATGGAGGACGACGCGCTCAACGCCTTCGCCACCGGGCTCAATCCGAAGCAATATTCGGTGACGGTCACCACGGGGTTACTGCGCAATCTCGACGATGACGAGATCGAGGCGGTGCTCGGCCATGAGCTGACCCATATCCGCAATGGCGACGTGCAGCTGATGGTGATCGCCGGCATCATTGCCGGCGTGGTCGGCCTGTTCGCCGAACTGCTGTTCCGCACCTTTGCCAATGGCAGGTTCCGGTCGTCCGGGCGCTCGTCGTCGCAGTCATCATCGAGCGATGGCAAAGGCAGCGGCGCAGTACCGGCCATAATCATCGCCGTGGTGCTGCTCGTCGTCGCCTGGGCGCTGTCGCAGGTGATCCGGCTGGCGCTATCGCGCTCGCGCGAATTCATGGCCGATGCCGGCGCGGTGGAGCTGACCAAGAACCCGGATGCCATGATCTCGGCGCTGCGCAAGATCGAGAATCGCGGCGAGCTGCCCGGGGCGACCTCGGCGGTGATGGAAATGTGCGTGGACAATCCGCGCTCGGGCTTTGCGGATATTTTCGCGACCCATCCTTCGGTGGATGCCCGGGTGGCAGCGCTGATCAAATATGCCGGCGGTCATGATCCCGGACCGCTGACGCTGCCGGGTGAGGTCGCTGAGGACGAGACGCCGGCGCTGCCGGAGGGTGAGCCGGCGAAGCCGGGTCCGTGGAGCGATGCGGGGCAGCCGGACGGGACAACGACGCAGGGCCCGTGGGGCAAGCGCGCCTGACCTGCCTGCTTACGAGGCAGATTCCCCAGTGATTTCCGTCAATCGCTGCCACCCGGCGATTGAATTCCCCCATCTTTCTGCCATGTTCGCGCCCAAAGCAGGCATGGGTTACAGTGCCGGCGGCACGAGTCTCCCTCGTGCCTTTGGGGGTCCGGATCTGGGGATCCAGAGCAGTTAAGGGAATTTCATGGCGAAGCCAGCAGTGATCGTCGTCGGCGCGGACAAGGGCGGTGTCGGCAAAACCACGGTGTCGCGCACCGTTCTGGATTATTTCAGCGCCAATAATGTCGCGACCCGGGCCTTCGACACCGAAGCACCACGCGGCACGCTGAAGCGCTTCCATCCCGACATCACCGAGATCGTCGACATGACGACGACCTCGGACCAGATGAAGATCTTCGATACGCTGAACACCGTGGCGCCGTCGGTCACCGTCATCGACGTTCGCGCAGGCCTGTTGTCCCCCGCCCTCGCCTCGCTGCGCGATATCGGCTTCCTCGACGCTGCCAAGTCCGGCCAGATCACCTTTGCCGTGTTCCATATACTCGGCCCGTCGATCGCCTCGCTGGACGAAATCGCCGAGACCGCCGGCTTCATGGATGGCGCAAAGTATTTCCTGGTGAAGAACTTCATCAACAACACCAGCTTCTTCGAATGGGACCAGGCGACCTACAACTCCTATTTCCACAAGATCAAGGGCGCCACCGAGATCACCATCCCAAAACTGAACGAGATGGCCTATGAGCAGGTGGAAGTCTCGTCGGTACCGTTCCTGAAATTCGTCGCCAACAAGGGCCCGCATGACGAGGCGGCGAACTACTCCTTCGTACTGCGCGGCTATGTCCGCCACTGGCTCGCCAATGTCTGGAGCGAATTCGATCGCATCAAGCTGACCGATATCGTGCATGACAAACCGAGCGCACGCACGCCGGGCGAACAGTAAGATCAGTTCCCGCCTCTCCTCGCATGCGGGGAGAGGCAACAGCCCTTGAGCCTCGCGGCGATCTCCCAGCTATACTGCCGCCATGTCGCGCACGCCCGTCTACATCATCTGCTCGACGCGCCCGCAGGTCGGCAAGACCCTGATGGCGCGGCTGCTCACGGAATTCCTCAAGCTGCAGCGCGGCGACGTCGTCGCGTTCGATGTCAGCCTGAAGGAGCCGTCGCTGCTCGACTTCCTGCCGCGGCTGACCGAGACCGCCGACATCAACGACACCTTCGGCAAGATGGCGCTGATGGATCGCCTGATCGTCCATGACGAAATGGCGAAGGTGATCGACCTCGGCTATCACGCCTTCGACGAATTCTTCCAGATGACTGCCGAAATCGGCTTTGCCAAGGAAGCCGCGCGGCGCGGCGTGGCGCCGATCGTGCTGTTCATGGGCGACAGCGATCGCGCGTCATTGCGCGCCTATGAGATGCTGCAGCAGCAATATCCGCAGCGCGCGCTCTACGTGGTCGACAATGAGCAGGTGCTGCGCGGGGAGGTTCCGCGGGCGCTCGGACAGGGCAAGATGCTGCATGTCGCAGCACTGCCGCCATTCCTGAAGACCTATATCGACCGGCTGAATTTCTCGTTCACCGGCTATCTGCGCTCGGAGCATGATTCATCCACCGAGCTGCATCAGTGGATTCGCCGGAACTATTTTGCGTTCCGGGAGATCGAGCTGGGTTTGCTGTTGATGTGAGAGCATTCGCCTGTCATTGCCCGCGAAAGCGGGCAATCCAGTCAACGGCGGCGTTCGTGTAACACTCGAATGTCGGTGTCTACTGGGTCACCCGGTCAAGCCGGGTGACGACAAAGAGGCTCAGTGCCCCTCGAATGTCATCAGCGTCCGGACCGGCACATCCATCGCGCGCAGCTTGGCGGCGCCGCCGAGATCCGGCAGGTCGATGATGAAGCACGCAGCGACCACGTCGGCGCCGATCTGGCGCATCAGCTTCACAGCTCCCTCCGCCGTTCCACCGGTGGCGATGAGGTCATCGACCAGGATCACACGCTCGCCGGGCTTGATGGCGTCGGCATGCACTTCCATTTCGTCGATGCCGTATTCCAGCGAATAGGCGATGCGCACGGTGGTGTGCGGCAGCTTGCCCTTCTTGCGGATCGGCACGAAGCCGGCCGAGACCTGATGCGCCACGGCGCCGCCGATGATGAAGCCGCGCGCTTCCATGCCGGCAACCTTGTCGATCTTGGAGCCGGCCCAGGGATGCACCAGCTCGTCCACCGCGCGGCGGAACGAGCGGGCATCGCCGAGCAGCGTGGTGATGTCGCGAAACAGGATCCCCGGCTTCGGATAATCCGGAATGGTGCGGACGGAAGCCTTGAGGTCGTGAGCGAGTTCAGGGGTCATCAGGATCTCTGTTTCGGTCGAATTCGGGCGCGTGGAACCTACTGAAGCAATCCGGATGCCACAAGCAGGCCGGATTGCCCCATCGCGGGCGGGCGCCCGCGGGTTCAGGCCGCCTTTTGGCCCAGCCGGAATGCATTTTCAACAATGCGCAGCCCGACCTCCCCGCCCAGCGACATCAGCGATTCCGGATGGAACTGGACGCCGCCCACCGGCAGCGTCTTGTGCTCGATGGCCATGGCGACCCCATCCTCGGTGGTGGCCGTGACGGTCAGCGCCTCGGGCATGTCGCCCATCTCGACAAACAGCGAGTGATAGCGGCCGATGGTGACCTCGTTGGGCAAGCCCTGCATGAGCTGCCCGCCCTTGACCTGGATCCGCGACGGACGGCCATGGGCCGGCTGCGTGAGCTGGCCGAGCTGGCCACCAAAATACTCGCCGATGGCCTGGACGCCGAGACACACGCCAAACACCGGAAGATTCTTGGCAAGCGCCGTGTCGAGCGTCTTCGCGATACCGAAATCGGCGGGGCGGCCTGGACCCGGCGATAGCACCAGCAGGTCGAAGTCGTCGCGGTTCAGCACCGTCTGCGCATGGATATGCCTGATCACACTGACATCCGCACCGACCTGCCGGAAGTAATCCGCCAGCATATGGACAAAACTGTCCTCGTGATCGACCAGCAGCACCTTCTTGCCGGAGCCGCGGGCATCCGGTGCAAAGGCTGACAGCTTCTTCGGCGGATCGCCGCGCAGCGCCTGGAACAGCGCTGCGGCCTTGGTCTGGCATTCCTTCTCTTCCGCCACCGGATCCGAGTCGAACAGCAGCGTCGCGCCGACGCGGACCTCAGCAAGACCGTCCTTCATGCGGATGGTGCGGATGGTGATGCCGGTATTGATGGTGCCGTCGAAGCCGACCACGCCGATGGCGCCTGCATACCAGCGCCGCGACGACCGCTCATTGTCCTCGACGAACTGCATCGCCCACAGTTTTGGCGCACCGGTGACGGTGACGGCCCAGGCGTGTGTCAGAAACGCATCGAGCGCGTCAAAGCCTGGGCGCAGTATGCCTTCGACATGATCGACGGTGTGGAA
>NZ_JBIISY010000399.1:0-3509 GCF_044340795.1 Tardiphaga sp.
TCGCGGCGGCGAGATGTTCATCGTCATTCCGCATGCGGCGCTCAATCCGATCCGCACCGCGATGTCGCAGATCGTGTCCGGCGAATCGGCATCGACCGATCCGAAGTGGAGCCGCCAGCTCCATAGTGAAATCAAGCGCACCGAAGTAACGCTGAAGGCCATCCTGGAAGAGCGCCAGTTCACGCTCGGCGAAGTGGCCAATTTCAAGGTCGGCCAGGTCCTGCAACTGAACGCCACGCCCGACACGCTGGTCCGGCTCGAATGCAACGAGCAGCGGTTGTTCTGGTGTCAGCTCGGCCAGATGAACGGCGTCTATTCGCTGCAGGTCAAAGAGTCCGGGGATCAGAAGCGGGAGTTCATCAATGATATCCTCAATCGTTGACATCGTTCTTTTCGCTGCACTGCTGTTCACCAGCGTCCGTGTCACCAAGATGCATCGTGAGTTGGTGCGGCTCCGCGCGCATCAGGGCGAGTTTACGCAGGTGCTCGGCAAAACCAATGAGACCGTCGATGACATGGTCATGATGGTGCGGGACTTCAGTGCCGACGGACGGCAGATGGTCAACGCACTCGGCGACAAGATCGATGAGGCGCGCCGAACGATCGCGGAGATCGACGCACGCAACGCCAGTCCGGCTTGAGATCACGAGACGTCAATTCCAGAAGGCAGGGGACCATGAACCAACCATTCGAGGCCGATCCGGCGACCACAGCAGCGGCCGATGCGCTTGGAGTCGAACACGCATCGCTCGGCAAATTGGCGGATATCGCTGCTCGCGCGGCCGAAGAAACCAACCGCTTGACCAATATCGAGCCCATTCTGCGTATTCCGGTGACCGTGCAGGTGATGCTCGGCTCGGCCACGATGCCTGTGGCGGATCTGATGAAGCTAGGCCGCGGTGCGGTGATCCCGCTCGATCATCGCGTCGGCGAGCCCGTTGAAGTCGTGGTCAATGGCCGCATCGTGGCGCGCGGCGCCGTGGTCGTGGTGGAAGATGAAAATTCGCGTTTCGGCGTGTCGTTGACGGAAATCGTCGGCAGCATGGCCGGAGATCCGGACGCCTGATAGAGCCCGCCCATGGCATTCAATGCACCCGTCAAGCGCAGCACCTCCGTGAAGCCCCTCGGCGGCACGGAGAAGGCTGCCGTGCTTCTGCTGGCCATGGGCCGAGACCTTTCCGGCGGCCTCCTCAAGGAGTTCGATCCCGACGAGATCCGACTGGTGACGCGCGCAGCCGCGGAGCTGAAGCCGATCTCGACGCCGGAACTGGAGGAAATCATCGAGGAGTTCGCGCAGAACTTCTCGCAAGGCCCGAACATCTTCGGCACCGTCGGTGAACTCGAGAAACTGCTGAACGGCGTTCTGCCGGCCGAGCAGGTGACCGACATCATCTCGGAAGTACTGGGCAACAAGAACAAGTCGGTGTGGGAGCGAATCTCGCTCGTCTCCGAAGGCCTGCTCGCGAATTATCTGGTCAAGGAGCATCCGCAGACCGCCGCGTTGATCCTGTCGCGGGTCAAGCCGGCTTGCGCGGCGCGCGTGATGAGCCATCTGCCGTCAGACATCCGCCACGACCTGATGCGCCGGATGCTGAGCCTGAAGCCCGTGGTGGACGAAGCCATGGCCATCATCGAAAAGACGATGCACGAAGACTTCATGATCAACTTTGCCCGCAACCTCGCCTCCGACACCTATCCGCGCATGGCCGACATCATCAACAAGATGGAGCGGCCGCAGATGGAAGAATCGCTGAAGAGCCTGACGGAATCGCGGCCGAAGTCGGCGGAAATCCTGAAGGGCATGCTGTTCACCTTCGACGACATCGTGAAGCTGACGGCGAAGGCGCGCATGCTGATCTTCGATCAGGTTCCGACCGATCGCACGGTGATGGCGCTGAAGGGATCCGATGTCGCTTTCCGCGAACTCATCCTGTCGTCGCTCGCGGGACGTACCCGTCGCCTGGTCGAGCACGAATTGTCGAGCGGCATTCCCGCCAACCAGCGCGAAATTCTCGATGCACGCCGCGCGATCACGGATCTTGCGCTCGATATGGCCGGCCGCGGCGAGATCGAGCTCAATCCGGATCAGGAAGACCAGTCCTTTTTCACCTGAAGATAGATTGCCGTGTCCGAGGCGCCCGAGAAGGATAGCAAGACAGAAGAGGCGACCGAGAAGAAGGTCCGCGACTCCATCGAGAAGGGACAGATTCCCGTCTCGCGCGAGGCGCCGATCTTCGCCTCGATGCTCGCTTTGCTCATCATCATGAGCTTTCTGATGTCCGACAATGTGCGCAAGCTCACGGGCACGCTGGCGCGAATGATCGACGATCCATCCGGCATCCGCATTCGGACGGGGGCGGATGCCGTCTCGCTGCTCACCCAGATCGGGCTGAGCGCGGCCGAGTTTCTCATCCCGGTGGTTGTCGTCCTGATGCTGGCCGGTCTGGCGTCCTCGTTTCTGCAGAATGCGCCGGCGCTCGTGATGGATCGCATCCAGCCAGAGCTCTCCCGCCTGTCGATCATGAAGGGATTCGAGCGGATATTCGGCGCGCAGGGGCGGGTCGAATTTGCAAAATCGGTCTTCAAGTTCATTGCCATCAGCCTGGTCGTCTCGATCGTGTTGCGAGCCGAGGAGGCGGTGGCTGTGAATGCATTGTTCAGCGATCCCGCAGCGGTTCCCGAACTCGTCCTGACGACGGCGATGCGCCTGGTCTCGGCGATCAGTATTGCAACCATCGTGCTGGTCTCGCTCGATCTGGTCTGGGCACGCTTCCACTGGCGCCGCGAAATGCGCATGACCAAGCAGGAAGTGAAGGACGAGTTCAAGCAGGCGGAAGGCGATCCGATCCTGAAGTCGCGCATGCGCTCATTGGCGCGCGATCGTGCCCGCAACACGATGCTCGCGGCCGTTCCGAATGCGACGCTGGTGATTGCGAATCCGACTCACTTCGCCATCGCGCTCAAATACAAGCAGGGCGAGGACGCGGCGCCGACCGTGCTGGCCAAGGGGCAGGACCTGATCGCGCTGAAGATCAGGGAAATTGCCGAGAAGAACGACGTGCCGGTGGTCGAGGACAAGGCGCTGGCGCGTTCGATGTATGACGTTGCGCAGATCGACCGGATGATTCCCGCAGAGTTTTTCCGTCCCGTTGCGGAGATCATTTTCTTCCTGCATTCGCGCAAGCAAAAGAAGAACGCCTGAGACGCGTGTCCGCGCGCGCAACTCAAGCCTCGGACAAGTTTCCATCTTTACATCATGGCTAATGAATCGTGAACCGTGGGGACACTGTGGGACCCGTCTATCTTCTGGACCTCGCCTCGTCGCATGAGCGATGGTTGTCGCTGCGGCAGGCATCCGTTTCGGCGAATGTCGCTAATGCCAACACGCCCGGCTATCGCGCGCAGGACATCGAGCCGTTCAACAAGATCCTCGAAGCCAAGGTGGTGCCCGTTTCGGTGACGTCGCCGATGCACATCACCACCGGATCGCGCGTCGAGGCGCAGGCAAT
>NZ_JBIISY010000400.1:0-3495 GCF_044340795.1 Tardiphaga sp.
CCGGCCACCGGCTGGAAAGACATTCTCTGGCGCACCTACGAGCAGATCGACGAGGACAGACTGCTGGCGGTCGCCGCGGGGGTGGTGTTCTACGGTTTGCTCGCACTGTTTCCAGCGATTACGGCCTTGGTGTCGTCGTATGCGCTTTTTGCGGATCCATCGACGATCAACGATCATCTTGCGGCCTTGTCGGGCATGCTGCCAGCAGGCACCTATTCAATCATCGAGGATCAAGTAAAACGGGTACTGGCTAAAGGTGACGTCAAACTCGGCTTAGCATTCGCCGTAAGTTTGGCGCTCGCAGCCTGGAGCGCCAATGGCGGCATGAAGGCAATTATCGATGCGCTCAACGTGGTCTACGACGAGAAGGAAGCGCGCGGCTTCATTAAGCTGAACGCGGTGTCGCTGACCTTCACGGTTTGTGCGCTGTTGGCGATCCTTTGCGCTATTGGCCTGGTAGTGGCGGCGCCGATCATTCTCAATGCAGTCGGATTGGGAGGTATTTCAGAGAAGATTCTCACTTATGGCCGATGGCCGGCATTAGCGATGATGATCATGCTCGGCCTCGCGATTTTGTACCGGTTTGGACCCAGCCGCCGGTCACCAAAGTGGAAGTGGATATCGGTAGGAGGTGTGCTTGCCACTGTCGCTTGGCTCGCCGGATCTGCGGGACTTTCCTACTACCTTGCCAACTTTGCGGGGTATGACGCGACGTACGGCTCGCTTGGCGCGGCGATCGGATTGATGATGTGGATGTGGATGTCGACGATTGTCATCCTCTTCGGCGCCGAGCTCAACTCGGAAATTGAGCATCAGACGGTTCGCGACAGCACGGATGGCGCACCGAGACCTCTAGGGACGCGAGATGCACATGTGGCGGATAGTGTCGGCGAGACTGCGGACTAGGGCGTTTCATGCGCATTAAAGATGTACTGGCTGAATACGGGCAAGTCCTCGAGCCCATGTCCTCCGCGCCGCGAGACGGTCGAACCATCGTTGCTTTCAGCGGAGCAGGCCATCCGATGTTCTGTTTCTGGAGCCAAGCGCCTGAACGGCTGGTAGGCCCGGTTTGGATGGAGCACATCTCCGCAGAAACGGGCTATCTCGACCGGTTTTTCAGCGGTTGGCTGGACCTTAGCAAATTTCGGCCGTTGGACCAGACGGGCATCCATCGCCTACTCGTAGCCTATGTGGATGAGGCTCGAGCGGCCGGCGATCCTCTCACGATTTTGGAGGATCCATCCAGACTGAGCGCCAACGACCGCTAAGACATGTCCCTCAGTTTACACGCTAGTGTTATCCCCGCCAACGTGGCGCCGATCGTATTAGCTGTGACGATGACAAAGTCCTGCTTGAGCAACCCGTAGGCAACCCAGCACACCAAGCCGGACGTGAGGGCGATCAGTGTTTTGTAAGAGAGGTCTTTGGTGGCTCCTTGCGGCAGGGCCTTTTTAACTTGGGGCAGATACGAGAGCGACGTAAGCGCGGCGGCGGCGATCCCGAGCCAGAAGTTCAAACCGTTCAAGAGCTGAACCCGTTTTTGCGACCGCCATCTTCCACCAGCAAGGTCCAGATCTGCAGAAGCGCCTCCGCCTCTTCGCAGGTTTTGCGCAGTCGATTTCGGAAGGCCTTGGAAGCCTTCTTCATCGCTGGCGTCGATTGAACACGGTCTGCCTTGTGGAATTTTTTGATGGCGAGCCTCGTTTGCTCTAACGACGCCAGGGCGCTCTCAAGTGGCGCACGATCGCGCGCCATTTCAGTCTTTCCAGGTCTCACGCTCACTCCTTTGCCGCTTGGGCCTACCTGGGCCTGCAACACTGTCGCCTCAGCTTCGTTCCGCGGGTGGAACCCATCCAAGATGAGGCGGTTAATGCGACGAAACGCCACATGAGCGTAGGTAGTTCTTCAGGAGAGTTCGTGTCCAAAGATCGCGCTCACGAGCCCGGAGGTTTTTCTCAAGCCTTCAACAACGTCGCCAACTGGACGTCTCACGCGGCCGGCCGGGCGAGCACCTTCATCTTAGCGGCGGGCGTGGTGGTGGTGTGGGCGGTGTCCGGCCCTATCTTCCAGTTTTCCGACACCTGGCAGCTGGTGATCAATACCGGGACGACCATCGTCACGTTCATGATGGTCTTCCTGATTCAAAATTCACAGAATCGGGACGGCGCTGCCATCCAGGCCAAGCTGGATGAATTGATCCGGAGCAGCGCTGCGCGCAATTCCTTTGTGGGCATCGAGCATCTCACCGACGAGGAGCTGGAGGACATTCGAGGTAAGTGCGAAGAGCGCGCGGCAGCAGAGAAGATCGGGGATGAGACAGTGAAGAAGGCCGGCGCGCGGGCGAGAAGCGCTGCTGATAAGGCGACGGCTTAACATGGATGAGCGACGGCACGGCACAGGAGTAAAATTCTAAAGTTTTTCGACCGTTCTCGCGCGAATCAGGATTTCATCCTGTCGAAATTTGCGCTCAATCTCTTGTCGAAATGACGCCCACCACTGCCGGTCGAGCGTTACGCTCATTACTTCAATGACGATAATGTCGTCTTGCTTGGTCTGGCCATCGGCTTCAGACAGCCCAAGCGCCGGCGCTCTTGCATAGACTGTCAACCCTCCGAACTTCTCAAAGAGAGCGCGCCGAACATCCGAGAAATGGCTTTCGCCAATACTATAACCTTTGTTATCTGCTAGCGGCAGGAAGATTTCGACAAGATACATGGCGTCCTCACACCGGACCACTAACAGTGATCAAGGCCGCACATCAGGCGGCGGCGGGGGTGGCGCAGGCGGCGGTGCTGGTGGCGGCGGCAACTAAAGCGAAGGCCCGTGGAAACCGGGGCTGTTTGCCATGCGCGAAGCCCGCGGCCACGATCGGTCAGGCCATCGAGCGCTGCGGCATGCAGTAGTAAGCAACTACTCCCGCTGGGAGCTGGTGCTTCTCTTGAGTTCAGCTGCAGCTTTGTCGAGCTCTCTCCGGTTCTGCCCTAACCGTCTTACAAGGTCCTTAGCGTCATCAAGCGAAATGTCATGCTTGAACGCAAGGAAGTCAGGAGTGTAGCCGCCGTCAGATGCTGTTTTCCGATCGTCCGCCATAATGAACTCGAGTTACCTCTCACGCGTGTACACGGCGTGCATTCCGATAGCACTACAATTGCCTGTTATGCCTGGTTCCCGCGCCGTTGAAGGGGACGATTAAATGAATGGCCTTGCCAAAGGTGACCGAGTAATCGTTCAACCACCAAGCCGGCGACCATTTAGAGGCGTTATCGTCGGAGAAGGCCGGGCAGGACAGTGGTGGTACATATTGAAACACGGTACGAAGAGCCCGCAGGGTTACAACAAGGCGATCTGTCGGCCCGATCGAGCGTGGACCAGTCCGCGCGCTACCGAATGAGCACTCACAGCTGTACGAAGAACCCCGCGACCCTCCCCGCCAATCCGCCGCCAACTCGTCCGCGCTGCCGGTCGTGCGGCGAAGAGATGTGGCTCATGCACCGG
>NZ_JBIISY010000163.1:0-13789 GCF_044340795.1 Tardiphaga sp.
TCCGCGACCTCAATGCCTGGTACGGCTCCAGCCACACGCTGCACGGCGTCTCGCTCAATGTGAAGCAGGGCGAAGTGGTCGCGCTCGTCGGCCGCAACGGCGCCGGCAAGACCACCACCATCCGCTCGATCATGGGCCTGATGCCGAAGATCTCCGGCAGCATGCAGTTTGATGGCAAGGATCTGGTCTCGCTGAAGGCACATGATCGCTATCGCCTCGGCCTTGCCTATGTGCCGGAGGAGCGCCGCATCGTGCCAGGCCTCACCGTGCGCGAGAACCTGCAGCTTGGCCTCGTGGCCTCCAGCGGCAAGATTGACGAGCGCGAGGCCATCGACGAGATCGCCGAGAGCTTTCCGCGCCTCAAGGAGCGCCTCGATCAGGAAGGCGTCACCATGTCTGGCGGCGAGCAGCAGATGCTGGCCATTGCGCGTGCCACCATCGCCAAGCCGAAGATGATCCTGCTTGACGAACCCTCCGAAGGCATCATGCCGGTGCTGGTGGAGGAGATGGGCGTGCTGTTCCGCAAGCTGCGCGACCAGGGCGTCACGCTCTTGCTGGTCGAGCAGAATGTCGAATGGGCGCTGCGCCTGGCCGACCGCGCGGTGATCCTTGATCAGGGCGAGGTGGTCTATGAGAGCAGCTCGGACGCACTGCTCGCGGACAAGGACATGCAGGAACGCTATTGCGCGGTCTGACGCGCCGGCATGAGGAACGATACGATGCAGATGAATGACAGCCAGACCATCCCGGCCTCGCGCGAGGCCGTGTGGGCTGCGCTCAACAATCCCGACGTGCTGAAACAGTGTATCCCCGGCTGCCAGGAGCTCGAGATGACGTCGCCGACGGAGATGACGGCCAAGGTCGTCATCAAGGTCGGCCCGGTGAAGGCGTCGTTCGGCGGCAAGGTGACGCTGAGCGATCTCGATGCGCCGAACGGCTACAGGATCACGGGTGAGGGCTCGGGCGGCGTGGCCGGCTTCGCCAAGGGTGGTGCGGCGATCCAGCTGGAAGCGGTCGGTGAGAACGAGACCATCCTGCATTATCAGGTCGACTCGCAGATCGGCGGCAAGCTGGCGCAGCTCGGCGGTCGCCTGATCGATGCCACCGCGAAGAAACTGGCGGGCGAGTTTTTTACGAAGTTCGGCGCGGTGGTCTCGAGCGGGAGCTGATCGCGCTCACCCCACGATAAACTGCTTCCGCGCTTCCTTCACCTTCCCGACGATGTAGCGCCGAATCTCGCGCACCCGGCGCGTATCATGCGTATCGGGATGCGAGATCAGCCAATAGGTGCGGGTGAAGCTGTTGGCCGGGAGAATGCGCCGCAGCTCGGGATGACGTTGCGCGGCATAGTCATGCAGGATGCCGACGCCATGGCCCGCGCGCACGGCCTCCAGCTGGCCGATGACACTGCCGCATTCGAAGCGTCGGGTGATCAGCTCGCTCAGCGTCGATGCATAATCCAGCGCGCGGCTGAAGATGATGTCGTGGATATAGGTGATGAGCAGATGGTCGGAGAGATCGCCGACCTTCCGGATCGCCGGTGAGCGCGCGAGATAATCCTCCGACGCGTAGAAGCCGAGCGTGTAGTCGGTCAGCTTGGTGCACATCAGCTTGCCCTCGTCGGGGCGCTCGACCGTGACAACCATGTCTGCCTCCCGCTTGGCCAGCGAGAAGGTGCGCGGCATCGCGACGAGCTGGATCACCAGATCGGGATTGTCGGCGGCGAAGGCGCCGAGCTTGTCCGCGAGAAAATAATTGCCGAGCCCATCCGGCGCGCCGATGCGCACCGTGCCGGCGATCTTGTCGGCGGCGGAGGAGAGTTGCGAGCCGACCCGCAGCAATTCGGATTCCGCCCGCTCCGCAGCAGCCAGCAGCGCGACGCCGGCGGGGGTGAGCGACGATCCTGTCGTCTGCCGGTTCAGCAGCTTGGTCTTGAGGTCCTTTTCCAGCGCGGTGAGCTGGCGGGCGACGGTGGCATGATTGAGCTTGAGCCGCTTGGCGGCGCCGAGAATCTGGCCGGTGCGGGCGACTTCGAGAAAAATACGTACCTTGTCCCAATCCATGCCGGGACCTTATTGGTTCCATCTCGCGCCCGCAATACGAGGCTCAATTGGTCCAGAACATCTCTCGCAGCGGCGAGGCGAGCGTTGCTTCCAGCCCGTCGCGCTTGTAGTCGAGGGTCAATCCGCCGGTCCCGGTCAGTCCGGTGGAGAGGAGCCGCGTGCCGAAGCCACCTTTCGCCGGCGGCGCTTCGATCGGCGGGCCGTCGCTCTCCATCCAGCGCAAACAGAACAGCTGCACCTCGTCCCTGGCCTCGATCGCCCAGCGGAGAGTGATGCTGCCCTGGGGCGCCGAGAGCGCGCCGTATTTCAGCGCATTGGTCCCGAGTTCGTGCAGCAGCAGCGCCATGCTGAGCGCGGCCTTGGAGCCGATCGTGATATCCGTCCCGTTCACCTTGACGCGTTCGGACGCCCCAAGCGCGGCCAGCGCAGCGGTAACGACATCGATCACCGATGCCTCGATCCAGTTATTGCGCAGGAGAATGTCATGCGCGCTGCTCAGCGCCAGCAGACGCTCCTGCAGCGTTCGCACCTCGCCGCGTTCCTTGATCGGCCGCAGCGTTTGCAGGCTGATGGCCTGCACCATGGCGAACAGGTTCTTGATGCGGTGGCTGAGCTCGTTGTTGAGCAGCCGTTGCTGATCACGGATGCGCTTGGCATGGGTAACGTCCGTCGCCATGCCGAACCATTCGGTGATCGCACCGGATTCATCGACGATCGGGATCGCGCGGGAGAAGGTCCAGCCTTCGGTGCCATCGGCCTGCCGCACGCGGTGTTCGAGTTCGTATGTGTCGCGCGCCGCCATCGCGCGATTGGCTTCGGCCATGATCGTGGGCTGGTCTTCAGGAAAGAGATATTCGTCCAGCCAACGCACGGTTGGACCTTCGGCGTCGGACAGGAAGCCGCGCCCGTCGAGCTGGCGCATCTCCTGCCAGTCCGGGCTCATCCGGTAGACCACATCCGAGCTTGCGCTCACCAGCGCGCGAAAACGCTTTTCGCTGTCGCGCAGGCGTGCATCCGACTTGGCGCGCTCCACTGCGGACCAGGTGCGCTCGGCCACTTCGCTGACCAGTGACATTTCGCGGTGCGACCAGTGCCGGGACTCCGCTTGGCCGAGGCCGAGGATGGCGACGAGCCGACCGGCCTTGATGAGCGGAATTCCCATCCAGGCGCGGACATTGACTGCCGCAAAGGCCGCGCGTTGCTGTGCAGATATGTTGGGGTCGGCTTCGACGTCATCACTCGCAACGATCTCGCCGCGATGCCATTTCGCGCGCACATCATTGTCGTAATCCGACATGGTGTGCAGTCCGGCAATGCTCGTCGCGCCGGCGAAGTAGTCGTGCTGGATCAGCACCTGTCCGCCGTCTGCGCTGACTTCGCCGTAGAACACGCGATTGGTGCCGAGATGCTGACCCAGCGTCGAGGCTGCGACGCTCTGGATCTCCACGGCGTCATCCACCTCGCGCAGCGCATCGCTGAGCTTCAGCAACAGGGGCTGTCGTTCCTCGTTGTCGGCGAGGATCTGCGTCGCCCGCACGCGATCGGTCGTCTCCGCCACGATGCAGAGCACCGCCTCCACGGTGCCGTCACCGTTGCGGACGGGCGAATAGGAAATGTCGAAATAGACGGTTTCGCCGTAGCCGCTCCGCTCGATATAGAACGGCCGGTCCTTTGCCGAGAAGGTCTCGCCGGTCTCCATGACGCCGCTGAGCAGAGGGTGAAGGTCGTCCCACAGCTCGGCCCAGTTTTCCTGCGCCGGGCGTCCCAGCGCGCGCGGATGTTTTTCGCCGATGGTCGGCGCATAGACATCGTTATAGAGCGCCACGAATTGCGGGCCGCAGAACAGCACGATCTGCGCTTGTGTTGCCAGCATCAGATCGACTGTGGTGCGCAGGCTGGGTGACCAGGCGGCCATCGCGCCAAGCGGAGTCGTTGACCAGTCGTGCTGTCGAATGAGCTGGCTGAGTTCGCCTGGCGTGGCCGATCCTGGCTCGATTGTTGAGAGTCTGTTCATCATCATCGCACGACTGGCGTTTGGCGGATGCCTGCCAGCGGCCTGGCCAACTCCGTCGATTCCACCATTGAAGCTTTGCTCCCATCCAGCCTGCGTGGCGAAAATCTATCCGTTTCTGGCCCACTTGTTGGGACTAAATTTTTCCGGCGGATGGGAACCGAACCACGAGCGCGATGTTCCCGGCAATGTCCGCCACCAGACAATGACGCCGCTATACGACTGCGACTATCGGTCTGCTAACCAAACACGCGAACGTCACTGGTCAAACTTGAAAGCAGGCGTAGCGTGTCCAGATAACAAGAACATGAGCAGGGAGACCCATCATGTCGGCATCTTACGATCCCGTCACCGTTGCCCTGATGCGCGACGTCCTGAGCAAGGTCGTGGCCAAAGTTCCAGAGCAGCATCGTACCTCAGCTAATCAGGCCGCCATTGCCGGGCGCATCCTTGCCACGGCAGCGCAGGGCATTCGCTCCGAGGAAGGACTGACCAGTGAGGCACTGGCCGAAGTGAAGGACATCTTTACCGGCCCGGCCGGGATGAAGCGCCTGCACAGCGAATTGTCGAAAGTGTTTGGCTGATGGCGCAGCTGTAGCGGCCGTAGGGCGGATTAGGCGAAGCCGTAATCCGCCGCGGAGTTTCAGCAACGAACTCGGCCGGGCGGATTACGCTTCGCTAATCCGCCCTACGTCTGAGCGTTACCCGAACTTATGTGACACGTTCTTCGTCACCGTGTAGCAGCCGAGACCTTCGATCCCACCTTCACGACCATAGCCGCTATCCTTCACGCCACCGAACGGCGTCTCCGCCGTCGATGCCACGAAGTGGTTGATGGTGAGATTGCCCGTCTCCACGTCATTGGAAATGCGCTGCACATTGTCCGCCGAATTCGTGAAGGCATAGGCGGCGAGGCCGAAGGGCAGGGCGTTCGCCTTGGCGATGGCTTCATCGAGATCCTTCACCGGGTTGACCAGCGCCAGTGGACCGAACGGTTCTTCATTCATCGCCAGTGCATCGTCGGGCACATCGGCCAGCACCGTGAGCGGATAGAAGTAGCCGCGGTTGTTGATGCGCTCGCCGCCGGCCAGCACGCGCGCGCCGCGCTTCCGGGCGTCGGTCACCAGCCGCTCCATGGCATCCACGCGGCGCGGATTGGCCAATGGGCCGAGCTGCGTCGTGGGGTCCATGCCGTTGCCGATCTTCAGCGCCGCAGCGCCTTCGGCAAAGGTCTTGGCGAAGATCTCGAAATTCTTCTCCTGCACGAAGAAGCGTGTCGGCGCGACGCAGACCTGTCCGGCATTGCGCGACTTGGTGGCGACGGAGGCTTTGGCGGTAGCCACGGGATCGACGTCGTCGCACACGATCACCGGACCATGGCCGCCGAGCTCCATGATCGCGGGCTTCATCGCCTGTCCCGCCATGGCGGCGAGATGCTTGCCGACCGGCACCGAGCCGGTGAAGGTGATCAGGCGGATGGCGTCATGTGGCACCAGATAGCTGGAGATCTCATTGGGATCGCCGAACACCAGATTGAGCACGCCCTTCGGCAGGCCGGCATCATGAAAGGCGCGCACCAGCTGCAGCGCGCCGGCCGGTGTTTCTTCCGACGCCTTCAGGATGATCGAGCAGCCCGACGACAGCGCACCGGCCACCTTGCGGCCCGGTGAGCTCATGGGGAAATTCCACGGCGAGAAGGCTGCCACCGGGCCGATCGGCTGACGATACACGGTGTGCTGCAGGCCGGGGCCGGCGGGGATCACGCGGCCATACATGCGCATGCCTTCGGTGGCATCCCACTCGATGATCTCTGCGCCGCGCAGGATTTCGAGTTTGGCCTGTTCGAGCGGCTTGCCCTGTTCGAGGGTCATCGCGACAGCCATCTCGTCCACGCGCGAACGGATCAGCGCGGCGGCCTTGAGGATGATCTGCGCGCGCGCATTCGGCGCGGTCTTGCGCCAGACCTGGAAGCCGCGTTGCGCCGCGTCCAGCGCATCGTCGAGATCGGCGCGGGTGGCATGCGGCACGGTGCCGATCACGCTTTCATCTGCGGGATTGATGATCGGGGCACCGGATTTCCGGCGCCACGCGCCGTCTACGTAAAGCTCGATCTCTGGATAGGCCATTCGCAAGTCCACTTTCTTGGTCGTTGGAAGCGGTTGACTCCGCCTCGCTTGCGCGGCAATCAAACATATGTTCACATAATAGAACAAGCGTTCTGTCTAATAGAACAATCTGGAATTGGATCAGGTCGAAGATGCGCAAGGGCGGACGAGACGGGATGGCGATGATCGCAGCGGCCAATGCCGCGACGCGCGCCATTCCAGTGTTGGTCATCGCGCGTCGGACGCGCTGAACAACAAACCTTCAAGAAACGGGTTGGGAGTGAGAGACATGAGAGGGCACAAGGCCGCGTGGTCGATGACACGCCGTGCAGCGATCGCAGGTGCATTCGCCATGAGCGCGATGACGCTCGTGCCGGCGCAGGCGCAGGACGCCTATCCGAGCAAGATGATCCGCCTGCTGGTGCCGTTCCCGGCCGGCAGCGCGACTGACGTGGAAGCCCGCTTCCTCGCCGAGAAGGTCGGCGCCGTGCTCGGCCAGAAGATCCTCGTCGACAACAAGCCGGGCGCCAATGCCAATATCGGCGCCGCCGAAGTCGCGCGCGCCGCGGGCGATGGCTACACGCTCTATCTCGCCACCAACTCGACCCATTCGGCAAACATTCATCTCTACAACAAGATGCCGTTCGATCCCGTCGCCGACTTCACGCCGATCGCACGCCTCACGCGCAATCCGCTGGTGATGGTGGTCAACAAGGACTTTCCGGCGAAGGACCTCAAGGAATTCATCACTTACGGCAAGGCCAATCCGGGCAAGCTGAGCTATGGCTCGGGCAATACCGGCAGCATGGCGGCGGCGCAGCTGGTGCGATCGCTGGCCACCATCGATGCCGTGCGCATCTCCTATCCCGGCACGCCGCAGGCCATCACCGACCTGCTCGGCGGCCGCATCGAATTCGTCATCACCGACGTCGCGGTGACGCGCGAATTCATCAACAATGGTAGCCTGCGCGCGCTCGGCGTCACCACTGTGCAGCGCGTGTCGTCGCTGCCGAATGTGCCGCCGATGGCCGAAGTCGGTCTGCCCGGTTACGAATTCGCCGCATGGAGCGGTCTGTTCGGCCCGAAGAACGTGCCGGCCGATGTGGTCGAAAAGCTCAACAAGGCCTTCCTGCAGGTGATGGCGACGGACGAGGCGAAGAAGTTCTTCGCCGATATCGGCCTCGAGCCGGACGTCTCGTCGCCGGCCGGCCTTGCCGAACACGTCACCAAGCAGACGGAGCTGTGGGGCAAGATCATCAAGGAGTCGGGCCTTGAAAAAATCTGATCCCGTCAGCGCTGTTTTCGAGCAGCTGCCGACGCTGCTGGAGCGCGACGCTGCGCTGATCCAGCGCGGTCGCTTGCTCGATGTGGATTGCCTGCTCGGTTCGACCGAGCAGGCCTGGCACGTCGCCATCCGCGCCGGCCGTATTACCGATATGGTGCCAGCGCCGGTGCTGATGCGTTCGTCGGCGTTCAGCTATCGCGCCACGCCTGATGCATGGACCGCCTTCTGGCAGCCGATGCCGAAGGCCGGCTGGCATGATCTGCTTTCGCTCACCAAGCGCGGCGAAGCCGTGCTGGAAGGCGACATCAAACCCTTCATGACCCATCTGCAGTATTTCAAGGATCTGCTGGCGCTGCCACGCTATGCCGGAGGTGCAGCATGACCGGATACATCGAGCCGATGGTCGGACGCTATGTGCATGTCGATATCGACGGCACCATGCACCGGATCTATTTCGAGGAAGCCGGACAGGGCATTCCGCTGGTGTGCCTGCACACCGCCGGCTCCGACAATCGCCAGTGGCGCTATCTGCTGGCCGATGAGGAATTCACGAAACACTACCGCATCATCGCGTTCGATCTGCCCTGGCACGGCAAGTCGAATCCGCCCGCCAATTGGGACGGCAGCGAGTATCAGCTCACCACCAAGCGCTACACACAGACGATCCGGGCCTTCTGCAGTGCGCTCGATCTCGACAAGCCTGTGGTGATGGGGTGCTCCATCGGCGGCCGCATCGTGCTCAATCTCGCCATCGATCACGCCAGCGAATTCCGCGCGCTGATCGGTCTCGAAGCCGCCGACTTCCAGGCCCCGTGGTACGACACCGCCTGGCTTAATCGTCCCGACGTTCATGGCGGCGAAGTCTGCGCCGCGCTGGTGTCCGGCCTCGTCGCGCCGCAGTCGCCGCCCGAGGCGCGGATGGAAACCCTGTGGGCCTACAAACAGGGCGGCCCCGGCGTGTTCAAGGGCGATCTCTATTTCTATCGCGTCGATGGCGACCTGCGTGGCCGCACCGCTGCGATCGATACCACGACCTGTCCACTCTATCTGCTCACCGGCGAATACGATTTCTCGTGCTCGCCCGAGGACACCGTGCGCACGGCGTCTGGCATCACGGGAGCGGAAGTCACGGTCATGGAAGCCCTCGGTCATTTCCCGATGAGCGAGAACCCTGCGCAGTTCCGGCGTTACATCGCGCCGGTGCTCGAGACCATCAAACAAAAACACAGTTCCTGAGGAGGGGCGTCCGATGAAATTCTTGAAACACGCATTCTATCTGTCCGCCGCGCTGGTGCTGTCGGCCCATGCCGCAAGCGCAGCCGAGACCATCAAGATCGGTGTGCTGAACGACCAGTCCGGCGTGTTCGCCGACAATGGCGGCACCGGCTCGGTGGCTGCTGCAAAACTCGCGGCTGAAGAGTTCGGCGGCGAGATCAACGGCATGAAGATCGAGATCATCACCGCCGATCACCAGAACAAGCCGGACGTCGCCGCTGCCACCGCGCGCCGCTGGATCGACAATGAGAAGGTCGACATGATCGCTGACGGCGCGGCGTCGTCGGCCGGCTTCGCCATTCTCGAAGTCGCCAAGCAGAAGAACAAGATTTTTACCATCAGCGGCCCCGGCTCGTCGGACTTCACCGGCAAGGCCTGTTCGCCGATCTCGTTCCACTTCAACTACGACACCTATGCGCTGTCGAAGCTGACGTCCGAAGCCATCACCAAGGCCGGCGGCAACACCTGGTATTTCATCTCCGCCGACTATGCTTTCGGCCATGCGCTGCAGCGTGACGCCACCAAATTCATCGAAGGCGCCGGCGGCAAGGTGATCGGCTCGTCCGCGCATCCGCTGGGGACCGCCGACATGGCCTCGTTCCTGCTGCAAGCGCAGGGCTCCAAGGCCAAGGTCGTCGGCCTCGCCACCTCGGGCGCTGACGTGCAGACCGCCATCAAGCAGGCCGGTGAATTCGGCATTGTCGAGAGCGGTCAGCAGCTCGCCGGCCTTCTCGTCTTCATCACCGACGTCAATGCGCTCGGCCTCAAGGCCACGCAGGGCCTGCAGGTGACGACGTCCTTCTACTGGGATCTCAACGAGCAGACCCGCGCCTGGGCCAAGCGCTATTTCGCGCTGACCAACAACAAGGTCCCCAGCATGGTGCAGGCCGGCGTCTATAGCGGCGTGCATCACTATCTCGCGGCGGTGAAGGCCGCGGGCACGAAGGATACGGATGCCGTCGCCAAAAAGATGCACGAGCTGAAGGTCAACGACGCCTATAACAAGGACGTCACCGTGCGTCCGGATGGCCGCGTGCTGCACACCATGTATCTGATGCAGGTGAAGAAGCCGGAGGAATCGAAGTACAAGTTCGACTTCTACAAGACCGTCACCACCTCGCCCGGCGAGCAGGCCTTCCGCCCGATGAGCGAAGGCGGTTGCCCGCTGGTCAAGGGCTGATCCTTCAATTGCTACGGACGCGGCGTGGCCGCGTCCGCCTCAAATCTTGATCTCGGAATGTAAGGGAATAGCGGCATGACGACTGCCATTGGATTCATCGGTCTTGGTGTGATGGGCGAGCCGATGTGCCGCAATCTGGCGAAGAAGTCGGGCGTGCCCGTCTATGGTTTCGACCGCGCCGACGCGCCGCTCGAACGCCTCAAGGAAGTCGGCGTCAAGCGCGCCGCATCGCTGGCGGAACTCGCGAAGACCTGCGACGTCATCTTCATGGCGCTGCCGAGCGGCAAGCATGTGCAGGCCGTGTGCGAAGGCGATGACGGCCTGCTGGTTCACGCCGATGCGCGCCACACCATCGTCGATCTCGGCACCTCGCCAGTGGAAGCCAGCCGCGAACTCGCGAAGAAATTTGCCGCCAAGGGCGCGCAATTCGCCGACGCGCCGATCGCGCGCACGCGTCAGGCCGCGGAAGAAGGCACGCTCAGCGTCATGGTCGGTGCTTCCGCTGCCAATTTCGCAAAACTGCAGCCGTTGATCGCCACCTTTGCCACCGACATCACCCATTGCGGCGATATCGGCGCCGGGCAGGTGGTGAAGATCCTCAACAACATGGTGCTGATGGAAACCGTGGTCGCGCTCAGCGAGGCGCTGGAAACGGCGAAGCGTGCCGGCCTCGATCCCAAGGTGGTGTTCGAGACCCTGGCCAAGGGCTCGGCCGACAGCTTTGCGCTGCGCAATCACGGCATGAAGGCGATGCTGCCGGGCAATTTCCCGGAGCGTGCCTTCTCCACCGAATATGCCCGCAAGGACATCTCCTATGCACTCGATCTCGCCAAGTCGGTGAACATCCAGCTGCAGGGCGCGGAACTCGCCGACAAGGTGCTCGGCCAGGCGATTGACGCCGGTGACGGTGATCTCTACTGGCCGGTGATCGCCCGCGTCCTTGAGAAAACGCGCATCTGATCGGACCACGATGAACAAGCCTGCAATAAAACCCAAAGCGGTATCCAAGGCCGATCTCCCCGCCCGCGAAGGCAGCGAGGGCGTTGCCGCCGTCGAGCGGGCGCTGTCCATCGTTGCCGCGCTGGAGAGCGCCGACAAGCCGATGACGCTGGCCGAATTGGCCGTGCGCACCGGCTTCTACAAGAGTACGATCCTGCGTCTGCTCTCGTCACTGATCCCGACCGGTTACGTGACCCGACTGCCGGACGGGACCTATGATCTCGGCCCCACCGCGTTCCGTCTCGGCGTCGCCTTCACCCGCAAGAATGCGCTCGGCCACCACGTGGTGCCGGCGCTGCAGGAGCTGGTGGATCGCGGCACCGAGAGCGCATCCTTCCATGTGCGGCAGGACAATGACAACCGCGTCTGCCTCTATCGCGTGAATTCGCGTCACGCCACGCTCGACCGTGTCGAGGCCGGCCACAGCTACGCGCTGCTGCGCGGCGCCGCCGGTCACATCATCCTCGCTTATGACGGTGCCACCGGCGATCGCTACGACGCCATCCGCGCCCATGGCAACGATGTCTCGCTCGGCGAGCGCGATCCCTCCTGTGCTGCGGTGGCAGCACCGGTGTTCGGCCCGCGCGGCATGCTGGTCGGCGTCATCTCGCTGTCCGGCCCGCGCGAGCGGTTTGGGGAAGCCGAGATCGCGCAGATGAAGAGCACGCTCGGCCCGATCGCGCAAAAGCTCACGCAGAATCTCGGCGGCGAATGGCCGGAATTTCAATCTTGAGAAAGCTGTTCTGATCGATGGCCACGTCCTCATCCATGCCCGACGTTCTCGTCATCGGCGGCGGCAATGCGGCTCTGTGTTCGGCGCTGATGGCGCGCGAGGCGGGTGCGTCGGTGCTGATGCTGGAATCCGCACCGAAGGAATGGCGCGGCGGCAATAGCATGCATGTGCGCAATCTCCGCTGCATGCATGACGAACCGCAGGACGTGCTGGTCGAGGCCTACCCGGAAGAGGAATTCTGGCAGGATCTGCTGAAAGTCACCGGCGGCATCACCAACGAGCCGCTGGCCCGCATGGTGATCCGCCATTCCTCACGCTGCCGGCCATGGATGCGGAAACACGGCGTGCACTTCCAGCCGCCGCTGTCCGGCGCGCTGCATGTGGCGCGCACCAACGCCTTCTTCATGGGCGGCGGCAAGGCGCTGGTGAATGCGTATTATCGCAGTGCTGAAGAACTCGGCGTGAAGATTCGCTACAGCACGCCGGTGAAGAGCCTTGAACTCAAGGACGGTCAGTTCGTTGCGGCCATCACCGAGTCCGGCGAGCGAATCGAAGCGAAAAGCTGCGTCCTCGGCTGCGGCGGCTTCGAGTCCAATCTCGAATGGCAGCGCGAAGCCTGGGGCAAGAACGAGCGTGGCGAGTGGACCGCGGAAAATTTTTTGATCCGCGGTACCCGCTTCAATCAGGGCGTCCTGCTCAAGTTCATGATCGATGCAGGCGCCGATTCCATCGGTGATCCCACGCAAGCCCACTGCGTCGCCATCGACGCGCGCGCGCCGCTCTATGACGGCGGCATCTGCACGCGCATCGATTGCGTCTCGCTCGGTGTCGTCGTCAATCGTGACGCCAAACGCTTCTATGACGAAGGCGAGGATTTCTGGCCGAAGCGCTATGCCATCTGGGGCCGTCTGGTCGCCCAGCAGCCCGGCCAGACCGCTTGGTCGATCATCGACCAGAAAGCCGTCGGCCGTTTCATGCCGCCGGTATTCGACGGCACCAAGGCGGACACGCTGGAAGAACTCGCACAAAAGATCGGCGTCGATGTCGCGACCTTCATGGAGACGCTGAACGCCTATAATGCGGCGTGCCAGCCTGGCACGTTCGATCACACCGCGCTCGATGATTGCCGCACCTCAGGCGTCGAGCCTGCGAAGACGCATTGGGCGCGCGTGATCGACACGCCGCCATTCACGGCCTATCCGCTCGCGCCCGGCATTACCTTCACCTATCTCGGCATGAAGACCGACGAGACCGCTGCGGTGCGCTTCGGCAATGTGGTCAGCAGCAACCTGTTCGCCGCCGGCGAGATGGTGGCCGGCAATGTGCTGGGCAAGGGCTACACCGCCGGCGTCGGCATGAGCATCGGCACCGCCTTCGGCCGCATCGCCGGCGTCAATGCCGCGGCCAGCACCGGGCATCACCACCCCACGTTCGAAGAGGAATTCGCCTATGCCGCCGGTCGCTGAATTGGCCCCGCCGAAAGACGGCGCCTGCAATGGCGGCGTCAACCTCGCCGAGGCGATGACCGCGGGCGAGGCCGAAATCGCGCGCGTCATGCAGATCTGCAACGCGTGCCGTTATTGCGAAGGCTTTTGCGCCGTGTTCCCGGCAATGACGCGCCGGCTCGAATTCAACGCGGCCGATACGCACTACCTTGCCAATCTCTGCCACAATTGCGGCTCGTGCCTCTATGCCTGCCAATATGCGCCGCCGCATGAATTCGCGGTCAATGTCCCGCAGGCCATGGCCAAGGTGCGTGTGCGCACCTATCAGGATTATGCGTGGCCGCGTGCGTTCGGAAAGCTCTATGAGCGCGCCGGGCTCACTGTTGCCTTCGCGCTGTCCGGCGGCCTTGCGCTGTTCATGATCCTGGCGATCGCGATGAATGGCCGGCTGATCCACGAACCGCTGCAGGGCAATTTCTACGCGATCTTCCCGCACAATTTCATGGCGCTGCTGTTCGGCTCGGTGTTCGGTTTTGCGATCCTCGCGCTGGCCATCGGCGTCATCAAATTCTGGCGCGACGTGTCGCCCACGAAGGACGGTACGCCCGCCGACATCAAGGCTGCCGCGCAAGCGCGCGTGCCTGCGGTGGCCGAAGCCGTGCACGACGTCGCGCGGCTGAAATATCTCGGCGG
>NZ_JBIISY010000401.1:0-3493 GCF_044340795.1 Tardiphaga sp.
CTCCCCGGCGCTCTGTCATAATTGCTGTCACAATCGCCAAAACCACTGTCACAATAGGCCCTGCGACAACATATCGTTAAGTCCCGCGACGATTTGAGCGCATGAACACGCTGTTGTAACTTTTTCATTCAGGCTTTCCGTGTCATACAGCTGACATGTACAAGCCTGCCCGTCTCCTCCCCGAACAGGTCGATGTTCCGTATCAGCCGCCGCGCATCGCGCGCGCGAACGGGATCGATATCTGTTACGACGTCTTCGGCTATAGCGACGCGGAACCCATGGTGATGATCATGGGTCTCGGTGCGCAGCTGATTCATTGGGATGATGATTTTTGCCGCGAGCTGGCAAGCCACGGCTTTCGTGTGATCCGCTTCGATAACCGTGACATCGGCCTGTCCTCGCAGATGACCGGTGGCAAGAAGTTCTCGCTGTACGAACTGGCGAAGCTGCGCTTCCTGAACATTCCCCTCGCCGCGCCCTACAAGCTGTCCGACATGGCGGCCGATACGGTGGCGCTGCTCGACGTGCTGCATATCCGGCGGGCGCATGTGGTTGGCGCCTCCATGGGCGGGATGATCGCGCAGGAAATGGCGATCGCCTATCCCGAGCGCCTGCGCTCGCTGACCTCGATCATGTCGACCACGGGCGATCCGCGTCTGCCGCAGCCGAGCCGTCAGGTGACGCTGAAGCTGCTGCAGCGACAGCCCGACGGCTACGAGGCCTATATCGAGCGCTTCAAGCAGACTTGGCTATTTTTGCGCGTCGGCAGCTTCCCCGATGACGAGGCGCGCGATCTCGACCGCGCCGAGCGCACTTATGCCCGTGGCTTGAATCCGGAGGGCGTCGGCCGCCAGCTGCGCGCCATCCTCGCTTCGGGCAGCCGCAAGGAGCGTCTCGCCAAGGTAACGGCGCCGACGCTGGTGATCCATGGCAAGGTCGATCCGCTGGTGCATCCCGCCGCGGGCCGCGACACCGCCGCATCGATCCCCGGCGCCAAACTGATGATGATCGACCGCATGGGCCATGCACTGCCGATTTCCATGTGGACCACGGTGATCGACGCCATTGCGCGGCATGCACATGGAGCGAGCGCCAAGATGCGCGCGCCGATGGCCGAGATGCGGCGGGCGGGCTGAGATCACGTCCTTGTAGCTACTTCTTCTCCTTCGTCCCGGCGCCCAGTCCGGCCATGTTCGCGAACATGTCCTGAAACCGTTCGCCGACCTTCGGATCGAACGAGAACCAGCTCTGCATGATCGACTCCGGGGAATACTTGTCCATATTCTCCATCATCTTCTTCTGCATCTGATCCATCATCGCCGATTGCATCGGCTGCACATCGGGCAGTCCCAGGAATTCGCGCGCCTCGAGCGGGGTACAGTCCACGGTGACGGTTACCTTCATTGCCACTTCCCCTCATCCGGTCTGCAAATCGATACGATCCGTCAGTATCGCCGGTGTCGCCGCTTCGATGCAAGCGACCAAGCCGTCCTGCACAAAGCTGGCCTCCGCTTTGCATGTGCACATTGGGATTTACATCCCGGGGTTGGAAATCGCCCTTGCGCGCAAACCGAACTCCGCCAACAATGACTGAGCAGCTCAGCTTTTGGGTTGCGGCGTGACGAGGGAGATACGGATGTCGTTTCTTCGGACTCTTGCGGGTGCTGCAGCAGCACTGACCCTTGTCCTCGCAGCGGCACCTTTGCCAGCTGCGGCGCAGACCCTGCGCTACGCCAATCAGGGCGACCTCAAATCCCTCGACCCCTATACGCTGCGCGAGACCACGACCATCGCGCATCATGGCCAGGTTTATGAAGGCCTGGTCGGCCGCGGCAAGGATCTGCAGCTCATTCCCGCACTGGCAGAGAAGTGGGAAACGCCGGAGCCGACCCGCTGGCGCTTCTATCTGCGGAAGAACGTCAAGTTCCAGAGCGGCGATCCCTTCACCGCCGATGACGTGATTTTTTCCGCCGACCGCGTGCGCGCCAAGGGATCGGACTTCACCACAGTGATCCCGGCGGATGCGAAGTTCGTCAAGATCGATGACCACACCATTGATGTGGTGCTCATCAAGCCCAATCCGATCCTGACGTCGCAATGGGACGTCTGGTATGTCATGAGCAAGAAATGGGCGGAGGCGAACAATGCCACGGCACCGACGCCGGCTGCCGCGACCTCGCCCAGCTATGCGTCGCTGAACGCCAACGGCACCGGCCCGTTCAGGATCGAGAGTCACCAGCCCGGCGTGAAGACCGTGTTCAAGGTCAATCCCGACTGGTGGGGCAAGCCCGAGCATAATCTCAAGGAAATCATCTTCACCCCGATCGCCTCGGACGCCACCCGCGTTGCAGCCCTGCTGTCCGGCGAGGTGGATATCATCGAGCCGGTGCCGGTGCAGGACATCGCCCGCGTCAACGGCACGACCACAGCCAGCGTGCTGGCCGGGCCCGAGCTGCGCACGATCTTTCTCGGCATGGACCAGATCCGCGACGAGCTGCTGTTCTCCAACATCAAGGGCAAGAACCCGTTCAAGGATATCCGCGTCCGCGAGGCGTTCTACAAGGCCATCGATATCGAGGCGATCAAGAGCCGCGTGATGCGTGGCCTGTCGACGCCCTCGGCACTGATGATCGCACCGCCGCTGTTCAAGCTCGCGGGCGATTTCACCCGGCCGAAATACGACCTCGACGCCGCCAAGAAGCTGCTTGCCGATGCCGGCTATCCGCAGGGTTTCGAGGTCGGCATGGACTGCCCCAATGATCGCTATGTCAACGACGCCGCGATCTGCCAGGCGGTGGTTAGCATGCTGGCGCGCGTCAATGTCAAGGTGAACCTCAATGCGCAGCCAAAGGCGCTTTACTTCGCCAAAGTGTTCAAGACCGGCGGCTTCAATACCTCGTTCTATCTGCTCGGCTGGACGCCGGGCACGCAGGACTCGCACAATGTGATGCATGACATCATGGGCTGCCGCGACGATCCGAACAGCCCGCGTGGCGCCACCAATCTCGGCGGCTACTGCAACAAGGAATTCGACAAGATCACCGACCAGGTGCTGCAGGAGACCGACACCACCAAGCGCGACCAGCTGATCAAGCAGGGTTTTGAGATCGCCGCAAAGGAATGGGCCTATATCCCCCTGCACCAGCAGGCATTGGCCTGGGGCGTCTCGAAGAAGGTCAAGATCGTGCAGCGGCCGGACAACCAGGTGCTGCCTTACTGGGCGGTGAAGTCGGAGTGAGCGGCGTCACAGGTCTTTCTTTTCGTCATTGCGAGGAACGGAGCGACGAAGCAATCCATAAAGCCGTAAGCAAGGGCTGGATTGCTTCGTCGCAAGGGCTCCTCGCAATGACGGCTACGTTCTGAAAGCGAAAGGACCGCATGCTCGCTTTCATCCTGCGCCGCGCCCTGCAGTCCATCGGTGTGCTGATCGCCGTCGGCATCATCGCTTTCACCATGTTCCGCTTTGCCGGAGACCCGGTGAACCAGATGGTGG
>NZ_JBIISY010000164.1:0-13740 GCF_044340795.1 Tardiphaga sp.
ACAGCTGCGCAGGCCGTCCGTGTTTTGCTGCGCCGGCGGGCATATGCAGCGACATCGATATTGCGTAGGGGAGTAACCTTCCGACATCTGCCAGGTGAATGATCATGGACATATTCGATCGCCTCAAAGCCGCAGCCGCCGATGATTGGTCGTCCTATGTCGATCATGATTTCGTCGGCCAGCTCGGCGCCGGCACGTTGCCCGAGACGGCATTCCGCACCTATCTGGTGCAGGACTATCTGTTCCTGATCCAGTTCGCGCGCGCTTATGCGCTGGCGACCTATAAGAGCCGCACCCTCGACGACATGAAGGTCGCGCAAGGCGGGCTTGCTTCCATTCTCGGCGAGATGGAATTGCACATCAAACTGTGCGGGCGATGGGGCTTGTCACCGGCCGATATCGAGGCTGCGCCGGAATTGCAGGCGACGGTGGCCTATACGCGTTTCGTGCTCGATTGCGGAGCCGCCGGCGATCTGCTCGATCTGCATGTCGCGCTGGCGCCTTGTGTGATCGGCTATGCCGAGATCGGCCGCAAGCTCGCACCGGATGGCGTCGATGCGCTCGATGATCACCCCTATCGCGAATGGATCGGGGAGTATGCCGGGCCCGGCTATCAGGACATCGCGATCAAGGCGCGTCGCCATCTCGATGATCTCGCCGTGCGCGCGATGACCGAACGGCGTTTCGGTGAACTCGCAAAACTGTTCGGGCAGGCGTCGCGCCTCGAAGCCGACTTCTGGCAGATGGGGCTGGATGCCCGGTGAGCACTGTGTGACCGTGATCGTCTAATTTCGCCTGCTGAAATGTATGCGCGTCGCATTTTGAACAGCGAGCGTTGATCGACCCGTCGTGCTGTGCGAACCTTTCGATCAATGAGATCTGGTCGATCGGTGCGGCGCGATTTGCGTCTTGATTGAAAACAGACCGAGCGAGCCAGGCATTGTCCAGGGAGACACGCCTATGCCGACATCACGCCGGTCCGCTTGCGCTTTTCGTTCGTTTCCTCGCTCCATCGCAAAGTCCGTATCGGCAAGCATTCTTTCTGTGGCGCTCGCCACCACCGTCGCGTCTGCGCAGGACAAGCCGCCGCTGAAGCTCGGCGCGCTCATGGATATGACCGGCGTCTATGCCGACACGTCAGGCCCCGGCAGCGAAGTCGCTGCAAAAATGGCGATCGAGGATTTTGGCGGCGAGGTGCTCGGCCGCAAGATCCAGGCTGTATTCGTCGATCATCTCAACAAGCCGGATCTCGCCTCCAGCCAGGCGCGCGAGATGCTCGACAATCAGGGCGTCGAGGCCATCGTGGATTTTGCAGGCTCGGCGACGGGACTGGCGATCATCGAAGTGGCAAAGGCGCGCAACAAGATCGTCATCGTCAACAGCGCCGGCTCCATGCGCATCACCAATGAAGCCTGCACGCCCTATACCGTGCACTACACCTGGGACACCTTCTCGCAGGCGAACGTCACCGGGCTAGCGACGGTGCGAAAAGGGCTCGACAGCTGGTTCTTCCTCGCCGTCGACTACGCCTTCGGTCAGGAGCTGGAGCGCGACACAGCCGCCGTCGTGCAGAAGAGCGGCGGCAAGGTCCTGGGCTCGGTCAAGCATCCGCTGAACAGTTCGGATTTCTCATCTTTCCTGCTGCAGGCGCAAAGCTCGAAGGCGAAAGTCGTCGGCCTCGCCAATGCCGGAAACGACGCCATCACCGCCATCAAGCAGGCCACCGAATTCGGCCTGACCCAGGGCGGCAAGCAACGTCTGTCGCCACTGCTCGCTTTCATCACCGATATCGACAGTATCGGCCTGGATATTGGGCAGGGGCTGCTGGTCACCGAGTCCTGGTACTGGGACCTCAATGACGAGACGCGCGCTTTCACCAGGCGCTTTCGCGAACGCACCCAGCGCGCACCGACCTCGGTGCAGGCCGGCCTCTATTCGTCGCTCACGCATTACCTGAAAGCGGTGAAGGCCGCAGGTACGACGGAGTCGGCGGCGGTGATCAGGAAGATGAAGGAAATGCCGATCAACGACATGTATGCCCGCAACGGTCGCATCCGCGAGGACGGACGCATGCTGCATGACATGTATCTGTTCGAAGTGAAGAAGCCCACGGAAAGCAAAGGGCGCTGGGACGTCTACAAGCTGCTCGATACCGTGTCGGGAGAGCAGGCGTTCCAGCCGATCGAAACGTCGCGTTGTCCGTTGCTGAAGAAATGATGCGCCGAGTGGTTCAGGCAACCAGTTGTGTCGGTACACCGAGCGCAGGCCCGGCTTCGGCAAGTTGCCGATCGAGCGTGCAGACCATGGCGCCATGTTCTGATGCGACCGCGAGGTGAAGGGCGTCACCGGCTCGGAGGCCGGTGGCGTGGTGATCGGTGAAGGTCGCGGCTTCACGGAAATGCCGACGCTGGACCGGGAATACGCGCAGGTTCTCTGCGATGAGCTTGTTGAATTCCGTCAGTGCAAACGCCCGATGGTCGGGTGAGAGGCGGCCGGTGCGAATTTTGAGCGCGAGAGCCGACGAGAATTCGGTAATGCTCCAGTCGCTGACGAACAGGCGTGCGGGGTCTTGCAGCTTGAGCCAGTCATGTACACGCACGGTCATTGCTTCCCTGGTCAGAGCTGCAACGATCAGCGATGTGTCCAGATAGACCATCAATAGCGGTCGCTATCACGCATGGCCCGCACAAAATCGCCTGCGCTTTCCTCTTGCAGAGACATGCTGTCCGTCAGCGTACGGAGTGCCTTGAAATCGATGGGTTTGCGCGGCTTCTCTGCGCCGGTGATCCGGGCAACGGTCTTGCCGCGCCGCGTGATCTCGATGGTGTCGCCAGCCTCGACCCGATCGATGAGTTCACTCAAATGCGCCTTGGCGTCGGCCAGAGTGACGGTAGTCATCGGTTGCTCCTGACTATCTAGATGGTCAGATAGCATGAATAGCGCTTTTCGTCATTGGTTGGATGTTAAACTTAGCGGTTGAATATCCGGGCTAATGATGTATGTTCAACCTCATGGTTGAATATCTCGCACCACAGCTCGACAATGTCTTTCACGCCCTCGGCGATGCCACACGGCGGCAGATGCTGCGCGAGCTGGTGAAAGGCGAGCGGACGGTCGGGCAACTGGCCGGGCCGCACGCCATGTCGCTGGCTGCGGCGTCCAAGCACATCAAGGCGCTGGAAAGTGCCGGCCTGATCCGCCGCGAGGTGCGCGGGCGCACCCATTGGTGCCAGCTCGCGCCGGGGCCGCTGGCCAGCGCGCATGAGTGGCTGAGCTTCTACGAGCAGTTCTGGACCGATCGTCTCGATGCACTCGAGCAATTGCTGCACGCCGACGATGCGGCGAAATCCAAAGAAGCGACGACAGGAGAGAAGCGATGAACGACATCACGCCGTCGGCCTATGGCGCCTTCACCGGGCCAGCCGAGCTGACCATCCAGCGCCTGCTGCCGGGGCCGATCGAGCGCGTCTGGGCCTATCTCACCGAAAGCGATTTGCGCAAACAGTGGCTCGCCTCCGGCGTCATGGAAATGCGCGCTGGTGCGCCGTTCGAATTCGTCTGGCGCAATGACGAACTGTCCAATCCGCCTGCGAAGCGGCCTGATGGTTTCAGCGAAGAACATCGCATGCAGAGCGAGATCATCGAGGTCGATCCGCCGCGCAAGATCACCTTCACCTGGGCGCCGCGCGGCGAGGTCACCTTCGAGCTTAATCCGCAGGGCGACAAGGTGCTGCTCACCGTGATCCATCGCCGTATCAGCGATCGCGCCAACACGCTCAAGGTCAGCGCCGGCTGGCACACCCATCTCGATGTGCTGGTGGCGCGCCTCAACGGCGAGGAGCCAAAACCCTATTGGGAAGTCTGGCAGCGACTGCACGATGAATATGGCACACGCCTGCCGGACTGAGTCCGTAACGTCAACAGACGAGGGAGGTCACCATGCAGAACACGATTGTCTCGCACCAGGATTGGCTGAAAGCGCGGCTCGAACTGATGGAGGCCGAAAAGGCCTTCACCCGCCAGCGCGACGAACTCACACGACGGCGCATGGCGCTGCCATGGGAACGTGTCGCAAAGCCCTATCTCTTTGCGGCGCAGGACGGCGAGCGCACCCTGGCCGGTCTGTTCGGCGATTGCTCGCAGCTCATCGTCTATCACTTCATGTTCGGGCCGGACTGGCAGGAGGGCTGCAAGTCCTGCTCGTTCTGGGCCGACAATTTCAAAGGCATCCCGATCCATCTGAAGCACCGCGATGTCGCCTTCACCGCCGTCTCGCGGGCGCCGCTGGACACGCTCATGGCCTACCGAAAGCGCCTCGGCTGGAGCTTTCCGTGGGTGTCGGACCGCAGCGATTTCAGCATCGACTATTACGGTGCCTTTCCGCCGGAAGATCTGGCGAAAGGCGAGACCTACTGGAACTACAAGGTGCAGCCCAACACCACGTCGGAACAGGTCGGCATCAGCGTCTTCGCGAAGGATGCGGCAGGTGAGGTCTTTCATACCTATTCGATCTTTGGCCGCGGCGTCGAGGAAGTGAACGGCGCCTATCATTTTCTCGACATGGTGCCGAAAGGCCGCGACGAGGACGGGCTCGATTTCACCATGTCATGGGTTCAGCGGAACGACCAGTACTGAGCTGCACGGTTCAGCGCCGCGACAGTTTCTCGAACCGCTTGATGATCCGCTCGCGCTTGATGCGCGAGAGGCGCTGGATCCAGAACAGGCCGTTGAGCTGGTCGATCTCGTGCTGGTGGCAGACCGCACGCAGGCCGTCGGACTCCTCCTCCTGCGCATGGCCGTCGAAATCCCGATAGCGGATACGCACCCGCGCATGCCGCTGGATATCGTCATTCACGCCGGGCATCGAGACGCTGCCCTCCTGATGCATGATCATGTCCGGCGACGCCCAGATCGTCTCCGGGTTCACATAGGTCTTTGCGCCGTCGCCGAGATCGAGCACGACCACGCGCAGCGAAATGCCGATATGCGGCGCAGTGATGCCGATCCCGGGCGCCGCATGCATGGTGTCGCGGAGATCATTTGCGAGGTTACGCAGTGCATCGTCGAATACAGTGACCTCGGCCGCGCGTAGCGCGAGACGCGGATCGGGATAGCGGACGAGGGGGCGGACAGTCATTCCGGAAGTCCTGCAGCTTTCAGGGCCGTCGCATAGGTTTGCGCCATCGAGGCGACCGGGACGGGGATGCGTGCGAAGAACGCGGAAACCGTGAGCTCCGGCTCGATGGTGAGCAGTTCTTCCACCACCTGTGCGGCGCGCTCATGCTCGCCGACATTCACCAGCGCCACGGCCAGCGCGCGCAGCGCCACGGCAAAGCGGCGGTTCTGCACCAGCGCCTTGTCCGCCCAGGCGATGGCGCCCCGATAATCACCGTCGATGATATCGGCGATCGCCAGCGCGCCGCAGACGAACCAGCCATGCGGATCGAGCGGGTTCAGGCGCCGTGCGCGTTCGAGCAGCGTTCGGCCGGCCGCTTGCTCTCCGCGCATGGTCTCGATCCAGCCGGCGAGGGCGAGCGCGGTGGCGGAGTTCGGATTGATGGCAAGGGAGCGGCTGAACAGTTCGATGGCCGCATCCTTGGCATTCTGCGTGTCGGCGAGATTCCAGATCGCGAAAGCCGCCATCCAGAGAACCTGAGGATCATTGGGCGCGCGTTCGATCGCGCTCTGCGCCAGTGCGAGACCTTCACCGCGATGGGCGCCGCCTTGCGCGATCCAGCCCTGGAAATGGCGCTGCGCATGGCAATAGGCCGCGGCAGCCATCGCCGGCGCGTAGCCGGGATCGAGCGCCAGCGCCTGATGCAGGCAATCGAGTGCGGCGATCATGCCGTCCGGTGTGAAGTCGCGTTCATGGGCGGATGCGCGCAGCAGCAGGTCATAGGCGTCGGGCTTGTTCGGCCGGTTCTGCCGCCGCCGTTCGATCTCGGCGATGCGCAAGGTCGGCTCGATCGCGGCCACCGCGCAGGCGGTGATGCGGTCCTGCAGGTCGAACACGTCGCTGCGGTCGCCGTCGAAACGGTCCGCCCACAGATGCGCGCCGGAGCGTGCGTCGATCAGCTGCGCGATGATGCGCAGCCGTTCGCCGGCACGGCGTACGCTGCCTTCGAGCACATAGTTGACACCCAGCGTGCGGCCGACCTCGCGGATATCGACCGGTTTGTTCTTGTAGGTGAAGGACGAATTTCGCGCGATCACGAACAGGCCACTGCAACGGGACAGTGCCGTGATGATCTCCTCGGCGATCCCGTCGCCAAAATAGTCCTGCTCGGGATCCGCGCTCATATTGTTGAAGGGCAGCACGGCGATGGAGAGATCGGCGGAGGCGGGCGGGGCATCCGTCGCCACGACCGGGGGCGCCGCCGCATCGCCGTGTTCGGCCACCTCGCCGACGAAGCGCACGCCCTTGCGCGGCAGCGTGCGGATCAGGCGCTGCTGCTCACCATTGTCGCCGATCGCGGTGCGTGCCGCATTGACGCGGCTGCTCAGCGTCGCCTCGGAGACGATGCGGCCGTGCCAGACCTCGGCCAGCAGCTCGTCCCGGCTGACCACGCGATCGCGCGCACGGATCAGGAATTCCAGCACGTCGAACACCTGCGGCTCGACGGCGACCGGTTCTGTGTCCCGTCGTAGCTCCCGCCGGCCGGTATCGAGCACATATTCGTCGAACCGGAACAGCACGGCGGGATCCATTTCCTGTTGTGGTGTCAGGGTGTTGCGTCGGGACCGTCCCTAGCACACCCCGTCTCAACGACAAATCATGGCGTTCTGAAGGGAAAGTCAGACAATCCTCCAAGCGAGGCGATCAATCAAACGTCATGGTGCGCGCATCGACGGCCATCGCCGTCACCGTCCCGGGAGAACCGACCATGACCAACAAGCGCAACAGCCCGAACCTCAATCGTCGCAGCCTGCTCGGCGCCGCCATTATCGGCCTGGCGGCGGCCCAGTTCGGCGGCCTCAGCCCGGCCGTGGCGCAGGGAGCCAGGCAGCTGCCGGTGGTGAAGCCCGGCGCCCATACCAGCTTCAAACCGCTCAAGACCGTCAATGCTGGCGTGCTGAATGTCGCCTATGCCGAGGACGGTCCGGCCGATGGCCCGGTGGTCCTGCTGCTGCATGGCTGGCCCTATGACATCTACAGCTATGTCGATGTCGCGCCGCTGCTGGCCTCGGCCGGCTACCGCGTCATCATCCCGTATCTGCGCGGCTATGGCGACACGCGCTTCCTGTCCGACGCGACGCCGCGCAACGGCCAGCCGGCGGCTCTGGCCACCGACATCATCGATCTCATGAATGCCCTCAAGATCGAGAAGGCCGTGGTCGGCGGCTATGACTGGGGCGGCCGCACCGCCGATATTCTCGCGGCGATCTGGCCCGAGCGCGTCAAGGCGCTGGTTGCCGTCAGCGGCTATCTGATCGGCAGCCAGGAAGGCAACCGGATGCCGTTGCCGCCGAAGGCGGAGCTGGAATGGTGGTACCAGTTCTATTTCACCACGGAGCGCGGCCGGCTCGGTTACGACAAGTATCGGCACGACTTCGCAAAGCTGATCTGGAAGCTCGCTTCGCCGAAGTGGAATTTCGACGACGCCACCTATGACCGATCAGCCAGGGCGTTCGAGAACCCCGATCACGTCGCCATTACCATCCATAACTATCGCTGGCGGCTCGAACTCGCCCAGGGCGAGCCGAAGTTCGACGAGCTGGAGAAGCGGCTGGCGCAGGGGCCGACCATCTCCGTTCCGACCATCACCATGGAAGGCGATGCCAATGGCGCGCCGCATCCCGATCCCAAGGCCTATGCCAGGAAGTTCACCGGCAAGTATGAGCATCGCCTGATCACCGGCGGCATCGGCCATAACCTGCCGCAGGAAGCGCCGCGTGATTTCGCCCAGGCGATCATCGACGCCGATGCGATGGCCCGCTGATGCGCAAGATCATTCTGGCAAGCCTTGCCGTCGGTGTCGTGTCATCGGCGGTGGCAGCCGCCTTCGCCGCCAACACGAGCAATCCGGACCAGCTGTCGCCGATCTACGGCGTCAGCCTTCCCGATGGCTATCGCAAGTGGGAGCTGGTCGCGCCGGCGCAGGAGGCGGCGCCCTTGAACGAACTCCGTGCCGTGGTCGGCAACGATATTGCCGTGAAGGCTTATCGGGACGGCAAACTGCCATTTCCCGACGGCACCGTGCTGGTGAAGCTGGCGTGGAAACACACCCAGTCGCCGGAATTCGAATCCGCCTCGATCCCCGGCGCCGCGACCACGGTGCAGGTGATGGTGAAGGACGCCACAAAATATGCCGCGTCCGGTGGCTGGGGCTTTGGCCGTTTCATCGACGGCAAGCCGGCCGACCGCGCCCAGCACGAGACCTGCTTTGCCTGCCACGAAGGGCGTGTGAAGCAGCGGGACTATGTGTTCACGAAATGGGCGCCGTGAGCCTCAGGGGAGGGGCGCGCCGACCTCGCTCATGAAGTCGGCAAGGAAGGTTTCGATGCGCGCGTGGCGCTCCTGCGCCATGCGCTTGCCTTCCGCAGTGTTGAAGCCCTCGGCGAGTGTCAGCAGTTTTGCCGGCAGATGGTCGATGGCAAAGGTGCGGTCGTCCAGCGCGCGGTGTCGCGCGGCCGGGTCTTCGGCGTCGTAGAGAAAGGATTGCATCCGGCCGGCGGTGTAGAAGCAGCGCGCGATGCCGATAGCGCCGATGGCATCGAGGCGATCAGCATCCTGCAGGATTTTGGCCTCGATGGTCTCGGGCACAATCTTCGCGGAGAAACTATGGGCGGTGATGGCATGGGCGATGCGATCCAGCCGCTCATGCGCCCAGCCGAAGGGCGCCAGCAGTGTCACCGCATGTTCGGCGGCGAGGCGCGAGGCCTGCGCCCGCAACGGCGAGTTCTTTTCGACGGCCACGCAATCATGCAGCAGTGTCGCCGCCGCCAGGAATTCGAGGTCACCGCCCTCGATGGCCTGGATCGCGCGGGCATTGGACCAGACCCGCGCGAGATGCGCGACGTCATGCGAACCGTCGTCGGTCTTGATGTGCTGCAGAAGTGCAGAGGCCATCGTTTCGAAGGGCGCGAAAGCGGCAGCGATGCCGGTGATCTCAGTCATGGCCGTGTTGTTAGACGGACCGGGCCGCATTGCCAACGCCACAACGGCGCCGCAGTTGGCGAATACGCACCGGCCAAGATCATTTCAACAGGATGTGTGCTTCGATGGATTTCGCCCAGGTGACAACGCCAGTTCGCTTTGTTTCCCGGGAGATGTTTATCCATGCCTGCGCATATCACTGTATCCGATCTGTCTGTCGCGACGCCTGACGGCCGCGCGCTTTTCACACACCTCAATCTCAGCTTTGGCGCCGAACGCACCGGTCTGGTCGGCCGCAACGGCGTCGGCAAATCCACGCTGCTGCGCGTGATATCTGGCGATCTCGTGCCCCAACAGGGGAGCGCGGATGTCCGTGGCCGGCTCGCGGTGCTGCGGCAGGCGCTGCAGATCAATCCGCACGAGACCGTTGCCGATCTGTTCGGCGTCACCGATGCACTCGAGCTGCTGGCGCGAGCCGAAGCAGGCGAAGCTACGGCCGACGAATTGGTGCGCGCCGACTGGGATGTCGAAACCCGATTGATCCGTTCACTCAGGCGTGTCGGATTCGAGGTGCCCCACGCTACGGCAATGTCCGAACTGTCCGGCGGCCAGCGGACGCGTGTTGCACTGGCGGCGCTCATCTTCGCCGAGCCGGACTTTCTGCTGCTGGACGAACCCACCAACAATCTCGATCGCGATGGCAGGCGGGCGGTGATCGATCTTCTGGCCAGCTGGCGCGCGGGAGCGATCGTGATCAGCCATGATCGCGAATTGCTCGATACGATGGATGCCATCGTCGAACTGACATCGCTGGGGGGCACGCGCTATGGCGGAAACTGGACGCATTATCGCGCGCGCAAGACCCGCGAACTGGCGGCAGCACAGCATCAGTTGAACGATGCCACGAGACGCGTCGATGCGCTGGCACGGCAGGCGCAGGCCATAGCAGAGCGTCAGGCGCATCGCGACCAGGCCGGCCGCCGGCAGGGCGCGAAAGGCGGCATCCCGCGGATCGCCCTTGGTGGCTTGAAGGATCGCAGCGAAGACACCGGCGGTAAGATGTCACGTCTGGCTCAACGTCGTCAGGCGCAGGCAGGCGAGGCGCTGGCCGCCGCGCGGACACGCATCGAGATCCTGCAGCCGCTATCGGTTGCCATCCCCTCGACGGGTCTTGTCGCCAACAGGACGGTCCTGCAGATGGACAATGTCAGCTTCGGCCATGTGCCGGGCCTGCCGATCATTCGCGATCTGTCATTCTCCATCACCGGGCCCGAACGTATCGCCGTCACCGGTCCCAATGGCTCCGGCAAGACGACGTTGCTCGGCCTCATCACCGGCGCGCTTCGTCCCGCCGGTGGCGCCGTGCGGATGCTTGTTGATCACGCGATGCTCGATCAGCAGGTCAGCCTGCTCGATCCCGCCAAGACGATCCGCGACAATTTCCGGCGGCTTCATCCTGACGCTGACGAGAATGCCTGCCGCGCGGCACTGGCACGCTTCATGTTTCGCGCTGATGCCGCGCTCCAGATGGTCGGCACGCTGAGCGGAGGGCAGATGTTGCGCGCCGGACTTGCCTGCGTCATGGGCGGCATCTCGCCGCCGCCGCTGCTCATTCTGGATGAGCCGACCAACCATCTCGACATCGATGCCCTCGAAGCGGTCGAAACCGGCCTGCGTGCCTATGACGGTGCGTTGCTCATCGTCAGTCACGACGAGACATTTCTGGAAAATGTCGGGATCACACGGCGGCTGGAATTGGTGCGGCCGTGATCAGCGCTTCATCAGCTCATACGCGATCGGGTCGTCGGCACAGGCCTTGAAGCCGCATTCGAGCAGAGCCGATGCAAAATTGCCGGCGGTCAGGGCGATGATGAGGCCGACGGCGATGGTCGCGAATGCGCCTGCCGTGACCGAAGCCGGGGGTGTCATGAACTGTCGGTCGAACAGCAGCACCAGCGCGATCAGCGCGATGGCGGCGATGAAGGCGAGCAGCGCCAGCGTGTAGAAGTGATAGCCGAACAGCGTGCTGCCATAGCCGGCATCGCCGGGCATGATGTGCAGCAGCACCTGCCG
Source organism: Tardiphaga sp. (assembly GCF_044340795.1). Taxonomy (GTDB): domain Bacteria; phylum Pseudomonadota; class Alphaproteobacteria; order Rhizobiales; family Xanthobacteraceae; genus Tardiphaga. The sequence continues at coordinate 11,171 of NZ_JBIISY010000164.1, forward strand.
GGTCGAGACGATGGCGCCGACAATCGCGGCCAGCAGCGACAGCGCATAGTGGCTCGGGCGCGGGCCGTAGCGGATATTGAGGATCGGGCCGATGGCGAGCAGCGCGAACATGATCCGCTGCAGGAGACAGAGCGGGCACGGCAGTTCGCCGAGAATGAACTGCGCGCCGAAGGCGGTGGCAAGCACGGCGGCAAGGGCATAGAGCGCGAGGACGTTGAGCGTGATGGCGCGATCGGATGTCATGGCCGCCTCAGAACGACAGCTTCAGCGTGTCGGTGGCGTGGTGCATGAAGGTCGCAACGCAGGCGATCAGCACGGCGGTAAACAGCGACAACGCAAGCGGCCGGGGGCCGCGCCAGGCAACCAGCATGGTAACGGTGATGGCGAGAAAGAGGGCCGTGAATTCCATGACAGCATCCGCGCAATGTTCGCTGGAGCTAGATCAGATTCGGCCAAATGCGCCCAGCGATGGACGGGCGCAGGCTGTCGTCAGCCTTTCGCCTTCGTCTCTTCCGTCGTGTTCGTGTAATTGGCCACCGCATTCCGAAAGGCGTGAACCTCGCGATTGAGTGCGATCAGCCGCTCCGGCGTCATGCCGGCGGCGGCGAACAGGGTCTCGCCAAGGCAGCGCGCTTTCTCGCGCATCGCCGTGCCCTTCGGCGTCAGCGAGACCACGACCTGCCGCTCGTCTTCGGGATTGCGCTGGCGGGTGACGAACGCAGCCTGTTCCAGCCGCTTCACCAGCGGTGTCACCGTGCTGGATTCCAGCGCCAGTCGATCGGCGATCGCGCCGACGCTTTGCGGTCCCCCCTCCCATAGCGTGCTCAGCACCAGATATTGCGGATAGGTGAGCTCCAGCCGGTCGAGCAGCGGCTTGTAAGCACGGCCGATGGCCATGCTGGCGCCGTACAGCGCAAAGCAGAGCTGGTGATCCAGCGGGATGTCGACTGGCACCATGGTCGGTCTCCTCAACTCAATATCACAATAATGTATATCGCGATAAATGCCTGGACAAGATCGTCGTCGCGCGCCCATAAATATATCGCGATAATAATTATCGCGGCATTAAAAGCGCCGGGTCCGTCTTTGAAACACGGTCCATGGCCCAGCTAGCGTGGAGAACGACATGACAAATACCTACACAACAGGGCTCCCGGTCGCCGAGGCGGGCAGTCTCGCCCGCTATTACCTTGTCCGTGGGCTCGTCGCGGCAGGGTGGGTGGCTGCCGCCGCTGCTGTCGGCGCGTCACATCCCGTTATCGCTGCGGTTCTGCTGGTGAGCTACCCGGCATGGGACGCCCTGGCGAACTGGTTCGATGCCCAGGGCAGCGGCGGGCTGCAGGCCAATCCCTCGCAGGCGCTGAATGTGGTGGTCAGCCTCGGCGCCGCGGTGGCGGTGGCCGGCGCGCTGCTGTCGGGCATGAATGCCGTGCTGGCGGTGTTCGGCGTCTGGGCCGTTCTGGCCGGGCTTGCGCAGCTCGTCACCGGCGTGCGCCGCTGGCGCGCGGTGGGGGCGCAATGGGCGATGATCCTCAGCGGCGCGCAGTCGACGCTGGCCGGCGTGTTCTTCGTCGTGCAGTCGGGCGGAGCCCGCGTGCCAACCATCGTCGATGTCGCGCCCTATGCCGCCTTCGGCGCGTTCTACTTCCTCGTCTCCGCGGCGTGGCTGACATTCAGCAGACATCGCAGAACCGCCTGACTGCGTGAGTGCTGTGGATGACGCCGGAATGGCGGCCAGCCATCCGGCGTCATCTGCTAGTCAGGTCCGCAGACAATCCACATGGCCAACGCGGATATCTCCATGGCAACCACCATCTACGGCATCAAGAACTGCGACACGATGAAGAAGGCGCGCACCTGGCTCGACAGCCATGACGTCGCCTACGACTTCCACGACTACAAGGCTTCAGGCATCGACAAGGCGCATCTCGCGCGCTGGTCGAAGGCGGTCGGCTGGGAGGTTCTGCTCAATCGCGCCGGCACCACGTTCCGCAAGCTCGACGATGCCGCGAAGGAGGGCCTCACCGAGGCGAAGGCGATCGCGCTGATGCTGGAGCAGCCCTCGATGATCAAGCGTCCGGTGCTGGAAGCGGGCAGCAAGATCCTGGTGGGCTTCAAGCCGGAGATCTATGCGAAGGAATTCGGCTAGCTTCGAGGCTCGCCCGCCGCGTTGCGAACAGTTCGTGCGGTATCGTGGATGGCCATCACGATGTGCGAGCGACGTCTCCACGGATCCCAGATTAAAAAAATTCTTTAAAGTTGTTAGGGTTTAACAAAACAATTATAGATTTTGAACGAGTTGTGATGCCGGCTGTTGGGGGAGACGGTGATGAGCGATACTCGTTCGACTTCGAATTTGTCCAAACGACAGGTGATGGTCAGCACCGCGGGCGATCTCCCCGGTGCCGGCCGTTCCGGCGATTGGGGCCTGAAGAACCTGGCCATCGATCCGGGGAAGGTCCAGGAGAGCCGAGGCCATCGCGACGCCAATTTCGAGAGTCTGTCCGTCGATGCGAGCACGATGTTCGAGCAGTTTCGCATCAATCTCGAACAGCATGTCGGCTCCAACG
>NZ_JBIISY010000165.1:0-13662 GCF_044340795.1 Tardiphaga sp.
TACGACGTCAAGGCGCTGCGCACCATCATCCGCATGCGCAAGCAGGACGCCAATGAGCGCGCCGAGCAGGAGACGATCCTGGAGACCTATCTGCAGGCGCTCGGGATGCTGTGAGGCGCCAGCCTCATCCACTCACAGGCTGTCATCCCCGCGAAAGCGGGGATCCAGTCAACGCAAAGTTTCCGATTTCACCACAGCCGTCGCCGTGTACTGGATCATCCGCTGTCGCGGGTGATGACATGCGACGATCTTGGTTTCTGCTCAGCGCAGTGCTGCGGTCCGCATGGCGAAGCTCGTGGTCTCCAGCTTTGCGGTCGCTGAACCCGTGAACTGATCGCTCACGAGGCCCGCCTGTGGATCATCCGAGAAGCCCATGGCGACGACGCTCTGCGGCTTGGCGAAATGCGCGCGCAGCACGGTGAGGTCGCCATCGCCGATCGATGACACCGACATCGCCGTCGTCACGCTCGGCGCGACGATCATCGCGCGGGTCCAGATGTGGTTCTCGGGAATGTAGGCGGCGGTCAGGCGCGTGGCGATCGCAACCGGGCCGGGCTGGCCGAGGCTCTTGCCGATCACCGTGGTGACTTCGTTCACGACCATCGAATTCTTGTTCGGCACATTCGGACGGATGCTGCGTGGAATCGGCGCGCTGGCCGCTACGACATGCGAACGATCGACCGGCGAATTGCCTGGCAGCGCATAGGCCATCGCCTTGGCAAAAGTCGACTCGCCGCGCGTGGGCTGCGCTTCGCCGATCTTTTCCAGCGCCTGGCGGGCAGTCAGGGCAGCAACCTGCTGCGGCGTTGCCTGCTTCGGCTCCGGGATATCATCCCAGAAGCCGCGGGCATTGATGATGTCGGCCGGGCTCTGCGGGCGGCCATCGTTCTTCGGCGCGGGCGCTGCAGCCGGGATCTGCTGCTTCGGGCGCGGCAGCGGGATGGTTTCGGCGTCAGCCGAAGCCAGCTGCATGTTTGCGGCCGGCGGCTTGGCGCGCGGCATCGGCACCGGATCGGCAGATGCCGCGGGGGCAGCCGCCGCGACGACCGTCGCTGCCTGGGTCGGCTTGCTCGGTGCGATTGCCGGTGCCGCGGATTCGTCCTCATCATCCGACGACGACTTACGTCCGAACAGCGAGGCGAGCAGGTTGCCCGGCTTGCTGCTGGCGAGGCTCACGCTGTCGCTGTTGCCGCGCTTCTGGATATCGGCAGCTGCGAGCTGATAGCCCGGCATGGTGCCGCCGTTGGACGGCAGATGCACAGTGCGGCCGTTCGGGAAGACGCGCTCGAGCTGCGCATAGGTCATGCGCGGCCAGTGGCGCACACTGCCGGTGTCGAGATGCACGAAGGGTGAGCCGGAGGTCGGATAGAAACCGACGCCACCGCGCTGCAGGCGCAGGCCGGCAATGCGGATCTTTTCCAGCTGCACGCCGGGAATGAAAAAGTCCATGGCGTGGCCGAGCATATGCTGGCTATGACGCGCCACGCCCGACGAACGACGGCGCAACATCGCGTTGGTGGCCGGAGACCGATAGGCAGAAATGATCTGAATGGGCTGGGTGGCGTCGACGTCGCGATAGACTTCCCAGACGATGTCGAACAGGCGCCGGTCCATCGTGGTGGAGTCTTGATTGCGCCAGTCGCGCAGGAAGTGATTGAGCTTCTTCAATCCGTCTTCGTCATAGCGGCCATTGCGCTTGAAGGTGACGGTGACGCTTTCGCGGGAATGGGTGTGGTAGAATGAGAGGGTGCGGGTCTCGCTATTCGCGGTCGCATTGTGGACCGAGCTCGCGCTGGCCATCAGCACCAGCGAGGCCAGACCGGCGTTCAAACCGGCGCGCGAAGGACGCCATGTTACTTTGCGTGCGAAACCAAGCGGCACGTCGAACCCACCCAAGTTACTCAAACTCTCTCGTAACCCCATGTGACGAAAGAGGGTGAATCGAGTCTTAAAACGGGAGGGTTAATCGACATTTACACCCATCCCCCCAAGTCGGCATTTCTGCCACTGTCAAGATTAACCCGCTGACTATGGCGAAATCGAGCCCTTTGCCGCCTTGCAGGTGGATAATGGTTAATCTTGCAACCGTAGAGATGCTGAAGAGATCGCGCGTTTCGATTTAAGCTTCTGAAAATAATGATCTTTCTTCTCCTTCTAGCACGTGACCCGTATTGACGGGCCGGGTGGCTTGTTTTTTGGGCCGGAAAACAACGCCGGCGCATGTCGAGAAGTGTGCTGGCTTTTCGTCCTCGGAGACAGTCGGCGACCATTCGCCACCCCGTCCCGAGGAGATTTGTCATGAAGCCTACGATCACAGCTTTCAGGGATTCGCCCGATCGCGGCCAGGGTCTGGCGCGCGACATGCCGGTCCGCTGGGCGCTTGAAGAGGTCGGCCAATCTTACGGTGTCCGCCTCCTGACATTTGCCGAAATGAAGGAGGCTGCGCATCGCGCACGCCAGCCGTTCGGGCAAATCCCGAGCTATGAGGACGGCAGTCTCGCTGTCTTCGAAACGGGGGCCATCGTGCTGCAGATCGCCGAGCGACATGCAGGCCTGCTCCCGCGGGATGAGGCCGAACGCGCCCGCGCCATCACATGGACGTTCGCGGCGGTGAGCACCATCGAGCCGCCGATCGTCGAGCGTGACGCGGCCATTCTGGTGGAAAGCGATCAACCGTGGTTCGCAGCACGCCAGCCGCTCCTCGACGAACGCGTCCGCCTTCGATTGACCGATCTGTCCCGCGCGCTCGGTGACGCCGAATGGCTGGGACCCACCTTCAGCGCCGGCGACCTCATGATGGTGTCCGTGCTGCGCAGGTCGAGCGGATCGGGATTACTGGAGGAGCATCCAAATCTCGTCGCTTATGTTGCCCGTGGTGAAGCTCGGCCGGCCTTCAGGCGCGCTTTCGAGGATCAGTACGCAGTCTTTACTGCCGCATCGCGCCGGGAGGCAGAGGCCGGATAGCAAAAGGGCTCCATCCGAAGATGGAGCCCTTGATCGTAAGGCGCGCCAAATGTGTCAGCGCGTGACGGTGCGGCGGGTCTGCCCCTGCGCCATCGGCTGCGGTGCGGGAGCTCCACCGCCGAACAGGCGTTCGAAGAAGTTCGGTTCGCTGTTGCGCACGGGCGCGCCATCGAAATTCACGCCCTGCGGAATGTTCGCCTTCGGACGCGCATAGCTCGGCTGGGCGCGGGCGACCACCTGCTCCAGATCCTTGTTCTTGGCGTTCTTCAGGATCGCCAGCATCTGGGAGTCGCGGCTGTAGATGTCCTTACGCATCTGCAGCTTGCCAGCGTCATCCACGAAGGCGGTCTGGTAGGTGATGTTGACCGGGATCGGCGTCGGGAATTTCAGGTCGATCTCGCTGCGCCCATACATGCCGCGCACCTTTTCGGGCGAGTAGCGCTCGTTCGGCATGGTGATGTTCAGCAACGTTGCCGCATACTGGTCCGGGTTCTGCACGCGCATGCAGCCATGGCTGAAGGCGCGCTCGTCGCGGGCGAACAGGTTCTTGTTCGGCGTGTCGTGCTGATAGACGAGGAACTTGTTCGGGAAGTTGAAGCGGATGCGGCCGAGCGCATTGTCGTCGCCCGGCGGCTGCGACACATGGATGCTGCCATCGGCCTTGCGCGACAGCTTCAGGCCCATGCGGTCGAGCACCGTCGGGTCCTGCTGCAGGGCCGGCAGATATTCGTTGTAGATGATCGACGGCGGCACGTTCCAGGTCGGGTTGACCGTGATGTACTTCATCGTTTCGGTCATCAGCGGCGTGGCGTGCTTGCCGACCTTGCCGACGACGACACGGGTGTTCCAGACCTGACCGCCGTTCTGCATCACCTTCAGCGTATAGTCGGGGATGTTCAGCATCACATAGGCATTGCCGAGCGACGCAGCGCCGAGCTGGCGCGGCAGCCAGCGCCAGCGCTCCAGATTGACGAGGATGGTGTCGATCTGGCGATCGCGCTTCGGCGCGTTGATGGCGCGCACGGTGGCGTCGTCGAGGATGCCGGTGACCTTGAGGCTGCTGCTCGACTGGAATTTGCGAACCGCGGCGGCGACGTCCGCATCGTATTTCGTGTCGCTCGCGTTCTCGACATGGAGGCGGGCGCGCACCAGAGGTACGCGGTCATCTTCCATCACGGCCGGGTTCGGATTCTTCTTCGTCGCCTTGACGAATTTCAGCGCAGGACCCTCGGCGATCGGCTGCACTGGCATCTCGCTCTCGCCGCGCAGCTGAGCCAGCTTCGCTTTCAGCTTCTTGTAGCCTTCATGGGGCGGATTGTAGCTGGCGAGCGCAGCGGAGGCGTCCTTGGCCGTCGAGATATTGGCGAGCACCTGGGCTGGATCGGTCGGGTGTTCGGGATACATGATGTCACCGTCGAGCTGCGACCAGTGCATGCGGCCGCTCTGCGCCTGGCGGGCATAGTCGAGCAGGCTGGCGGTCAGCTTCAGCTCCGCCTCGGCAAGTGCGTCCGGCGAACTGGCGGCAGTGAAATCCGGCACCGGATAGTCGGCGGCATCGAGGCCCTCGCTGCCGGCGTCCTTGAGGCGCGAGATCACGCCCTTGGCGGTGGAGCTGGCGATCCCGCCCTGGGTCCACAGCGGCGCGTAGTCGCGGCCGGCATAGAACTTCTCGACGGCCGCGCGCTCGCCCTTGCGATCGAACTGGCGGGGCAACTTGCTGCCGAGCATCTCGCGCAGCTTGTCGGCAACCGGCTGATCGGCTGCAGCGACGGTGGACGCGGGCGTGGCGATGTCCTTGGCGACATCCTTCGGCGCTTCAGCTGAGGGCACAGCCGGCGCAACGGCAGTTGCGGCTGGTGGCGCCGCAGGAGCGGGCGTTGCCGGAGCAGTCGCCGTCTCGGCCGGCTTGGTCTCTTCGACGGGCTTGGGTGTTTCGGCAATCTTCGGCACATCGGTCGTCGGTGTGCTGACCGTCTTCTCCGATTCTTTGGTTGCGTCAGGGACCGATGCGGTGGTGTCGGTGGTGGTCTCGGTCTTGATGTCGCTCGCCGTGGGCGGCGGGACATTGGCAGGTTCGGGGCGCGGCACGGCCGCATCGATGGCGAGTTCGGAGACACTGTCACGCGGCGACACGCTCGGTTGCGCAGCGGCGGCGCCGGCGGAGACCGTCAGGAATGTTGCGGCCACGGCCAGCAGCACGCGGTCGAATCCAGAACGGCTCTTGTTGAAGTCTCGCATTCTCGCTCCTCTCGAGTGACCTGCTCCTTTTTGCTGGAGCAGTTCTAGTCTCACATCGCAGCTTCGGCTGAAGCGTTGTATGTCGCGATTCACTACGCAAACGATACAACAGCCCGATCCAGGTGCCACCACCCAGCGGGCTCTATCAGCCCAAACTGACGCCAACCCACATGGTTTGCAACGCCGCACCGCGCGTCAGCAGCTGCTTTTGACTTCGTGTGTCACCACACCGCAACGGTTCAAGTTCCCCTGCCACAACAAGGACATGTTCACTGCGTGCACGGCAATAAATTGCGGCGCGTTGGCGGCGTGTTTCCGATCCCTCATGGTGAGGAGGCGCGAAGCGCCGTCTCGAACCATGAGCTGGCCTGGCTCGTTCAGCGCATTTGGCCATCCTTCGAGACGTGGCCTGCGGCCACTCCTCAGGATGAGGGACAGAGCGCGGATCAGCTACGCGTCATCCGCTGACGCTGTGTTTTTGTCCGATGCCTCGTCGAGCTTGCGATACAGCGTCGAGCGCCCGATCTTCAGCCGGCGGGCAACTTCCGACATCTGGCCGCGATAATGCGAGATCGCGAAGCGGATGATTTCGGATTCGAGTTCTTCCAGCGGCCGCAACTCGTTGTCCGACGCCAGCATGTTCAGGCTGCCGGCCGCGGCCATCAGCGGCGCCGCGTCCGGTACCATGGTCGGCGCCACCGCGTGATAGAGCGGCTCTACAATCAGGGGCACCGTGGCCGGCGACTGCATCGGCGCAGCCTGTGAAGTGGCCTGCGGAAAATCGGCGAGGCCGAGCTGGTCGCTCTCACTCATGACCACGGCGCGATACACCGTGTTTTCGAGCTGACGGATATTGCCGGGCCAATCCAGCTGGGTGAGGACCGACATGGCCTCGCCGGAAATGCTGGTGATGGGCCGGTTCTCCTCGGCGCAGAACCGCGCCAGGAAATGCCGCAACAGATGCGGAATGTCCTCGCGACGGGCGCGGAGCGGCGGCACGGTCAATGGCAGCACATGCAGGCGATAGAACAGATCCTCGCGGAAGTGGCCGGCCTTGACGAGCTCGAGCAGTTGTCGGTTCGTCGCCGAAATGATCCGGACATCGACCTTCACCGGCCGGCGGCCGCCGACGGCTTCCACCGAGCCTTCCTGCAACGCCCGCAGCAGTTTCACCTGGGCGCTGAGCGGCAGTTCGCCGACTTCATCGAGGAACAGGGTGCCGCCGGACGCTTCGACGAACTTGCCGGCATGGCGTTCGGTGGCACCCGTGAAAGCACCTTTCTCGTGGCCGAACAGGATCGACTCCACGAGATTGTCGGGAATGGCGCCGCAGTTCACGGCGACGAACGGCTTGCTGCTGCGCTCGCCGGAACCATGGATGGCACGGGCGATCACTTCCTTGCCGACGCCGGACTCGCCCTCGATCAGCACGGGGATCGACGAAGATGCCGCCTTGCGCGCGGAGCGCAGGACATTTTCCATCGTGCCGCTGCGGGTGACGATGTCGGCGAAAGTCAGCTTGCCTTCTCGGCTGTGGCGGATGCGCTGCAATTCGCCTTTCAGCGCACTGGTGTTGAGGGCGTTGCGCAGTGAGACTTGGAGGCGCTCGGCGCTGACCGGTTTCACGACGAAATCATGGGCGCCGGCACGCATGGCCGAGACGACGTTGTCGATGCCGCCATGGGCGGTCTGGACGATGACGGGAATATTGAGGCCTGCATCGCGCATGCGATCCAGCACGCCCATGCCGTCAAGGCCGGGCATCATCAGATCGAGCAGCAGGGCATCGATGGAAGGAGCGTCCGGGTCGATCAGGCGGGTGACGGCATCCTCGCCGCTCTCGACCACGATGGCCTCATAGCCGCAGCGCTGCACCATGTTCTCAACCAGGCGGCGCTGGACAGCATCGTCATCGGCGATCAGGATTCGTTCTGCCATTGCGGACTCCAGACGGGCACTCCAAGGATGGGGTGTCCCGAATTGAGCCAAAATGGCGGGCAGAGTTTAATGCTTTGATAATATCCGCAGGGCGGACACGGCCGCTGTGGAGGGGGAGGGCGAAGCGCCCCCAAAACATCCTTGCGGAAAAAAATATGGGTGAGCGCGGCGTACCGCGCCCACCCGACAGGTTGTTTAGCTCTTCTGCAGATAGGCCATCGCGTGGGGCCAGACCTCGAGGCCGCCGCGATAGATCATGTCGCCGGCCACATAGAGGATGATGGCGAGGCCGACATAGGCGATCCAGCGGTGCTTCTGCAGCAGCTTGGCGATGAAGCTGGCGGCCAGACCCATCAGCGCGATCGACAGCACTAGACCGAAGATCAGGATGGTCGGGTGTTCGCGGGCAGCGCCGGCCACGGCGAGCACGTTGTCGAGCGACATCGAAACGTCGGCGAGAGTGATCTGCCAGATCGCCTGACCCATGGTCTTGCGCGGGGCGCTGCCGTCCTCATTCATTCGCTCGATTTCTTCGAGGTCATGCTCGTGGCCGGAGCGCAATTCACTCCACATCTTCCAGCAGACCCACAGCAGCAGGAGGCCGCCGGCGAGCAGAAGGCCGATGATCTGCAACAGCTGGACGGTGACGCTGGCGAAACCGATACGGAGGACAGTGGCGGCGACAATGCCGATCAGGATCGCACGGGCGCGCTGCTCTTTCGGCAGACCGGCGGCGGCGAGGCCGATGACGATGGCGTTGTCACCGGCAAGAACCAGGTCGATCATAATGACCTGGAGCAACGCGGATAGGGCTTCGGGCGTAAACAGTTCCGACATACGGGCCTCTCTGTATGAACGTCCAGTCCGACATCACAGCTTTTGGGAGCTGCCAGAGGGGCCCGGTCCAGGACGTTTCTTCAATGCGGGGACATTCCCGCGGGTTGATCCAGTTGTTAGTCAGGTTGATCCGACAGCGTGACGAGCCGGAGCATCTGCTCTGAGTCCATCACGATCGAAATGCCGACACCGATAAAGGTCAGAATGCCGGCGACATCGAGCCAGGCAGCGCGGCGTTTCCGATTTCGCGGAATCAGCGCGCCACCAGCGATCGATGCTGCGAGTGCGAATAGCAAAGTTGCGACAATTGGCGCCAGTGCGTCGAGCGAGACAAATGCGCGCAAGGCCAGTCCCGCCGCCAGGGTGATCAGCAGGCTTGCGGCAAACAGCTCCTTGACCCCGCCCGGGGTCGCGGGCGCATCATTGCGATCCGTGAAGCTGCGATCGGTAAACGCCATTGTTGGCTCTTCGAGACCGTCTCATTGCATCTGCCGTTTTCGCGCGCCGTCAAAGCTGCTACGAATAGTCGTCAGGTCGAGCAATTCATCTTGAGTAGTTTCGTAAACATGAAACTTGGAAAAAATCAAGAAGTTTCAGGCAATGCGACCGTGAGCAAGGCGGCTCCGGAAACGCGTGCGCTGCGAAAAGAAGCGGGCAATTGGCTGAAGGCGCGCCGGAGCGAGGCAGGGCTTTCGCAGGTCGATCTCGCGGCAACGCTCGGTCTCAAATACTACACGTTCATTTCGCAGGTTGAGAACGGCTTCAGCCGGGTGCCGACCGAGACCATGGAAGCCTGGGCGCTCGCCTTGAAGCTTGATCCTGCAGATTTCGCCAAACATCTGCTGGTCTATTACGAGCCGGAATTGCACCGGCTGTTGTTCGGAGCATCCAAATGAATGTGATCGCATTTCGGAAGCCGCAGCTCGGCGCCTGGAGCGAGACGGAGCTCCGCACGCTCGGTGAGACCCTCGACATGGGCCGCCGCGGGCAAGGCTGGGACACCGGCCTCACCGAGAACGGGGACGCGCAGTTCTATCTGCTCGGACCTGACCAGGCCTGCACGTTGTGCGTGTCGCGGATTGGTGGGCTCTATGTTCTGGAAGACGGCAAGGGCACGCTGTTGTTCGAGCATCGCAGCCTGCCGCTTGTGGCGATGCATGCCCGCAGCGCCTTGCGGACCACGCGATGGCCGCTTGTCGCACGGATTGTCATGGTGTGGTGTACGATTCGTCATATGATGAACGACAAGGTCGAGCCGCTCTTGCTGGAAGGCGAAGAACTGCTCGTTCATGTCGCTCCGCAACTGGCCGCCTATGTTTGATCGCCGCTGCATCTAGCCGAAAGTTTTCATGCCGAAATCCGCTACCGCCAAATCCGCCCGCAAGTCGTCTGCCAAGACACCCGCCGCCAAGAAGACTGCAACCGCGAAGAAGCTGGTCCGCAAGGCTGCGCCGAAGACGGCGGGAAAGTCGTCGGCTGGCAAATTGCCCGAATGGAATCTGGCGGATCTCTACACCTCGATCACCGCGCCGGAGATCGCGCGCGATCTCGACAAGATCGATGCGGACTGCGCCGCCTTCGAGGTGGCCTATAAGGGCAAGCTGGCGGAAGGGACGGCGAAGCCGAATGGCGGCGCCTGGCTCGCGGAAGCCGTCCGCAGCTACGAGGCCATCGATGATCTCGCCGGCCGGCTCGGCTCCTATGCCGGCCTCATCCATGCCGGCAACACGGTCGATCCTGCGATCTCGAAATTCTATGGCGATGTCTCCGAGCGCATCACGGCAGCCTCGGTGCACCTGCTGTTCTTCGCGCTCGAACTCAACCGCATCGAGGATGACGTCATCGAGCGTGCGATGGAGGCGCCGGAGCTCGGCCACTATCGCCCGTGGATCGAGGACAGCCGCAAGGACAAGCCGTATCAGCTCGAAGACCGCGTCGAGCAGCTGTTTCACGAGAAGTCGCAGACCGGCTACGGTGCTTTCAATCGCCTGTTCGATCAGACCATTGCGGGCCTGCGCTTCAGGGTCGGCGGCAAGGAGCTGGCCATCGAGCCGACGCTGACCCTGCTGCAGGATCGTGACGCGGCCAAGCGTAAGGCGGCCGGGCAGGCGCTGGCCACGACGTTCAAGGCAAACGAGCGCACCTTTGCACTGATCACCAACACGCTGTCGAAGGACAAGGAAATCTCCGACCGCTGGCGCGGTTTCCAGGATGTCGCCGACAGCCGCCATCTCAACAACCGCGTCGAACGCGAAGTGGTCGATGCGCTGGTGGCTTCAGTACGCGCCGCTTACCCGAAGCTGTCGCATCGCTACTACCAGCTGAAGGCAAAGTGGTTCGGCAAGAAGAAGCTGCCCCATTGGGATCGCAACGCACCGCTGCCCTTCGCGCCGACCGGCACGATCTCCTGGTCCGATGCGCAGGACATGGTGCTGACGGCTTACGGCGCGTTCTCGCCGGAGATGGCGGGAATCGCAAAGCGCTTCTTCACCGATCGCTGGATCGATGCGCCGGTGCGTCCGGGCAAGGCACCTGGTGCCTTCTCGCATCCGACCACGCCGTCTGCCCATCCCTATGTGTTGATGAACTATCAGGGCAAGCCGCGCGATGTGATGACGCTCGCCCATGAACTCGGTCACGGCGTGCATCAGGTGCTCGCTGCGAAGAACGGCGCGCTGATGGCGCCGACGCCGCTGACGCTTGCGGAGACGGCCTCGGTGTTCGGCGAGATGCTGACCTTCAAGCGCCTGCTGGCCCAGACAAAGAGCCCCAAGCAGCGTCAGGCGCTGCTGGCCGGCAAGGTCGAGGACATGATCAACACGGTGGTCCGGCAGATCGCGTTCTATTCATTCGAGCGCGCCGTCCACACCGAGCGCCGCAATGGCGAGCTCACCGCCGAGCGGATCGGCCAGCTCTGGCTGGGCGTACAGAATGAGAGCCTCGGGCCGGCCATCGAGATCAAGCCGGGCTACGAGAATTTCTGGATGTATATCCCGCACTTCATCCATTCGCCGTTCTACGTTTACGCCTATGCCTTCGGCGACTGTCTCGTGAACTCACTCTATGCGGTTTACGAGAATGCCCAGGAAGGCTTTGCCGAGCGTTATCTCGCGATGCTCGCCGCCGGCGGCACCAAGCACTACTCCGAACTGCTCGCCCCATTCGGCCTCGACGCCAAGGACCCGACCTTCTGGGACGGCGGTTTGTCAGTCATCGCCGGCATGATCGATGAGCTGGAGGAGATGGAATAGCCCGTAGAACAATTGTTGTACGAGCAGTGGAGGCGTGTTATACATCTGTATAACACGCCTTTTTGCTTGCAGGATAAGGAGGTCGGCGAAGCCTCAGAGCAATCGTGCCCATTTGAAAGGAGAAACTCATGAAGCTTGAAATCAAGAAGATCGGTAATTCCGACGGTTTGCTTTTGCCGAAGGAATTGATGCAGCGCCTCGATCTCCAGCGAGGGCAAGAGCTGTATGTGACGGAATTGGCGGGGGGCGGCCTGCAACTCATGCCGTACGACCCAGACTTTGAACAGACGATGGAAGCTGCCGACGAGGTTATGGATAAGTACAAGGACACGCTCGCGGCTCTGGCGAAGTAAGGAGGCGGCCATGGGCGAGGCGGATGAGCCGCGCTGGATTACTTATGAACAAGTGATTGCTATCCATAGCCGGCAGCTGCGCCGGTTCGGTGGAGCGCCCGGCTTACGCGATGAAGGCATGCTGCAATCGGCGCTCGATCGTCCCGTCAACAAGTGGCGCTATGAGCAATCAGAGTTGCCCGAACTTGCGGCAGCCTATGCCTATGGACTCGCCAAGAACCATGCGTTCATCGACGGCAACAAGCGTATCGCCTTCATGTCGATGATGATCTTTCTGATCAAAAACGATGTGCAGTTCTCGCCAGACCCCGCTCAGGCAACGACTATCATTCTCTCGCTTGCTGCTGGCGAAGTCAGCGAGCAATCGCTCGCCCGCTGGATACGCGACAACTGGCCAGCATAGTGCGCTGCATCATTTAAAGGCGCCGGTGGCATGCCAACAGCCGTTGCCGTTCAAATCCAATTGCGCTAATTCCGTGGCAACAGATCATAAAACTTGCGGGAGACTGGAATGGCTGATCATAGCGAAGTTGCCTACACCACGGCGGATGGCAACGATTACCCGGCGCATGAGCAGACCTATGAAGGTTTCCTGGTGCTTGTGAAATGGGGCACCATCTCGGTCGTCGCAATCGTGGCGCTGATGGGCATCTTTCTGACCTGATCCCACCTATCGCCGCAGCGCCGCGGCTCCATCCCTGACCTGACTGCTCACGCGCGGACGAGCTCCGCCGGAGGACACATGAAGATTGCCGTTGCCAAGGAAATCGATCCGCTCGAACCGCGCGTTGCGGTCTCGCCGGACACGATCAAGAAGTTCAAGGCACTCGGTGCCGAGGTGGCGATCGAGCCGGGCGCAGGCATCAAATCGGGCATGCCGGATTCCGAATTCACCGCCGTCGGCGCGATCATCGCCGCCGATGCCGTGAAGGATGCGGACATCGTCATCAAGGTGAAGCGTCCGGAAGCCTCCGAACTTGCGAACTACAAGCGCGGCGCGCTGTCGATCGCGATCATGGACCCCTATGGCAATGAAGCGGCGCTGAAGACCATTGCCGATGCCGGCGTGTCCGCCTTCGCCATGGAACTGATGCCGCGCATCACCCGTGCGCAGGTGATGGACGTGCTGTCCTCGCAGGCCAATCTCGCCGGTTACCGCGCCGTGATCGAGGCCGCCGAATATTTCGGCCGCGCCTTCCCGATGATGATGACCGCCGCCGGCACCATTCCGGCTGCAAAGGTGTTCGTCATGGGCGTCGGCGTTGCCGGCCTGCAGGCGATCGCCACCGCGCGCCGGCTTGGTGCTGTCGTCACCGCGACCGACGTCCGCCCGGCCACCAAGGAGCAGGTGGAGAGTCTCGGCGCAAAATTCCTGGCCGTCGAGGACGACGAGTTCAAGAACGCGCAGACCGCGGGCGGCTACGCCAAGGAAATGTCGAAAGAATATCAGGCCAAGCAGGCTGCGCTCACGGCCGAACATATCAAGAAGCAGGACATCATCATCACCACCGCGTTGATCCCGGGCCGTCCGGCGCCGCGTCTGGTCTCGGCCGAGATGGTCGCCTCGATGAAGCCCGGCTCGGTGCTGGTCGATCTCGCCGTCGAACGCGGCGGCAATGTCGAGGGCGTCAAGGCTGGCGAAGTCACTGACGTCAACGGCATCAAGATCGTCGGCTTCACCAATGTCGCCGGCCGCGTCGCCGCCTCGGCCTCAAGCCTTTACGCACGTAACCTGTTCTCCTTCATCGAGACGCTGGTCAACAAGGAGACCAAGGCGCTTGCGGTGAATTGGGACGATGAACTGGTGAAGGCGACGGCGCTCACGAAAGACGGTGCCGTGATCCATCCGAATTTCCAGAAGACTGCCTGAGGATAAACGTCATGGAACATGGTGCGCTGGTTTCTCCGTTCGTCTTTCAGCTCTCGATCTTCGTGCTCGCCGTGTTCGTCGGCTATTTCGTGGTGTGGTCGGTGACCCCCGCGCTGCATACGCCGCTGATGTCGGTGACCAATGCGATCTCCTCGGTGATCGTGGTCGGCGCGCTGCTCGCGGTCGGCGTCAAGCTGGCTGGCAGCGGCGG
>NZ_JBIISY010000166.1:0-13648 GCF_044340795.1 Tardiphaga sp.
CAATATGTCAAACTCCGTCATTGCGAGGAGCCGAAGGCGACGAAGCAATCCAGAAAACGGGCAGAAGAAGAACTGGATTGCTCCGCTGCGCTCGCAATGACGACTGAGGGTCAGGCGTGCCCGTAACGCCGGTTGGCCTCGATCGTCAGCCCCTTGCCCACTGCGCCAAAGGTATCTCCATCAATGGCGCGGGCCGCGGGCAGCGCGTCGAGGATGGCCTTGCGGACATGGGCAAGCTGCACCGAGCCACCGGTGAGGAAGACGGCATCGATATTCTCGGGCTTCAGCTTCGCCTGAGAGAGACAGATGCCGATGCGGGCATGGATGCGGTCGGCCAGCGTCTGCGTGTGGCTGACAAGCTCCTTCCGCGCCATGCCGGCCTTGAGCCCCGGCTCCAGCCAGTTGAGGGCGATGCTCGATTTCGGCTGATCGGAGAGGCCGATCTTGGCGCCCTCCACTTCCATCGCCAGCGTATGACCGCGCTGCTCTTCCAGCACGCGGACCAGGCGATCGAGCAGTTCCGGCTGCTGCGCCTCGTAGCGCACCTGCCGGATCTCGTTCATCACCTTGGGATCATACATCCGGTTGATGCTCGACCAGGTGGCGAGATCGTGGAAATAGCCCGACGGCACATCGAGCCCTGCCCGCTTCATCGCCGAGCGATAGCCGAGCAATGGCATCACCACGCCGAGACTGAGATGACGATCGAAATCGGTGCCGCCGATACGCACACCGTCGTTGGCGAGGATGTCGTCCTTGCGATCGGCATGGCGATGCCGCTCCGGCGACAGGCGCACGATGGAGAAGTCCGATGTACCGCCGCCGATATCGGCGATCAGCGCAATCTCTTCCGAATTGATCTGACGTTCATAGTCTAGCGCCGCCGCGATCGGCTCGAACTGGAACGAGACCTCGTCGAAGCCGATATCCTTGGCGATACCAAGCAGCACATCTTCGGCCTTCTGATCGCCAGCCGGATTGTCATCGACGAAGAACACCGGCCGCCCATGCACGACCTTCCGCAATTCAACGCCGCTTGCCGCTTCCGCACGACGCTTCACGGCACCAATATAATTGCCGATGACGCTGCGAAAGCCGATCCGCTCGCGGCCGACGCGCGTGGTCTCATCGATCAGCGAGGTGCCGAGCACCGATTTCAGGCTGCGCATCAGGCGGCCGGACGTGCCCTCCACATAGGCTTCCATCGCCTTGCGCCCGATAAATGCGCCGGTATCGGCCTTGTAGAAGATCGCGCTCGGAATCGTGACATGCGCATCTTCCAGCGCCGCCAGAACCGGGACGTCATCAATAATGGTACCGAGCGTCGTGTTCGACGTTCCAAAATCCAGACCGCAAATCGACATGACAGCTCCAGGGGGAGCGTCCGTCTACACAGATCGCACGGTTCGATCCAGCCTTAATCTTCGGATTCAGAAAGACCTGATGTGAAACGTGCCGTCTTTCTCGAGCACTCCATACTGGCCGATCGAGATTGCCTCGATGGCTGCTGCAATCTGAGGCACAAGATGCAGGACATCGTTTCGCCGATTGGTCGGCAGCACCAAGATGGCGATGGCTCGCCTGGCCAGATTTTGCTGTGCATAGATGTTGCG
The DNA here is from genome assembly GCF_044340795.1 of Tardiphaga sp. Taxonomy (GTDB): domain Bacteria; phylum Pseudomonadota; class Alphaproteobacteria; order Rhizobiales; family Xanthobacteraceae; genus Tardiphaga. Next base: position 1,614 of record NZ_JBIISY010000166.1, read on the forward strand.
ATCGGACGTGATCAGGACTTCGAACCGCCCCTCCATCTCCGCCAACAACCGTCCGTTGCTGATGTTTTTCCAGCCGACGGCCTTGTCATTGACGGACGACACATCGTGCCCACCGAGAGCATCCCGCAATTGCACGGGAATATTCTCGTCGAGCAAGATCTTCACATCGGGGCTTTCTCGAAAACACGTCCGGACTCTTCCAGACAGGCGATCAAGTCATCCCGCGACAGGCTGGGATATGCTTCCACGATCTCGTCAAGCGAAAGACCGTCCTTCAAATTGTCGAACAGCACCTCGACGGGGACTCGTGTGCCCCGGAACACCGGACGACCGCCCATAATCTCGGGATCGCGAACGACAACGCTTGCCACTGCTGCACTCCGTGCGTGTGTCGGGCGAATATAGCAAAAATACCCGTAAATACCAGCTGTTGCCGTGTCCGGCCTGGCCCGCTCGAGGATCCCACATCGGCATTTTTCCGGTCCGTCCACAGAACATTCTGCCGCCGTGATCGGGGTTGATGAATCGGCCGCCGCCGGTCAATAAGCGGTTCGTGACGGCGCGATGACCGCCGGGAATTTCGAAGGAAGACTGTCAGCGTGGCAAACATCAATCAGAAGATCGCAGACGAACTTGGCGTGCGCGAACAGCAGGTCGCGGCGACGGTGGAACTGCTCGACGGGGGTGCAACCGTGCCGTTCGTCGCGCGCTACCGCAAGGAAATCACCGGCGGTCTCGACGACGCACAGCTGCGCACGCTGGAAGAACGCCTGACCTATCTGCGTGAGCTGGAAGATCGCCGCAAGGTGATCCTGGAATCGGTGCGCGAACAGGGCAAGCTCGACGCCACTGTCGAAGCGGCCATCATGACCGCCGACACCAAGGGCCGCCTCGAGGACATCTACCTGCCGTTCAAGCCGAAGCGCCGCACCAAGGCGGAGATCGCCAAGGAGGCCGGCCTGCTGCCGCTCGCGGACATCCTGCTCGCCGAGCCGCAGAACGATCCGAAGGTGATGGCCGAAGCTTACGTCAATGCCGACAAGCAGGTCGCCGACGTCACCGCAGCGCTCGATGGCGCACGCGCGATCCTGGTCGAGCGTTTTGCCGAAGACGCCGATCTCATCGGCGCACTGCGCGAGCAGATGTGGTCGAACGGCGTGATGGCCTCGAAGGTGCGCGACGGCAAGAAGGCCGAAGGCGAGAAGTTCAAGGACTACTTTGATTTCTCCGAACCGCTGCACAAGCTGCCGTCGCATCGCGTACTGGCGCTGTTCCGCGGCGAGAAGGAAGAAGTGCTCGATCTCGCGATGCAGCCCGAGCCGGTGCCCGCAACGCCGGTGCCGACCACGACGCCAAGCTCCTATGAAATGAAGATCATGGCACGCGTCGGCGTGTCGGACAAAGGCCGCCCCGGCGACAAGTGGCTGACCGACACCGTGCGCTGGGCCTGGCGCACCAAGATCCAGGTGCATCTCAATATCGACCTGCGCATGCGCCTGTGGACCGCGGCGGAAGAGGAAGGCGTGCGCGTGTTCGCCTCGAACCTGCGCGACCTCCTGCTCGCTGCGCCCGCCGGTGCGCGCGTCACCATGGGCCTCGATCCCGGCTATCGTTCGGGCGTCAAGACCGCGATCATCGATGCCACTGGCAAGGTGGTGGCGACCACCACGATCTATCCGCATGAGCCGCAGCGCGCCTGGGATGCCTCGCTGGCCACGCTCGGCAAGCTCGCCGTGCAGCACAAGGTGGAGCTGATCGCCATCGGCAACGGCACCGCATCGCGCGAGACCGACAAGCTGGCGAGCGACCTGCTCAAGCTGCTGCCCGATCTGAAGATGACCAAGATCGTCGTCTCCGAAGCCGGCGCGTCGGTTTACTCGGCTTCGGCCTTCGCCTCGGAAGAACTGCCGGAGCTGGACGTAACGCTGCGCGGCGCCGTCTCCATCGCGCGCCGCCTGCAGGATCCGCTGGCAGAGCTGGTGAAGATCGATCCAAAGGCGATCGGCGTCGGCCAGTACCAGCATGACCTTGGCGAGAGCAAGCTCGCGCGCTCGCTCGATGCGGTGGTCGAAGACTGCGTGAACGGCGTCGGCGTCGATCTCAATACCGCCTCTGCTCCCCTGCTGGCGCGGGTGTCGGGCATCGGTACCGGCCTCGCCCAGAGCATCGTGCAGCATCGCGACGCCAATGGGCCGTTCAAGTCGCGCAAGGGACTGAAGGACGTGCCGCGTCTTGGCCCGAAGGCGTTCGAACAATGCGCCGGCTTCCTGCGCATCAATGACAGCGAGGACCCGCTCGACAAATCCGGCGTGCATCCGGAAGCCTATCCGCTGGTGCGCAAGATCATCGAGGCCACCAAGAGCGATATCCATGCGCTGATCGGCAATGCCGAGGTGTTGCGAAAAGTGCAGCCGAAGAGCTTTGTCGACGACACGTTTGGTCTGCCGACGGTCACCGACATTCTCAAGGAGCTCGAGAAGCCCGGCCGCGATCCGCGTCCCGCGTTCAAGGCTGCAGTGTTCATGGAAGGCGTCGAGAAAGTCTCGGACCTCAAGCCCGGCATGATCCTCGAAGGCACGGTGACAAACGTCGCAGCCTTCGGCGCCTTCGTCGATGTCGGCGTGCATCAGGACGGCCTCGTGCACATCTCGGCGATGTCGAAGACGTTCATCAAGGATCCGCGCGAGGTGGTGAAGCCCGGCGACATCGTCAAGGTGAAGGTGCTGGAGGTCGAGGTCGACCGCAAGCGCATCGCCCTGTCGCTGCGCATGGATGATCCGATCGGCGCCAAGGCGGATCGCCCGAAGGCCGATCGCGGCCCGCGCTTCAGCGAGCGCAACATGACCTCGCGTGCGCCGGGCAAGCCGGATGCGGGTGGCGGTGCATTTGCGGAGGCGATGCGCCGGGCCGCGGAGAAGGGTAACAACAAGGGGCGGTGACGCGCGAGCGCGTAGGATGGGTTGAGCGAAGCGATACCCATCACCCCTTGCGCAGGTGGTGATGGGTATCACTCCGGCGCTTCGCGCCTGCGCTCAACCCATCCTACCTATCGAGCTCCACCGCCAATGCCAGCAGATCCTCGTCGCAATCCCTTGCGGCCATGATCGACAGGCCGATCGGGCAGCCATCCAGCTGCGCCACCGGCAGTGACATCTGCGGCGTGCCGGCATGGCCGGACACACACAGCAATTCGATCGCACGCGCACGGAAGACATTGATCACGGCTTCGGGCGTCTGCAGAAGCGGGGCAATGCCCGGCGCTGTCGGCAGCACGAGAATGGCATCGCCGGCCAGCAGCGCGCTCACCTTCGCGACGATCTCCTTGCGCAACACCTTGGCCGCAGCAATCTCCGCAGGATCCAGCACCGCGGCAGCCGCAAAGCGCTCCTTCACACCGGGACCGAAGGTCGGCTTCGCCGACGAAATCCAGGCGCCATGGGCGGCCCAGGCCTCCTCCGACTGCAGCACGCGAAACGCATTGCGCCACGCATCGCGCGCGTCACCGGCGACATCGACATCCTCGCTCCCCCCGACGATCGCTTTCAGACGATCGACCGACGGCTGCAGGAGATTGCGCACATTCTCATCCACCGCCGCGAACAGGTCGCGCGCGATCAGCAGCCGCGACGGCTTGCGCGGCGCGCGTACCCCATCGAGCAATACCTGCCCGACCTGCTGCATCAGTTGCGGCGACCGCGCGAACCAGCCGGCGACGTCATAGCTCCGCGCCAGCGGCACCGAATTGTCGAGCGAAACGCGGCCATGGGTGGTGCGGATGCCATAGATGCCGCAATAGCTCGCAGGCAGCCGCACCGACCCGCCGGTGTCGGAGCCGATGGCGAAATCGACCAGCGTGCCGGCGGTCGCAGCCGCCGAACCGCTCGACGAGCCACCGGGAATACGGCCGGGCGCCGCCGGATTGGTCGGCGTGCCGTAATGCACGTTTTCGCCATTCAGGCTCCAGGCGATTTCGTCCGTATGCGTCTTGCCGACGAGTGTCGCGCCGGCGCCCAGCAGGCGGTCGACGATCGGTGAGGATTTGGTCGGCACCGGGTGCGTGGCCAGCCATTGCGGATTGCCGGCGCCGGTGGGGACGCCGGCGAGATCGAACAGATCCTTCAGCGCAAAAGTCGTTCCGCTGAGCGGCCCTTGCTGTGTCGGAGGCTGCTCGATGTGGCCGTGTTCGACAAAGGCGTTGAGCGTGTCATTGATTGGCATCGACGTTTCCCTTGCAGTTCAAGTCAGACCGGCTTCAGCAGGCTTGCCGCCGGGCGGATGAATGTGCGTGCGCCATTCTTGAAGCCGAAGATTGGCTGCGCGATCTCGCATACCGCCTCGGCCCTGGTCTCGCAATCCAGCACCACCAGATCGGCGGGTCGGCCGACAGCGATGCCGTAGTCTTTCGCGTTCAGCAGTTTTGCCGATGCAGACGTCACCAGATCCAGGCAATCGGCGAGGTCTTCGCTGCGGCCGATCTGCGTGACATTGGCATAGAGATTGACCATGCGGATCAACGACACGTCGCCAAAGGGCGTGAACGGATTCAGCACGTTGTTGGTGGAGACGTTGGCATTGACGCCGAGCGCGCGGAGCTTGTGCGCCTGGGTAACGCCACGCGGGATATTGTGGTCATGATCGCGTCCGGTGAGGAAAAGATCGGTGGCCGGCAGGACGGTGACTGCGACACCCGCATCAGCGAGGCGCTTCGCCGCCGCCTCGAAGTCGACGGGCGGCATCGCCGAGAGTTTGGTGGCATGGCCAATGGCGACGCGTCCACCATAGCCGGCGGCTTCGGTCTGGCGGCAGACTTCCGTAAAATCTTCGCGCGAGGGATCGAGATCGAAATCGAGATGGAAATCGATGTCGACATCGAACTCCCGCGCCATCGCAAAGATCCTTGCGATCTGGCCGTGGGAATCCCTGTCCATATAGGGCACGCCGCCAACCACGTCGGCGCCGTCGCGCATCGCTTCCAGCATCACCTCGTCGCAGCCGGGGTCGTCGAGCAGGCCCTCCTGCGGAAACACGCAGAGCTGCAGGTCGATGGCCCAGGCGTAGTCCTTCTTCAGCTGCTTGAGTGCGCGGAAACTCGTGAGACCGATACGCGGATCGACCTCCACATGGGTGCGCATCCGGTTGGTGCCGTGGGTGATCGCCTTTTCCAGCGTGCGCGCGGCGCGCTGATAGACATCCTCCTCGGTGAAATCGCGCTTCGCCTTCGCGACTTCGGCAACCACCTCGTCCAGCGTGCCGCTCGCGCAATTGCAGCGACCGAGCAGGCAGGATTTGTCGAGATGCAGATGGGTCTCGACGAAACCCGGGACCACGAGCCGCCCATTCAGGTTCTGATCCGGCGCATCGCCACGGGGCAGCCCGACCTCGATGGCGGCGAAGCGGCCGTCCTTGATGCCGATATCGAGCGGGCCCTCCGGCCTGTCGGCGATGCGGGCGTTGCGCAGAATGAGGTCGAACGTCATGGGGTCTCCTGAAGGCGTCGTGCGGCCGGGGATTGCTCGCCCGCCCGGCGTCACCGAAAGCAAGAGCCGCGCCAATACGCATGCGATCCCTTCGATAAGGCAATCCATTGAAATACAAAGGCATATTATAAATCAAGGCTACGCCGGGCGCCCATTTTTCAAGCGCTCCCACGGCAAAGTGCATACAATTTAGGACTTCTGGTGAATGCAATTCGTGGTCGGCCTTGCTATGATGCGGCCAGCCAACCGCTGCAGGAGACCATCGATGTCGCAACCATCCGTCATCGCGCACAGCGCCGACGACACCGCCAATGCCGCCGATCTGGTCGAGCGTTTTCTGGTCGCCTCGATGATCCCCGATCCCGAGACCGCCGGGACCTTCATGTCGGCCGATGTGGACATCACCTTCACCGGTGGTCGCAAGTTCAAGCACCCGCGCGACGCCACCGCCTTCAATGCCATGCGCTACAAGTGGGTGAAGAAGAAAATGGAGCGCACCGACGTGGCTCCGGGCGAGAACGAGACCGTCGTCTACAATACCGGCACGCTCTACGGCGAGTGGCACGACGGCACCAAATTCGAAGGCAATCGCTATGTCGATCGCTTCGTGGTGCGTGGCGGCCGGATCGTGAAGATGGACGTCTGGAACGACAGCGCCGAACGCATTCTCGTCCGCATGGATATCGAGGCCTGACACGGCCCTGGCCCTTCCATCGTCATTGCGAGGAGCGCAGCGACGAAGCAATCCAGTCTTTGACTTACTGGATTGCTTCGCCCAAAAGAATTGGCTTCGCCAATTCTTCAGGGCTCGCAATGACGATTACTTCTCGGTCTTGAGCAGCGCCATGTTCGCGGCGATTTCCTTCACCACAAGTTCGTCCATCGCCTTCGGCTCCATGGGCATCGGCACCACGCCCATTTTCTTCAGCGCCGCCTGCATCTCCGGCTTGGCCAGCAATTTTGTGCTGACGTCATAGAGCTTGCTGACGATCTCGCGCGGCGTTTTCGAGGGCACGAACACACCGACCCAGGTATTGCTCACGCCGTCCTTGAGGCCCGCATCCACCATTGAGGGTACATCGGGCAGATCGGCGCTGCGCTCTGCCGTCGAGACCACCAGCGCCCGCACCTGCCCTTCGCGGATCAGCGGCAGGGCCGTGGCAGCCGGACAGAAATAGAAATCGATGCGGCCGCCGAGAATGTCGGTGATGACCTCAGGCCCGCCCCGATAAGGCACATGCGTTGCCTCGAATCCGCCGGCGCGGCGGAATTTTTCCGAACTGATATGCACGGCACTGCCGACACCCACCGAGCCGAAATTGATCGCGGAGCCCTTGGCGCGCGCATCCTTCAGGAAATCATCGACGGTTTTCCAGGGCCTGTCCTTCGGAATGATCATGATGTTCGGCACCGAGCCGATCATGACCACACCGGACAGATCCTTCGATGTGTCATAGGGCAGGTTCGCATTGATAGCCGGAGTGATGGTCAGCGCCGACGAATGCGCGATGACGGTGTAGCCATCGGGCTCCGACTTGGCGAGCGCAGCCGTGCCCACCGCCCCGCCGCCGCCGACGCGGTTTTCGACCACGATGGTCTGGCCCAGTTCGGGCCCCAGCCGCTCGAAGAACGTGCGCGGCATGACGTCAGTGGCACTACCGGGGCCGAAGGGAATGATGGCCTTGATCAGCCGTGTCGGCCAGTTGGTCTCGGCCTGCGCGGACGTGCATAACAGCACGCCTGCAACAACACACGACCATCGCAGAATCTTGTTCATACCGATCTCCTGCCGCGCCATTCGACGGAATGGTCGCCTCCGCAGGAAATTAAAGCAAGAACCGGACCGGAAGATTCAGGCGCGAGGATGCGCCTAGAACGAGGCGCCCGCGCGGCGCTTCTTCGCCGGCGCCTGCTCCGGCTCCGTCGGCACCCGGCCGATGCGCAGCGCGGTGATGCGATTGCGCTCGCGGCGCAGCACACGGAAGCGGAAATCGTAGAACGTAAAGCTCTGGCCGCGCTCGGGGATCGACCGCGCCTCGTGAATGACGAGGCCGGCGACGGTGACCGCCTCATCGTCGGGCAGATGCCAGTCCATCACGCGGTTGAGGTCACGGATCGGCACCGAGCCATCCACCACCACCGAACCATCGGCCTGCGCGCGCACGCCGGCCACGACATCATCATGCTCGTCGGAAATATCACCGACGATCTCTTCGAGGATGTCTTCCAGCGTGACCATGCCTTCCACTTCGCCATATTCGTCGACGACGAGGGCGAAGTGGGTCTTGCGACGGCGGAACGCCTTGAGCTGATCGGATAGCGGCCGCATCTCCGGCACGAACCACGGCGGCAGGGCGATGGATGCGACATCGATCTTCGACGTATCGCCTTCGACCGCGCGGATGGCGCGGAGCAGATCCTTGGCATGCAGGACGCCAACGATGTTTTCCGGCTTCTCGCGCCACAGCGGGATGCGGGTGTACTCGGTGGAGAGCACCTCGCGAACCAGTTCTTCCGAGGGAAGATCGGCATTCAGCGTGGTCATCGCCGTGCGATGAACCATCACGTCGGAGACCGCGAGTTCGCCGAAGCGAAACACGTTCTGGAGATACTCGGCTTCGCCGCTTTCGATGCCGCCATGCTCGGCGGACTGGCCGACCAGACCCTCGATCTCGACGCCCGTGAGGATTTCATGCGGCGACGCCTCCTGCACGCCGATCAGCGCCAGCACGCCGCGCGAGGCGGCGTTGAGCAGCCAGTTCAGCGGATAGAACAGCACGTAGGACGCATAGAGCGGATAGGCGATCCATTGCGACACCGGTTCGGGCTGGCGGATCGCCAGTGTCTTCGGCACCTGCTCGCCGATCACGATATGCAGCGACGAGAAGACGAGGAAGCCGGTCAGAAACGACGTGAAGTGCAGGGCCGATTCCGACATGCCGAGCGGATCGAGCAGCGGCTTCAGCAGCGCCGCCACCGTCGGCTCGCCGACCCAGCCGAGGCCGAGCGAGGCCATGGTGATGCCGAGCTGGCAGCAGGCGAGATACGGTTCGATATCGTTCATCATCCGCTGCAGCAGATGCGCGCCAAAGCTGTTGCGTTCCGCCATCGCCTTGACGCGGAAGCCGCGGCTCTTCACCAGCGCGAATTCCGCCGCCACGTAGAACGCATTGGCCGCGAGCAGGAGGACGGCGACCAGGATATTGACGGTGATCGAACTCATGGAATTCCCGTAACTATCCCGTCATTGCGAGGAGCCGTAGGCGACGAAGCAATCCAGAAGCCACGTCAAGAAAAGCTGGATTGCTTCGCTGCGCTCGCAATGACGGCCTTTAGCCATTCAGCTTCCGATGCAGGAAGTCACGCACCGTAGCAGGGTCAACATCATTGGCGATGACAGCCTGCCCGATGGCTTCGAGCAGAATGAAGGTCAGCTTGCCGCGCTTCACCTTCTTGTCCTGCGCCATCAGCGCCATCAGCCGATCGGCGTCGGCGAGGCCTTCCTGCGTGAAGCCCGCGATGTCCTGCAGCCGCGTCGGCAAGCCGGCGTCAATGAGATGGCGCTCGACGCGCGCCGCATCATCCGCCGCGATCATGCCGAGCTGCGCCGAGAATTCTGCAGCCAGCACCATGCCGATGGAGACACCCTCGCCATGATAGAGCCGATCGGAGAAGCCGGTGACGGCTTCCAGTGCGTGACCAAAAGTGTGACCGAGATTGAGCAGCGCGCGCTCGCCATTCTCGCGCTCGTCGCGCGACACCACGCCGGCCTTGGCGCGGCATGAGGTGGCGATGGCGTGTTCGCGCGCCGAGCCGCCGCGCATGATGTCGGCGTGATTGGTCTCGAGCCAGATGAAGAAAGCGGCATCGCCGAGCACGCCATATTTGGCGACTTCCGCATAGCCGGCGCGGAACTGGCGCGGCGACAGCGTGTCGAGCACCGCGGTGTCGGCAACCACCAGCACGGGCTGATGGAAGGCGCCGATCAGGTTCTTGCCCTGCGGCGAGTTGATGCCGGTCTTGCCGCCGACCGAGGAGTCGACCTGTGCCAGCAGCGATGTCGGCACCTGCACGAAGTCGACGCCGCGGCGCAGGATCGACGCGGCAAAACCGGCGAGATCGCCGACCACGCCGCCGCCCAGCGCGATCACGAGATCATTGCGCTCGATCTTCGCAGCGACCAGCGCTTCGGAAACGGTTTCGAGACCGGCATAGCTCTTCGAGCCCTCGCCTTCCTCGACTGCAATATGCGAGGTCGGGACGCCTGCTGCAGCCAGCGAATCCTCGGTCGCCTTCAGCCAGTGCCTGGCAACGGTCTTGTCGGTGACAACAGCCGTGCGCACGCCCGGCCGCAGCGCCGCGATGCGTGCGCCAAGCGATGGCAGCACGTTGCGGCCGATGACGATGTCATAGGCGCGGTCACCCAATCCCACATTCACAGTGATCGGGTCGGAATGCTTCAGCGGTGCGGTCATGGAATCGGGCTCAGCGGATCGCCGGCCGGCGTCGGTATCGCGGATGCCGGATGCGGACGGAACAGGTGCTCATGCAGCGCCATGATCGCCTCGTCGACGATCTTCTCATGCGGCACGTCGCGGGAATCGATGGTGATGTCGGTCTGCGCGTAGAACGGATGCCGCGCCTCGATCAGCCGCGCGATGGTGCCGGCGGGATCGGGCGTCTTCAGCAGCGGACGATTTTCGCGCTTCCTGACCCGGCGCAGGATCACATCGGCATCAGCCTTGAGCCACAGCGAGATCGCCTTGTCATGGATGCGCTGGCGGGTTTCGTCGCGCATGAAGGCGCCGCCGCCCGTGGCCAGCAGGATCGGCCCGCCATCCAGCAGCCGTGCGATCACCCGCGCCTCGCCGTCGCGGAAATGCGGCTCGCCATGGACCTCGAAAATATCGGGGATCGACATACCGGCGGCGGCCTCGATCTCGTTGTCGGCATCGATAAAGGGCAGCCTCAGCCGCATCGCCATGCGGCGACCGATGGTCGATTTGCCCGCCCCCATCATGCCCACCAGCACGACGGCACGCCGGCCCAGCGCCGCGACGATCGCGGCCTCTTGGGTGGCACCGGCCAGAGCTGGCAGAACAGTCTCGGACATCAGAAAAACACTCGTAAAATCAGTGGGCGACAATGCATCGCAGCGGTGTGCCCCATTCCTGTCATCTATACTACCCCCGTAGGCAGCGTTGCCAGCACCTCGTGCAAACTGTATCCGAACGTGGTGACCATCGCGGGCGGCCCGAATCGCCCCATCCGCCGAGTTCCCGAGCCCATGCCCAGCCTGTTCCGCTTCCTGACGGTCGTCGCTGTCATCGGCGGGGTGATCTATGGCGCGATCTTCGCGCTGGCGAATTTCGTCCATCCGAAGCCCCGGGACATGACGGTGACCGTCCAGCCGGACAAGTTTCTCAAGAAATAGCCACTAAGCTCCGACCGGAGTGTCCCTCCCCCAAGCCGCGAAGCGGCGCAGTGGGGAGGGTCAGGGTGGGGCTGTCCCACGCTCGACGTCACGTGGGGCACCCCACCCGGCGCTTCGCGCCACCCTCCCCACTGCGCGGCTGCGCCGCTTGGGGGAGGGAAAGCACCGCGCTACTTGAGGCCTAAGTATGAGCATCCCGTCCGACGCCCGCCTGTCTGCCCTGTTCCTCGACATGCTCGCCGCCGAGCAAGGCGCCGGCGCGAACACGCTCGACGCCTATCGGCGCGACCTCGAGGATTTTTCCGAATTCGCGGTCCGCGCGAAATCCAGTTTCGGATCGGCGAATACACAGTTGCTGCGGGACTATCTCGAAGACCTCGACGACCGCGGCTTCAAGTCGACCACCGTGGCGCGCCGGCTGTCGGCGCTGCGGCATCTGTTTCGCTTCCTGCTGAGCGAGAACATCCGCGCTGACGATCCCGCCGCGATCCTGTCCGGCCCCAAGCGCGGCCGCAGCCTGCCAAAGGTGCTGTCGATCGCCGATGTCGACCGGATGCTGGTGCAGGGCCGCAGCATGGCCCAGAACACCGCAGCCACGCTGCCGCAGCGGCTGCGCCATGCGCGGCTCTATTGCCTGCTCGAAGTCCTCTACGCCACAGGCCTGCGCGTCTCCGAGCTCGTCTCGCTGCCCGTCACCGCTGCACGACGCGATGCGCGCATGATCGTGGTGCGCGGCAAGGGCAACAAGGAACGCCTGGTGCCGCTCAACGAGACGGCCAAGACGGCCATGGCGGACTATCTTGCTGTCATGGCCGAGACGCAGAAGGGACAGAAGAAGGGCACCGCATCGAAGTGGCTGTTTCCGTCGTCCGGCGAGAGTGGCCATCTCACCCGCCAGCATTTTGCCCGCGACCTGAAGGACCTCGCCAGCGCTTCCGGCATCGCACCGCGGCTGGTGTCGCCGCATGTGCTGCGCCACGCCTTTGCCAGCCACCTGCTGCATAACGGCGCCGATCTCCGCATCGTGCAGACACTGCTCGGCCACACCGATATCTCGACCACGCAGATCTACACTCATGTGGTGGAAGAACGTCTCAAGAGCCTGGTCCGCGACCTGCATCCGC
>NZ_JBIISY010000167.1:0-13582 GCF_044340795.1 Tardiphaga sp.
TCTCGTCTCCATCGGGCTCACGGCCGTCCCGCTGATCCTGCTGGTCGTGCTGCTGGTGGCGATGGCCATCACATCGCTCTATGGCTGGACCATCGAGCGCATCGCCTATCGCCCCCTACGCCACTCCTTCCGCCTCGCGCCGATGTTGTCGGCCATCGGCATGTCCTTCGTGCTGACGAACTTCTCGCAGGTCGCCCAGGGCGCGCGCGTGAAGCCGGTGCCGCCGATCATCACCGGTGGCTACACGCTGCATGAAGGCGTCGATGGTTTCTCCATCCGCGTCTCCAACATCCAGATCATCGTCGTGATCACCACCGTCGTGCTGCTGGCGCTGTTCACCTATCTCGTCGCCCGCACCCGCCTCGGCCGCGACATGCGCGCCTGCGAGCAGGACCAGAAGATGGCGTCGCTGCTCGGCGTCGATGTCGATCGCACCATCTCCTTCACCTTCGTGATAGGTGCCGCGCTCGCCGCCGTCGCCGGCATGATGTATCTGCTCTATTACGGCCTGGTGGATTTCTTCATGGGCTTCGTTGCCGGCATCAAGGCGTTCACCGCTGCCGTGCTGGGCGGCATCGGCTCGCTGCCCGGTGCCATGCTCGGAGGATTGCTGATCGGCTTGATCGAGACGCTGTGGTCGGCCTATTTCTCCACCGAATACAAGGACGTCGCCGCCTTCTCGATCCTGATCGTGGTGCTGATCTTCATGCCGACCGGCCTGCTCGGCCGTCCCGAAGTCGAAAAAGTCTGACGGGAAACGGCGTGGCAACGGCATCGACATCCAGCAAAATCACCCGCGGCCTCGACGTCGCATTCATCTTCAAGAAGGCCGTGATCTCCGCGCTGGTCGCGCTGGTGCTGTTCTCGCTGATGATCGGCGTGCGGACCGAAGCCGGCTCCGACGGTCAGCTCACTTACTGGACCCGCTTCGGCGATCTCGCCGCCATGGTCGCCACCGTGTTCGGCGGCAGTATCCTGATCGAGCTGCTGCGCGCCTGGTGGGGACCGGTGGAGACGGTGCGCGTGATGCCGCCATCCGCGACCAGGGCGCTGTCTTTCGCCGGCCGCGCGCTGGTGCCTGTTCTGCTGATCTTCGCCTTCCTCGTCCCGGTGATCTTTTACAACGAGCGCTACATCCTCGATCTCGGCATCCTCGTGCTGACTTATGTGATGCTCGGCTGGGGTCTCAATATCGTCGTCGGCCTCGCCGGCCTGCTCGATCTCGGCTATGTCGCCTTCTATGCCGTCGGCGCCTATTCCTACGCGCTGCTGGCGACCACCTTCGGCTGGTCGTTCTGGATGTGCCTCCCGCTGGCCGGCATCCTCGCAGCCTTCTTCGGCATCCTGCTGGGCTTTCCGGTGCTGCGGCTGCGCGGCGACTATCTCGCCATCGTCACATTGGCCTTCGGCGAGATCATCCGCCTGGTGCTGCTAAACTGGCAATCGCTCACCGGCGGCCCCAATGGCATTTCGGGCATCCCGCGCCCGACCATGTTCGGCATTCCGCTGACGCCCGGCGATGATGGCCTCGCGGCGATGCTCGGCATCGAATTCTCGCCGACCCATCGCATCGTCTTCCTGTTCTACCTGATCCTCGTACTGGCGCTGATCACCAACTGGGCCACCATCCGCCTGCGCCGCCTGCCCATCGGCCGCGCCTGGGAAGCGCTGCGCGAGGACGAAGTCGCGTGCCGCGCCCTCGGCATCAACACCACGACGACAAAACTCACCGCCTTTGCCATCGGCGCCATGTTCGGCGGCTTCGCCGGCGCCTTCTTCGCCACGCGGCAGGGCTTCATCAGCCCGGAGTCTTTCACCTTCCATGAGTCGGCACTGGTGCTGGCCATCGTCGTGCTCGGCGGCATGGGCTCGCAGCTCGGTGTCGCGCTCGCGGCGGTCGCGCTGATCGGCGGCTTCGAGCTGTTCCGCGGGCTCGAACATTTCCGCATGCTGGTGTTCGGCATGGCGATGGTGCTGTTGATGATCTGGCGCCCGCGCGGCCTGATCGGCCACCGCGCGCCGACCGTCTATCTGGAACGCAATCAGGCGATCTCCTCCGACCTCGTGAAGGAGGGCGCGGGATGATCAACGACATTCTCAGCGTCGAAAACCTGACCATGCGCTTCGGCGGCATCGTCGCCGTCAATGAGCTTTCGTTCACCGCCGAGCGCGGCAAGATCACCGCCCTGATCGGCCCGAACGGCGCCGGCAAGACCACGGTGTTCAACTGCATCACCGGCTTCTACAAGCCGACGTCGGGTATCATCCGGCTGCGCCATACGGACAGCGAATGGCAGCTCGAGACGCTCAACGACTTTCGCATCTCGAAGGTGGCAAAGGTTGCGCGCACCTTCCAGAACATCCGCCTGTTTCCCGGCATGACCGCGCTGGAAAACCTGATGGTGGCCCAGCACAACGCGCTGATGCGTGCGTCGGGCTATACGTTTCTCGGGCTGTTCGGCGTGCCATCCTTCCGCGCGGCGGAGAACGCCGCGATCGATCTCGCACGTTACTGGCTCGACCAGATCGGCCTGTTGCCTCGCGCCGATGACGCTGCGGGCAACCTGCCCTATGGCGACCAGCGCCGCCTCGAAATCGTGCGCGCCATGTGTACCGAGCCCGCCCTGCTCTGCCTCGACGAGCCGGCCGCCGGCCTCAATGCGAAGGAAAGCGGCGAGCTCAATGATCTCCTGCTGCGCATTCGCGGCGAGCACGGCACCTCGATCCTGCTGATCGAGCACGACATGTCGGTGGTGATGGAAATCTCCGATCACATCAACGTGCTGGATTACGGCGTGAAGATCGCCCATGGCACGCCGCAGGAAATTCGCGATGATCCGAAGGTCATCGCCGCCTATCTCGGCGCCGACGAGGAAGAAGCGATTGCGGTGATGGAGGGCGAGACGTGAGCGCCGCCACCCCCATGCTCGCCATCACCGGCCTGCGCGCGTCCTATGGCAAGATCGAAGCACTTAAAGGCGTCGACCTTGCCATCCAGCGCGGCGAGATCGTTGCATTGATCGGCGCCAATGGCGCCGGCAAATCGACGCTGATGATGACCATCTTCGGCAAGCCCCGCGCCCGCTCGGGGAGCGTCATCTATGACGGCAAGGATATCACCGCCTTGCCGACGCACGAGATCGCACGCATGCGCATCGCGCAATCGCCGGAAGGCCGCCGCATTTTTCCGCGCATGAGCGTTGCGGAAAACCTGCAGATGGGCGCCGATGTCAACGAGATGACGCCGGCCGAACACAGCGAAAGCCTCGACAAGGTGCTGACGCTGTTTCCGCGCCTGAAGGAACGCATGACCCAGCGCGGCGGCACGCTGTCCGGCGGCGAGCAGCAGATGCTGGCCATTGGCCGCGCTCTGATGAGTCGCCCCCGCCTGCTGCTGCTGGACGAGCCCTCGCTCGGCCTCGCGCCGCTGATCGCCAAGCAGATTTTCGATGCCATCCGCGTGCTTAACAAGCAGGACGGCCTCACGGTGCTGATCGTGGAGCAGAACGCCAACCACGCGCTGCGGCTTGCGCATCGCGGCTATGTGATGGTCAATGGCCTGATCACGCTGTCAGGCACCGGTGCTGAATTGCTCAAGGCGCCGGAGATACGCTCGGCCTATCTCGAAGGCGGACGGCACGGCTGATTGCCTCATCGTCATTGCGAGCCCGTTCGACGAAGCAATCCAGTTCTTGCTTCGTGGCGTGTGGATTGTTTCGTCGCTACGCTCCTCGCAATGACGGTGCCCATGTCTAGAGCGATACTAAATCGCGGCTTGCCAAGCGCTGTATAAGCAGCGCGTCCATAGTCTCGAGCGAGCCCCTTTCATGATCGTCACCACCCGCGCCTGCGCGGCATCACTAGCACTGGTCGTGCTGGCATCTGCCGCACCGGCCATCGCCGAAACCTTCTTCGTTGATCCTGCCCTCCCTGCCTATGCGCCAGGCACTGCCAAGCCTCCCGCCGGCGCTCCCTATGTGAGCGCGGATGGTGCGATCCGGATCGGCGGCGCCGTGCATGCCAAATTCGCCGTCGAGCGCGGCAATGCGCTCTATGCAAAGACGCATCCGGGAGCCAGGCTGGTCGATATCTCTGCCGGTGCGGAAACGGCGATCCCCAATCTCACTTACAACCGCATCCTCGTCGGTTCGATGGGCCGCCCGATCAAGCTGCTGGAAGCCGCCGGCTTCAAGAGTGCCTTCGGCTCCGAGCCCATCGAGATCAAGGTCGCCAATGCCGCCAATGACACGTCGCAGAAACTCGCGACCTCGCTGGCCGTCTATGTTCATCGCGACAATCCGCTGACGCAGCTGACCACAACGCAAGTCGCGAAAATGCTGACCATCGGCAATAACGGCGGCGATTTTTCCCGCTGGGGCCAGCTCGGCCTCACCGGTGACTGGACCAGGCGACTGATCCATCCACTCGGCACGCCGCAATATAGCGGCTTCGGCACGTGGATGATGGCCAATCGGCTCGACGGCAAACCCTACAGTACGCGTTACGAGGAATATTCTTCGACGGATGAATTGCTGAAGCGACTGGAAAACGAGCCCGGCGGCATCACCGTCGCTGCGATCGGGCGCGCGACCGACAAGATCAAGCAGGTTGCGGTGTCCGAAAAACCGGAAGGCCCGTTCATCAAGGGCACCCCCGCCGAGATCCAGGCCAACCAATATCCGTATGGCCGCTATCTGTATTTCTACGCGCGGCGCGAAGCGAACGGGAAGATCGATCCGGTCGCAGCGGATTATCTCAAACTGCTGCTGTCGAAAGAAGGCCAGCAGATTTTTGCCGCCCAGGCCAATGGCTACATTCCCCTCAGCGCTGCCGATGCGGCCGCCGAACGCGCAAAGCTCGACCAATGAAACAGACGCTTTCTCTCCTTGCCGTGCTGATCGCTGTCTCGGGCGCACAGGCACAAGACGCCAAGCCGAACCCCACTGCTCCGAAGGACGCCAGCTATCTGCTCTCCGACGGCCGCATCGCCCTGCATGGTGATGAAGCGCTGGCGCCCGTGATCGATGCGCTGAATGCGAAATTCGCCGAGACTCATCCCGGTGCGAAATTCGCACCTGTGCTCAAAGGATCGGCCACCGCGCTGCCGGCGCTTGCGGCCGGCGCCACAGCAATCGGCTTCGTGGTCGGCGAAGCGACACGACCTGACATTCGCGCCTTCAAGGCCATCAACAAGCATAACGCACTTGCCATCAAGGTCGGCTATGCCGGCTATGGCCCGCGCGCCGGTGGCAAGACGCCGCCGGCGGTCTATGTGCACGGCTCCAATCCGCTCGCAGGCCTGACCATGACCCAGCTTGCCGGCCTGTTCACCTCGGGCTCGCCCGCTGGCGACATCAATACATGGAGCCAGCTCGGCGTCACCGGCGCATGGGGCACCCGTCGCGTTCATCTCTATGGCCAGCGCGATGATGGCGACTTCTCCACAAGCCTGCGGTTGTCGCGTCTCGGCGGCATGCCATTCGCCGGACATTACGAGGGACTGGCGGATGACGCCGCCGTCCTGCAGGCCGTGGCGCAGGATCCCTATGGCATCGCCATCGTCGATTGGATCGCGCAGAAGCCGCAGGACGGTGTCCGCATCGTTCCGCTCGCCAGCGACGCTGGCAAACCGTTTGCGGCGCCAGACAAAACCGAGGTTGCCAAAGGTGCCTATCCGCTGACGCCAGCCATCACGCTGTATGCGGCGCATCCCCCGAAGCAGCCGATGGATCCGCTGGTGAAGGATTATCTCGCTCTGGCGCTGTCCGACGAAGGCCAGGCGATCATCGCGCGCTTCGCGGAGAACGTGACGGGGTTCCTGCCTCTCTCGACGGATGACCTGAAGGCCGAGCGCGCGAAGCTGAAGGATTGACGTCCAAACCGGTCGTGACACTCGCTAACCTCTCCCCGCCCCTCTGCGGGGAGAGGTTAAGAAGAAAACCGGCGGCGAAGTGACGCAGTTGCCCCGGTTGCGTCCCAAAAATTGCCGATGACTTCACGCGAAAATCACCCCACACTCCGGTGTCATCCACCCCGGCCATCGGCCTCGGCCCCACGGCCCCGTTTCGGATCATCGCGAGGATCACATGAAACCCATCAAGCTACTTGGTCTTGCCTTCGCGGCATCGCTGCTGTCATCGGCCGCCTTTGCGCAGGACATCAATGTCGCGGTGGCCGGCCCCATGACGGGCGGCGAATCGGCCTTCGGCCGGCAGATGAAGAACGGTGCTGATCAGGCCGTGGCCGACATCAATGCCGCCGGCGGCGTACTCGGCAAGAAGCTCGCGCTGCAGGTCGGCGACGATGCCTGTGATCCGAAGCAGGCCCGCTCAGTCGCCGAAAAGCTCGCCTCCTCGAAGGTGCCATTCGTCGCCGGGCACTTCTGTTCGTCGTCGTCGATCCCGGCCTCGGAAGCCTATGCCGACAGCAATGTGCTGCAGATCACCCCGGCCTCGACCAATCCGCTCTTCACCGAGCGCAAGCTGACCAATGTGCTGCGCGTCTGCGGCCGTGACGACCAGCAGGGCCTCGTCGCCGCCGACTACATCGCCAAGAATTTCAAGGGCAAGAACGTCGCGATCCTCAACGACAAGACCACCTACGGCAAGGGTCTCGCCGACGAGACCAAGAAGGCGCTGAACAAGGCCGGCGTCACCGAGAAGATGTTCGAGAGCTACAACAAGGGCGACAAGGATTTTAACTCCATCGTCTCGCGCTTGAAGCGCGACAATATCGATCTCGTCTATGTTGGCGGCTACCACCAGGAAGCCGGTCTGATCCTGCGCCAGATGCGCGACCAGGGCCTCAAGACCGTGATGATGGCGGGCGACGCCATGAACGACAAGGAATTCGCCTCCATCACGGGACCTGCCGCGGAAGGCACGCTGTTCACCTTCGGCCCCGATCCGCGCAACAAGCCGACCGCCAAGGCCATCGTCGAGAAGTTCAAGGCCAAGAACATCGATCCGGAAGGCTACACGCTCTACACCTATGCCGCGTTCCAGGTCTGGACCCAGGCCGTGGCCAAGGCGAACTCCACCGACACCAA
Source organism: Tardiphaga sp. (assembly GCF_044340795.1). Classification (GTDB taxonomy): domain Bacteria; phylum Pseudomonadota; class Alphaproteobacteria; order Rhizobiales; family Xanthobacteraceae; genus Tardiphaga. The sequence continues at coordinate 7,049 of NZ_JBIISY010000167.1, forward strand.
GAAGGTGATGGAGACCATCAAGGCCGGCGAATGGGACACCGTGCTCGGCAAGATGGCGTTCGATGCCAAGGGCGACATCAAGGCGATCGACTATGTCGTCTACAAGTGGGACGCGAAGGGCAACTACGCGGAGCTCGGCAAGGGAAGCTGAGGCTTCCGGCTCTCCGTGACACTATCTGTCATCCCCGCGAAAGCGGGGATCCAGTAAACACCGCTCTCAATGCGTCTCACCTCCGACGCCGCATACTGGATCGCCCGGTCAAGCCGGGCGATGACAGTGAGAGCGTGTAGCTCTCACCCGAAATTCTGCAACGCGGGAAACGTCTCCAGCAGCCAGATGCTGGCATTCGCGATGCCGCCGGTGAGAAACGCGATGCCGGTGAGGATCATCAGCGCGCCCATCGCGCGCTCCACATGCACGAGGTGCTTCTTCATCCGCGCGAACACGCTGGAGAAGCGCTCGACCATGAAGGCCGCGATCAGGAACGGGATGCCGAGGCCGAGCGAATAGACAGCCAGGAGCCCTGCTCCCTTGGCCACGGTCGCCTCTGCGGCCGCCACCGACAGGATCGCCGCCAGGATCGGGCCGATGCAGGGCGTCCAGCCGAAGGCGAAAGCGAGGCCCATCGCATAGGCGCCCCAGAGGCCCACCGGCTTCGGCATGGCGAGGCGCCCCTCGCGCATCAAGAAACTGATCCGCGTCAGGCCGAGGAAATGCAGGCCCATCAGAATGATCAGCACGCCGGCCACCAGCGAGAGCTGCGCCGCATAGGCGCGCACCAGGCTTCCGATCAGGCTGGCGCTGGCACCGAGGAGGACGAAGACGGTGGAGAAGCCGAGCACGAAGACCAGCGCGGAGATCATCACCGCACGCCGGGAGGCTGCTTCCTGCTCGTCATTGGCCACATGCTCGATGGTCGCGCCGGTGAGATAGATGAGATAAGGCGGCACCAGCGGCAGCACGCAGGGTGACAGAAAGCTGACAATGCCGGCGACCAGCGCCGCGGGGATCGTGACATCCGTGATCATGCGGCTAGATGCACCGCGCGCGCGCCGACATGCAAGCGTGTTAGATCAAGGATGTGGCTGTTGATGCGGTTGTGAACACGCGTGATCGCCAGCGCGGCATGGAATTTGCCGGGAGGAACCGAATGAAGAACCTGCTCACCGATATCGCCGGCGTCCGGGTCGGCCATGCCGACGACAGTGCCCTCGCCTCCGGCGTCACCGCCATCCTGTTCGACAAGCCCGCGGTCGCCTCGGTGGATGTGCGCGGCGGCGGGCCGGGCACGCGGGACAGCAGCCTGCTCGATCCCGTCAATACGGTTGACACCATTCACGGCCTCGCCCTCTCCGGCGGCTCCGCCTTCGGGCTGGAGGCCGGCGGCGGCGTGCAAGCCTGGCTCGCCGAACAGGGTCGCGGCTTCCAGATCGGAAACGCCGTGATCCCCATCGTGCCCGGCGCGATCCTGTTCGATCTCATCAATGGCGGTGACAAGAACTGGGGCCGCTTCCCGCCGTATCGCGATCTCGGCTATGCCGCCGCCGTCAATGCAAGCGACACATTCGCGCTGGGCAGCGTCGGCGCCGGCATGGGCGCCACCACCGTCAACCTCAAGGGCGGCCTCGGCTCCGCCTCCGCCGTGACGCCATCGGGCGTGCGCGTGGCCGCACTCGCCGCGGTGAACGCCGTCGGCAGCGTCACCATGGGCGACAGCGCGCATTTCTGGGCAGTGGCTTTCGAGCAGAATGGCGAGTTCGGCGGCCGGGGTTTTCCGGACAGGATCACCCCGGACATGCATGCGCTCCGCATCAAGGGCGGCCCGGCTGCGAACTCCATCGAGAACACGACGCTCGCCGTCGTCGTCACCGATGCGATCCTCACCAAGGCACAGGCCCAGCGACTCGCCATGATGGCGCAGACCGGCTTCGCCCATGCGATCTATCCCGTTCACGCGCCACTCGACGGCGATATCGTGTTCGCTGCTGCGACGGGCGAAAAGGCCATCGATCCACTGGTGGGGCTCACCGAACTCGGCATGCTCGCCGGCAATGTGATCGCCCGCGCGATCGCGCGTGGCGTCTATGAAGCCACTGCGCTTCCCTTTGCCGGTGCGTTGCCGAGCTGGCGCGACCGCTTTTCGAAATAAACGCCGCGCTGTAGGGCGGATGAGCGCAGCGTAATCCGCCGCGGAGTTTCGATTATGAACTCGGCCGGCGGATTACGGCTCCGCCTCATTCGCCCTACGGCCGGACAGTGATGCCGCAAGCTGCCTCCGTGTCGCCTCACCAATCCCCACCAACAGCATGCAAAACCAGTGGGATCGAGATACGTGTGACACCTCGGGTATACTTGTAGTCGCCAAAGTATTTATCTACCGAACTTCATGTATTCGATCGTATAAAACCGCCTGCTTTAAGGTAAAAATTCCCTTTCGATTGCAGAGCTAAATTGATCGGCGCATCTTCGCACGTGTCCAAACGGGGCACACAACAGTGGAGAGAACGTCATGAAGAAGATCGCTATCCTTGCCATCACCGCCGCCGCTCTGATGAGCGCACCGTCTGCAAACGCCAAGGGCCTCAATGTCGGTCTCGGCCTTGGTGTCGGCGTCAATGCCGGCGGTCTGCTCGGCGGCGTGCTCGGTGGCCGTGGTGGCCTTGGTGTCGGCGCCGGTTTGGGCGTCGGCGTCTCGGGCCTCGGCGGCAAGCACGGCCTGGTTGGCGGCCTGCTGCGCAATGGCCTCCTCGTCAATGTCGGCGCTGGCGTCGGTGTTGGCGGACGTGGCGGGTGCGGCTGCTGATTGACAGCATCACACATGACGGCTGAGGGATCTCACTTGTCCCTCGGCAGCGAACGGGGGTACGCCCCCGTTCGCCCTCCAACCGGCTAGAGTGCCGGCTTGGCAGTTACGTCACCCTTCGGCTTCGTCGCTGTCGGTGCAAAACTCTTCGACAGCGACGACGCGACGATATAGCCCTGCGCCTTCTCGCCATCGAGCAGCGTGCCGGTAACGCGGGTGAGATCGAAGCCGAGCTTGTAGCCACTGCCCATCTCGCGCACCGCGCCGACGCCATAAGTATAAGTCGTCGCCCGGTAGGGTGAGTCGAGATAGACCGAATCCGTATAGCCCGCCGCTGCCGTCAGCGACCACTTGTCGTTGACCTGCCAGCTCCCTCTCGCCGTCAGCAGCGTATCGATCGTGATCGGCGAGATCGGGAATGTCGTCTCGCCCGCGCGCCGCACGGCCGCCAGTTCCAGCGTGAACGGCTTTGGCCGCCAGGTCAGGTTGGCATCGAACAAGGTCGTATTCACATTGGTGAAATCGATGTCGTGCCAGATGCCATAAAGCTGCGACACCGACGCGAACACGCTGAGATCGCCATCCGTATAACGCCCGAACAGGAATGGCTGGATGCGTTCATTGTCGCGGCGATAGCCGAACAGATCGAGTTCTTCCGCATAGCGCCGCATCGACAGATTCAGCGAAACGCCCACCTCGCCTTTGCTGGTGATCACGCTGACGCCGGGAATGATGGTGCCGCGCATCACCTGATGCGGGATTGGCAGGAAATCCTGAAAGATCACATTGGCCTGGTTCAGCCGCGACAAGCCGACCTCGCCGGTGACGAACAGCTTGATCGTGCCCTTGATGCTTTCCAGCTTCACCGCCTGCGCGAGATCCATCGACTTGGTGTTGTAGGTGTCGATCTCTGCGAATGACGTCGTCGAGATCATGCGTAAATCATCGTCGCCCGTGATGCCGCGCAGACCCAGCTTGACCACCAGCGCGGGATCGATGCCCGGTGCGATGTAACGCGTTGCATTGGCCTCGGCTGTCGCATTCCAGGTGATGTCATCCTGCTTGCCAGCGGCGATCAGGCCCACTTCGGTGCCGATGAAGGCGCTGCCGATACTGCCGCTGCCGCGACCTCCGCCGGTAGAGAAAAGCGGATTGCTGTCATAGCCACCGCGCAGCCGCATCGAGGCAAAAAGCTCGTCCTCTGCGCGCGCCGGAGCGCCGAATAGATAACTACCAATAACGGTCATGAATACTATGCTACGCAACATAAGCCACCAGAACTACTTCCAACTACTGGAAAGCCTGACGCGTTAACGTTAGCGAGAAATGAAGTTCCGAATGCCGTTGCCACATATGCGGCAATCCGGCGCAAAGATTTTTGCGCGCGCGCAACCTTCTACCTACCACCTCGCGGGTGCAACGAAATGCGGTGGTATGAGTTTGTGTAGTTGAGCAACGACGCGGTGACCGCCATGCCCTCGACAGCGATTCGCCATCTCAGCTACAGCCCCGCCACGCGGGAAATGCGCGTGACGTTCACGAGCGGACGTCGGTATGCTTATGCGCAGGTGCCACCGGAAGTTCACGCTGCATTCAGCACTGCGCAATCACGCGGCGCATTCTTCAACTACCGCGTCCGCGATCGTTTCGCCTGTCGCGAGCTGGAACGATCAAACGCTGATCGACAGCGGCAACGTCGCGCTTGAGATCAGCTGCGCCTGCTTGGCGATCATCTGCTCGACCGCATTGTAGGATGTTCGCGCGGCTGCTGATGCCGATGATGTCGGCACTGCCGAAGTCGAGGTGACCTTGGAGCCATCGGCATAGCTGATCGACGTGGTGGTGGTGCCATCGGCATTCAGCGTCGTCGAGGTGGTTGAGCCAGCAGTATCAGAGTCGCCACCGCCGCCATGCTGAGGCTTGCTGCCGCCCTTCAGCGCCTTGCCAAGTTCGCTGATATTGACCGAGCCATCGCCGTCCGTATCGAGCTTGGCGAAAACCTTGTCGGCATTGGCGACATTGGTGCCGCCGGCGCCGAGCTTGTCGGCGAATTCCGCCTTGCTGATCGACCCGTTGCCGTCGCCATCGAGCTGGGCAAACAGGCTCTTCAGCGCATCGGACCGCGTCTTCGAGTTCGCCGAAAACTGCGTCTGGCTTTGCGCATCCAAGAGCGAGCTCATGGTCGTGGCCGACAGGTTGGTGAAGAGCGTGCCCTTGGTCGCCGTTGTGCTCGCGCTCGACCCGTCCGTCGTCCGCAGCGCAGCGAGGAATGGCTCCGACTGGACGCCGCTCGTGCCCTTCGAGGACGCGGATGACGACGTCTTCTTCGCGGTCAGCGACTGCAGAAGGTCCATGGCCGATGAGGCAAGTGCTCCGACGCCAATCATCGTCGATCTCCATCCAGGCCGGAATGGCCCAAGGACAACTCAGCAATCCGCGTGCCAGCGAAAAAGTGACGCGAAATCAATGAGCAACGCGCATCCGAGCCGGGTCTGGACCGGGCAATCCCTGCCCGAACGGCAGATTTTGCCGGAACTCCACAGGCCCTGCGGCCCTGCGTTGCCGCGCTCTCACCCGCATGTTAGGCGGAGCCGATCCAACGCCCCTTCAGGAACAACGACCATGTCCCAGAGCTTCGCGCCGCGCCCGCTGGTGATCGCCCCGTCTATTCTGGCGGCAGATTTCGCCAAGCTTGGCGACGAGGTCCGCGCCGTCGACACGGCCGGCGCCGACTGGATGCATCTCGACGTAATGGACGGCCATTTCGTGCCGAACATCTCCTACGGCCCCGACGTCATCAAGGCGCTGCGCCCACACACCAAAAAGATCTTCGATGCGCATCTTATGATCGCGCCGGTCGATCCCTATCTCGAAGCCTTCGCCAAGGCCGGCTGCGACCACATCACCATCCATGCCGAAGCCGGCCCGCATCTGCACCGCTCCCTGCAGGCGATCCGCAATCTCGGCAAGAAGGCCGGCGTCTCCCTCAATCCCGGCACACCGCTGAGCGCGATCGAATATGTGCTCGACCTCGTCGATCTCGTGCTGGTGATGTCGGTGAACCCCGGTTTCGGCGGCCAGGCTTTCATTCCCTCGGCGATCGACAAGGTCACCAATCTGCGCGCCATGCTGGCTGGCCGCCCGATCGATATCGAGGTGGATGGCGGCGTGTCGGCCGCGACGGTCGGCGCACTGGCGGCGGCGGGCGCGAATGCGTTCGTGGCAGGTTCGGCCGTGTTCAAGGGCGGCACGATGGAGAGCTACAAGGCGAATATCGACGGCATTCGCGGCGAGGCGCTGAAGGCACGCGGGGAAATGGTGTAGTCCGCAGACGCGAACTCAGGTCGCCAGTCGCCAGCAAATCCCGTGAGATCACCGTGCATATCCGTCTGCTTTCGTTCCTTGCTCTCTTTCTTTGTCTGACCGCCCCCGCAGCCTTTGCTGCCGCGGTGCCCGTCGATGACCCCGATCGCTTCGCGAGTGACACCTTCGCGCTCATCAGCCAGAGCAAATTCCAAGACGCCGCGCAAAGAATTGCCGAGGCGGCCGGGGACCCCAAATTTGAAAAGAAGATGGCGACTGCGCTGAAGAAAATCGAGGGCAGGAAATTCGACTTCGGCAAGAAGGTCTATGACAAGGACTATAACGGAGCCCTGCGCCAGATCATCTATGTCTCCTACTTCGAAAAGACCGGATTCATCTATTTTCGCTTCACGTATAAAATGACCAG
>NZ_JBIISY010000402.1:0-3453 GCF_044340795.1 Tardiphaga sp.
AGAAGCCGCTGATCATGTGAGCTGCTTCACATGGGCGGTGAACAGATAGCCGCCATTCCGCACCGTCGTGATCAGATTGGAGTCCCGGCTTGCTGCGTCCAGTTTCTTGCGCAGGCGGGAGATCAGCATGTCGACGGTACGATCGAACGGCTCGGCGGAACGTCCGTGCGTCCAGTCGAGGATCTGGTCGCGGGTCAGCACGCGGCGCGGTCGCTGCACGAAGGCGACGAGCAGGTCGAATTCGGCACTGGTGAGCGTGACGGGATCGCCGCCTTGCGTGGCAAGCTGCCGGGCATCGATGTCGATGACGAAGGCATCGAAGCCGTGGCGGCGATTGTCCGGAGTCTCAGCAGCCGGCCGGGTCCGGCGCAGGATCGCGCGGGCACGCGCCAGCAATTCGCGCGACGAGAACGGTTTTGTCAGATAGTCGTCGGCGCCCATTTCGAGGCCGACGACGCGGTCGATCTCGTCGCTCTTGGCGGTGAGCATCAGGATCGGGATCGTGCCTTGCGTCCGCAAGCGACGGCAGATGGCGAGCCCGTCCTCGCCCGGCAGCATGAGATCGAGGATGATCAGGTCAGGCTTTTGTCGTTGCAGCACCGCATCCATCGCCTTGCCGTCTTCGGCCAGCTCGATGACAAAACCTTCCTGCGACAGGAAATCGCGCACGAGACGGCGGATTTCTGGGTCGTCCTCGACGATCAGGATGGTGGGCTGCGAGAGGCTCATGCCCAAGTCATCCGATACTTGAGCGGCATCGGCAAGCGGTCGGGCTCAACTGTTACAAACTGTTACGCGCGGTGACGCATTGCCATCAATCAATGCGCGGCTGTGAAATGCGACTGACGCCGCGTGGCTAGGGTCATGGCGATCGCAACATCACCTCAACAGGAGACTTCATGTCACGCATTGCCATCGTCGCCCGCGCTTCCACCAGCCTCGCCATGACGCTGACCACGCTCTTCACGATCGCGCAGGCAGAAGCCGAAGAAGCACGCAACGCGTGCCGCGCCGACTATCGGCAGTTCTGCAAGGACACCATGCCCGGCGGGCGGACGGATCGCCAAATGCCTGGCCGACAATTCGGACAAGCTTTCGTCGGCCTGCAAGACGGCGATGGCCGAAGCCAAGGCCGCAAAGGCCGGCGGCGCGAAATAGCCGCCGGTCATCCTGCGGGTTCTGGCCTCAGACCGGAATCCGCAGGATCGCCACCGCAAGCACGGCCTGGGCAACAAAGCCGATCATGAAGGCCACGGTGCGCAGAATGGGCAGGCCAAGGGTGTAGACTACGAGATGCGCGATGCGCGACCAGAAATAGATCATGCAGGCCATCACGGTGGCCGGGGTCGACACGTCCGCGAGATTGAGGATGATCACCAGCGGCGCGAAAATGATCAGGTTCTCGACCGCGTTGTCATGGGCGAACATCATGCGGTTGGCCCATTCGGCCTGCGGCTTGTCGGCGCGCGAGGGATTGGCCATGGCGCCAGCGGCGCCGCGCACCATGATGCGGTTCAGGATATAGGGCAGCCACATGATACCGGTGAGAATCACCGTCAGCGTCAGCCAGAACAATTCGCGCGTCATAGGCCTATCCTCGTCCTCGAAATTCCCGCGGAGATGGTCATGCAAATCGCAGGCAGGGCGGCGTCGGCCATGCCTGTGGAAGAAGCATAGACGCTTGGTATGACATCGCCAAGGGAAGGGCGGGACGGTGCGTGAAACCGCACAGGTCTTTCCCGAGATCGGGAGATGAGGCCGGCTCGCGACTGGCTACCACGTCAACCGGACGCCGACGTTGCCCTGAATGGTCTCGCGGTTGTTGCGGTCGAGATTGCCTATATAGCCGGCCGCTGCGAACACCGCGACCGCCTGTGAAAGCGTCGCGGTTACGCCGCCGCCGACCTCATAAGCGGTTGCCCGGCGCTGGGTCGTGATGAAGTCGGAGGCCGCGAAGACGAGGCTGTCGGTGCCGCCAAAGTCGTGCCAGACATTCACCTTCAGATAGGGCTGCAGCAATGCGGACGCGGTACGATAGGTGGCGACCAGACGACCGCCGAGTCGCCCGGTCAACGCATCGGAGCGCCCATAGTCGATCCGCGAGATCGCGTCTTGCGAGGGATCTAGCGCGAGATTCTGGTAGATGAGTTGTGCCTGCGGCTCGAGCGTGAGGTTCGGGGCGATGGCGATCGGAACGCCGCTTTCGATCGAGGCGATGATCCCCGTTCCATTGGGCGCGGCTTGCAGCCCCTGAACCGAAAACGGCGATCCCGTGTACCACGCGTGTGCCGCAACGGCGTCGACATACCATCCGCTCGGCCCGACATGGGTCCAGTAGGCACCGAGGCTGGTGGCGTCGAGGGAGAGCGAACCGACGGGCGTATTCTGAAACCCGCCGCTGAAGCCGCTGACGCGCCCGTTGGCCCGGCCATAGCTCGCCAGCAGGCCGATCCGGTCGCGATGTCCTGTATCGCTGTCGCGTCCGAGCAATTCGATGCCGGACTGCACGCCCGAAAACGATCCATCGAAGGCGGGCGCAGCGGCACCCGACCATTGCTGGCTTTCGCGACCGCCAAAGATGCGTGCCCATCCCGCCGAGACATCGCGCTGGCCGGTGAGGAGGCTCTGTTCGCCATTTCGGTCATGGAAGGTCCCGAGGCTGACGATGCCGAGTTGCCGGGCCACGGCAGGAACGGCGCTATAGAGCGCAACCTCGGGTCGATAGAGCGCAAGCGGTTCGGAGCCGGCCTGTGGCGCTGGTGGCAGCGGCGGCGTGTTGTCAGCGGGCGCGGGTGCCGGTGTGCCGGGCGCGGGTGCTGCGGGCACTGTGGAACGCAGATACCAGTTGTCCTGCGTGCCGGCGGAGACGCCGCCGCGGAAGAGATAGTATTGATAGGCGCCGGCCATCACCGAGCCGCCGTTCAGAGCGAATGCAGATGGCGTGGTTGTCGCGCCGGCGGTGGCCTGAACCACGAGGATGCCGTTGTCCAGGGTGAGGCCGCCGGTGCCGCCCGCATTGGTCACATTGATGCCGGTCGCGCCCGAGGCCTGGCCGCCCGAAATCACCAGCCGGTCCGACGGCGCGCCATCGGTGCCGAGCACGGAACGCACATTGAGCTGGCCGCCATTGCCGACATAATTGCCCGCAATGGTCAGGCTGTTGGCCGCCGGTGAGCCGCCATTGGTGAGATCGACGGTGCCGGCATTGGTCACGGTGATCGGCGGGCCGCCGGGGAAGGGCGTGATCGTGGGATTGGCACCATTGCCGGCGAGCAGGCTGGTGCCGGGTGCAATGGTCACATTGCCGGTCAGCGACGACTGCAGGCGGACTACGCCGCTGTTCACAAATGTATCGGCAAAGGTCCCGCTGCCGCTCCAGGTCCAGTCGGTGCCTTCGGCGATCAGGGTCTGAAAATTCACGAAAGGATTGGCGGCCGTACCGCTGCCCTGCAG
>NZ_JBIISY010000168.1:0-13474 GCF_044340795.1 Tardiphaga sp.
AAGCCAGCAGCCAATCACCGATGAGCGCAGCAGCGTCGCCCAGTAGCGCGGCAGGTCGGTCCATACGGCCCAGATCGTGCGCAGGTTGATCTTGGCCGCATGGCCGCGCAGCGCCAGGCGCTCCTCCATGGTCAGCAGGATTTCGCTGATGCCGAACAGGCCGATGACGGCGACGAGGAAGTTGATGCCACGCAAGAGATCCGGCGATCCGAAGGTCATGCGCAGATTGCCGGACACCGTATCCATGCCTATGCCTGCGATCAAGAGGCCGAGCGACATGGAGATGACCGTCTTGTGCTTGGCTTCGCGGCCGAGACCGACGAAGGAGCAGAAGGTCAGCAGATAGACCGCGAAGAATTCAGGCGGCCCAAATTTGAGCGCAAAGGTCGAGATCATCGGCGCCAGGAAGGTGATCAGCATCACGGCGACCAGCGAGCCGATAAAGGACGACGTGAAGGCCGCCGTCAGCGCTTCGGCCGCCCTGCCCTGTTGGGCCATGGGATAGCCGTCGAATGTCGTCGCCACCGACCACGCTTCGCCGGGGATGTTGAACAGGATCGAGGTGATGGCGCCGCCGAACAGCGCGCCCCAATAGATGCAGGACAGCATCACGATGGCCGATGTCGGATCCATCGAGAAGGTCAGCGGCAGCAGGATGGCGACGCCGTTGGGCCCGCCAAGGCCCGGCAACACGCCGACGAAGATGCCGAGCACGAGGCCGAACATCATCAGTGCCAGAATTTTCCAGGTGAGCAGGACGGAAAAACCGTGCAGCAGGAGACCAAATGCTTCCATGTCGGCCTCCTTATCGTCCCAAGGCCCGCTCGAGCGGACCTTTCGGCATGATGACGTCGAACGCGACATCGAAGGTCACGAACATGAGGCCGGTGAAGACGATCGCAGTGACCAGCGATTTCCACCAGGCGATCTTGCCGACGAAGCGCATGAAGCCGGAGATCAGCACGAAACTGGCGACGTAGATGCCGAGAAACTGGGTGGCGAGGCAGAACGCCGCCGTTGGCACGAAGACCAGCATCACGCGGCGCAGTTGCGCGCGTGTTACGAACGTTTCTGTCTTCGCATCACTGGAAAACAGCGCTGCAATCAGGCCGTACAGGCTGGCGCCGCCGAGAATCACCGACAGATAGAAAGGAAAGTAGCCAGGCTGCGGACCTGTCGAATCCCATTCGATGCCGGTCTGCCAGTTGTCATAGGCAAGCAGCGCAGCAAGCCCCAGCAGCAGCAGCGAAACGAGAATCTCGATGGTGCGGCGGCTGACGACGGATGGCGATGCGTCGTCGGGCGCGGTGGGGTCTTCGACGACGATTTCGAGATCGGTGTTGGACATGAGCAAGCTTCTATCAATCGAGAGAGGCACACGAGCCGTGCGCCACAGAAGCATGTCATCGCCCGCGAAAGCGGGTGATCCAGTAGACGCCAATGCCAGTGTGATCCAACAGCGCCGGTGTCTACTGGATGCCCCGCTTTTGCGGGGCATGACAGGCGGCGTTACTTCGCGACGAATCCCGCTTCGGTCATCAGCGACTTGTTCAACGCGTCATCCTCTTCGAGGAACTTGGTCATCGCCTCGCCCTTGAGGAACACAGGCTTCAGCGCCTGCTTCTCCATGTAGTCCTTGTATTCGGGCGTCTTCGTTACCTTCTCCGCCAGATCGACATAATAGGCCTGCTGCTCCTTGGTGACCTTGCCGGGCAGGAAGAGCGCGCGCAGCATCAGATACTGCACGTCGAGCCCCTCTTCCTTGCAGGTCGGGACATCGTTCCACGACTGCGTCTCGGTGACCTTGGCCTGGTAGGAGATGCGCTCCTTGTCAAACACGCAGAGTGCCCGCACCTGGCCTGCGCGCCAGACTTCGAGATTTTCGGATGGATTGTTGACGTTGGCTTCGGTGTGCTCGCCGACGAGCTGTGTCGCTGCTTCGCCACCCGACTTGTAGGGCAGATAAGAGAACTTGGCGCCGGTCTTCTTCTCCATGAACACCGTGAGCACGTGGTCCTCACGCTTCGAGCCGGTGCCGCCCATCTTGAAGGGCGAGCCAGACGCCTTCGCTGCCTCGACGAATTCCTTCACCGTCTTCGGACCCTTGGCATTGTCCCACAACACGAACTGATCCATCGCCACCACGGAGACCGGCGTGAGGTCACGCCAGTTGAACGGGATTTTGGCGGACAACGGCAGCATGTAGATCAGCGAATAGGCGATCAGCACCTTGCTCGGATCGCCGTCGCTGGACTTCATGTAGATCAGCGCCTCGCCGCCGGAGGCCGCGCCCTTCAGCGACACCACCACCGGCACCTTGGCGAGATTGTTCTTCTGGATGGCGGCCTGCATCATGCGCGCCATCTGGTCCGACGCGCCGCCGGCGCCGGCAGCGACCACGATTTCGATGGGCTTTGTGGGCTCCCACGCATGCGCGGGCGAGACAATGGGGGTAGCAGCCAGCATGGCCGCAAGCGCGGCTGTGGCGCCGATCAACTTGGACATTTGTTTCTTCCCTATGACCCCAAGCGAGCTTTTGGGCGCCCGCCTCTTTTGGTTGGTTCTATTCTGAGGGGTATTTTCGGTGACATCAAGCGCGCAAGATGCATGAGCGGCGCGACTTTGGTCATGGGTCGAAACAAAAAGGGCCGCCCAATGGACGGCCCCTTGCGTGTTATCTGGTCGTCTTACTTCCCCTGCCAGTTAGGCTTGCGCTTGTTGAGGAACGCATCCATGCCCTCGCGAAAGTCCTCGCTCATATAGGCCTTGAGGACGAGATCCTGGCCCTCGTCGCGCGTCAGCGTCTTGCGCAGGCGGCGCACGGCTTCCTTGGTGACTTCGAGGGTGATCGGCGCATGGCTCGCCACCAGCTGCGCGAGTTCGAGCGCGCGGCGCTGCAGCGTCTCCACATCGGGCACGATCTCGTTGATGAGCCCGAGCGCCAGCGCCTCCTCGGCCTCGATCAGACGCGCGGTAAAGATCATGTCCTTGGTCCGCGCGGGGCCGACCAGTGACATCACCCGGCTGATATTGGACATCGACAGGCAGTTGCCGAGGGTGCGGGCAATGGGAAAGCCCATGCGCGTGGCCGCGGTGCCGATGCGCAGGTCGCAGCAGGCCGCGATACCGGCGCCGCCGCCGGTGCAGGCGCCGGCAATGGCGGCTATGGTCGGCACGCGACAGGTTTCCAGTGCTGTGAGCACGCGGTCAATCCGCGCTTCGTAGTCCAGCGCATCCTGCGCCGTCTTGAATTCGCGGAACTGGGAGATGTCGGTGCCCGAGGCAAAGGCCTTGTCACCGGTACCGGTGAGGATGATCGCCTTGATCGAGCGATCGTCATTGGCCGCCGTGCAGATTTCCGCCATCCGCTCATACATGGAGAACAGCATGGCATTGCGCGCCTGCGGGCGGTTGAAGGTGATCTTGGCGATGCCGTTCTCGACGGAATAGAGCAGGTTTTCGCTGGCAGGCGCGGTCATGAGCGATCTCTCTTGGCAGCCGGAATGAAAAGGGGCTGGCGCGATTATGCGCCAGCCCCTGTGAGATTGTTAGGCCGCCGCAGCACAGGCGGCATGCAGCGTCAGGCGCTCGCCGCCTTGGTCATCGGGACGACGCCCTTGCCGGTGAGCACATCCATCGCCGCCATCACGCCGCCAGCGCGATGCGGCACCTTGGCGAGTTCGAGGCCCATTTCGACACCGGCCAGCGTGCCCATCAGCATCAGGTCGTTGAAATGGCCGATATGGCCGATGCGGAAGATCTTGCCCTTCCACTTGTTGAGGCCGGTGCCGAGTGACATGTCGAAATTCTCCAGCACCACCTTGCGGAATGCGTCGGCGTCATGGCCCTCCGGCATCAGGACAGCCGTCAGCGCCGGCGAGTGATCCTGCTGGCGGACGGGAACGGTCTCGAGGCCCCAGGCCTTCACAGCCGCGCGCGCGGCGGCGCCGTGGCGCTTGTGGCGGGCGAACACGTTGTCGAGCCCCTCTTCCTCCAGCATCGCCACTGCTTCCTTCAGCGCGTAGAGCAGGTTGGTGGCGGGCGTGTAGGGCCAGGAACCGAGCTTGTTGGCGGTGATGATCTCCTGCCAGTCCCAATAGGACCGGACCGACTGGTTGGCCTTGGAGGCCTCCAGGGCCTTCTCCGAGACAGCATTGAAGCCGAGGCCCGGCGGCAGCATCAGGCCCTTCTGCGAGCCTGCCACGGAGACGTCGATGCCCCAGGCATCGTGTTCATATTCCAGCGAGCCGAGGCCCGAGACGGTGTCAACCATCAGCAACGCCGGATGGCTTACACGGTCGAGGATCTTTCGCACATCCAGCGGATAGGTGACGCAGCCGGTGGATGTTTCGTTGTGGACGATCATCACGGCCTTGATGGCATGCGCCTTGTCAGCCGCGAGACGCTTCTCGATTTCAGTGAGATCCGCACCATGACGCCAGTCGCCCGGCACGAAATCGATGTCGAGCTTGAAGCGCTCGGCGAGATTGCGCCACAGGGTGGCGAACTGGCCGGTCTCGGCCATCAGCACCTTGTCGCCCGGCGACAGCGTGTTGACGATAGCCGCCTCCCAGGCACCGGTGCCCGACGACGGATAGATCATCACCGGCTGCTTGGTGCGGAACACACGCTGCATGGCAGCGAGGATATGCAGGCCGAGTTCAGCGAACTCCGGACCGCGATGGTCCAGCGTTGGCATGTCCATGGCCCGCAGCACCCGATCGGGCACATTGGTAGGGCCTGGGATCTGCAGAAAATGCCTTCCGGTATGTACGGTCATAGTGACGCTCTCCCCGAGATTTTCCTGATGCAATGCCCGTGAATTCACCTGTGAAGGACTTCGTCCCGGGGATTGGTATACATTATGCCAGACGTTCGTTCGAGTCCGTTTTGGCGGCGAAGGCAGGATTCCGATTCCGCAACGCACCAATCATCCGATTGATGAAGCTACGTTACTTCCGCTTGCCGGATCGCCTCTCCCTTGCCAAGGCCGGACCTCGATGCAAAGACAAACTTTCGTAACATGAGACTCAGGCGATGGCGACAAAGCAGGCCGTGACGACTCGTAGTTCGGCGGCCGACAGTGCATTGGCCGCCAGACTTGCCGCTGCAACCACGGGCGACGTTTTCTTCGACGCCTTCAATCGCGGCCGTTACGCCACCGATGCCTCGTTCTACCAGATCATGCCGTTTGGCGTGGTCGTGCCCCGCACCATCGACGAAGCGCTGCGCGCCATGGCGATCTGCCGCGATGACGGGCGCGTGGTTACGCCGCGCGGCGGCGGCACCTCGCAATGCGGGCAGACGGTGAATGAAGGCATCGTCATCGACCTGTCGAAGCATCTCAACAAGCTTATTTCAGTCGACGTCGAGAACCGCACCTGCATCGTCGAGCCCGGCATCGTGCTCGACGATCTCAACCGGCAGCTGAAGAAACACGGGCTATGGTTTCCGGTCGATGTGTCCACCGCATCGCGCGCGACCATCGGCGGCATGGCCGGCAACAATAGCTGCGGTGGCCGCTCCTTGCGCTACGGCACCATGCGCGACAACACCATCGCCATGGATGCGGCACTGGTCGATGGCACGCAGCTTCATTTCGGCGAGATCGACCCGAACGACGACGCCCCTGCCCTGTTCCGCGAGATGCTCGCGCTCGGCGAACGCGAGGCGCAGGAGATCGCCGCGCGTTTCCCGCAACTGCAGCGCCGCGTTGGTGGCTACAATCTCGATGCGCTGGTGCCGCGCAACACGCCGAACAATCTCGCGCATCTGCTCGTCGGCTCCGAAGGCACCCTCGCCTTCACCACGCAGGTCGAGCTCAAGCTGTGGCCGTTGATCGGCAACAAGGCGCTCGGCGTCTGCCATTTCGGCAGCTTCTATGAGGCGATGGATGCCACCCAGCATCTCGTGAAACTGAAGCCGATCGCCGTCGAACTGGTCGATCGCACTATGATCGCGCTCGGCCGCGACATCGCCATGTTCCAGCCGATCATCAAGAGCGCCGTGCGCGGCGATCCCGATGCACTGCTGATCGTCGAATTCGCCGAAGCGGATGCCGCCGCCAACGCCGCCAAGCTGAAGGAGCTCGGCGCCCTGATGGGCGATCTCGGCTTTGGCTGGGACAATCCGCAGCGCAAATGGGGAGGGGTGGTCGAGGTCACCGAACCCGCGCTGCAGTCCGGCATCGCGGAATTCCGTGCGGCTGGCCTCAATGTCATGATGTCGATGAAGCAGGAGGGCAAGCCGGTCTCCTTCATCGAGGACTGCGCGGTGCCGCTGCCACATCTCGCGGACTACACCGAGCGCCTGCTCGGCGTGTTCGCGAAGCACGGCACCTCCGGCACCATGTATGCGCATGCCTCCGAAGGCTGCCTGCATGTGCGCCCGGTGCTGAACCTGAAGCTCGACAAGGACGTCAAGGCGATGCGCGCCATCGCCGAAGAGGCGTTCGACATGGTGCGCGAATACAAGGGCTCGCATTCCGGCGAACATGGCGATGGCCTTGTCCGCTCGGAATTCCATGCGGAGATGTTCGGCGAGCGGATCATCGCTGATTTCACCGAAGTGAAGGATCGCTTCGATCCCGGCCGCATTCTCAATCCCGGCAAGATCGTCGATCCGCCGAAGATGGATGACCGTTCGCTGTTCCGCTACACGCCGGACTATCGCATCGGCGAGTTGAAGACCGAACTCGACTGGTCCGCTTATCCCGGCGCTGGTGGCGGTTTCCAGGGCGCGGTCGAGATGTGCAACAACAATGGCACGTGTCGAAAGCTGGAGGGTGGCGTGATGTGCCCGTCCTATCGCGCCACCCGCAACGAGAAGGACGTGACGCGCGGCCGCGCCAACACGCTGCGTCTCGCCATCTCCGGCCAGCTCGGCCCTGATGCGTTGACCTCCGACGAAATGGCAGAGACGATGAAACTCTGCGTCTCCTGCAAGGCCTGCCGCCACGAATGCCCCACCGGCGTCGACATGGCGAAGATGAAGATCGAGGTGCTGGCCGCGCGCGCAGCCAAGCACGGGCTCACGCTGCGCGACCGTCTCGTCGGCTATCTGCCGCGCTATGCGCCCTTTGCCGCCAAACTCGCGCCGCTGATGAACCTGCGCAACGATCACCCGGTGCTGCGCCACCTCGTCGAGCGCGTCACCGGCATCAGCGCCAAACGCAGCCTGCCTGCATGGCGGAGCGATGTATTCGCGCCCGATGTCACTGTCTACGGTCCTACCGATGGCCCTGAAGTCGTGCTGTTCGCCGATACCTTCAATCGCGCCTATGAACGCGAGAATCTCGACGATGCGCTGCGCGTGCTCGTTGCAGGCGGTTACCGTGTGCATCTGCCAAAACCCGTGGACGGAAGCCAACGCGCCCTGTGCTGCGGTCGCACCTTCCTCTCCGCCGGTCTCGTCGATCAGGCGCGCGCCGAACTGGATCGCCTCGTTGCGACCTATGCGCCCTTCGCCGCCCGCGGCGTGCCTATTGTCGGCCTGGAGCCGAGCTGTCTCCTCACGCTGCGCGACGAATTGCTGTCGCTGCGCAAGGACGACACGGCGAAGAATGTCAGCGCGCATGCGCTGCTGTTCGAGGAATTCCTCGTTCGCGAAGCCGAAGCAGGCCGGCTGCAATTGCCGCTCAAGCCCATCGCACCGAAAGCGATGGTGCATGGCCATTGCCACCAGAAGTCCTTCGGTGCTCTGAAGCCTGTGGAGAAAGCCCTGCGCCTGATCCCGGACCTCAAGGTCGAAACCATCGAGTCGAGTTGCTGCGGCATGGCCGGCGCCTTCGGCTATGGCGCAGATACCTACCAGGCATCGATCGCGATGGCCGAAGCCTCGCTGCTGCCTGCCGTCCGCAAGGCGGAGGCTTCTACGCTGATCGTCGCCGACGGCACGTCATGCCGCCATCAGATCGCCGATGGAACACCACGCGAGGCCCTGCACGTCGCGCGCGTGCTGGCGATGAGCCTCGACAATGCCACACCGAACACGCACTCTTCCGCATCACATTAAGGAAATACCCATGCCCGATCTCTCGCTCGATGTTGCCCGCAAGATTCTCGACGCTGCGCTCGCCAAGGTCATCGAGATGAAGCTGAAGCCGATGGCCATCACGGTGCTCGATGCGCGCGGCTGCGTGAAGGCATCCATCGCGCAGGACGGCACCAGCCTGATGCGTGGCGAAGTTGCCCATGGCAAGGCCTATGGTGCGCTGGCCATGGGCCTCGGCTCGCGCGCGCTGTTCAAGCGCGCCGAGGAACAGCCCTTCTTCATCGATGCCGTCAACACCATGGCGCGTGGCGCGCTCATTCCCGTGCCCGGCGGCGTGCTGATTCAGGATCAGTCCGGCGGCCTGCTCGGCGCCATCGGCATTTCCGGCGACACGTCGGACAATGACGAGATCGCCTGCGTCGCCGGCATCGAAGCCGCCGGCCTCAAGGCATCGACTGGCTAGGACGTCAGCGTGTTGGCCCGGCCACCGCACATCCCGCCCGACGACAGCGCGCTGCAACCGCTGATCGACCGCATCGGCGCGGATCACGTCACGAAGCGGCTGGAGATCGAGACCCATCGCGATCACCAGTTGTTCGGCCAGGGCCGTTTGTTCTTCAATCTGGAGAACTGGCTGACCGCACCATTGATTGTCCGCCCTGGACTGAAGCTCCTCGGGCTCTATGGTCGCGCGCGGCGCGAGGCCGATCATGTGATCGTGCGCGAGAATGTGGTGACCTCGCCTCACCTGCCCGCGGCGTTCGATGGCTTCACGATCCTGCATATCAGCGATCTCCACGTCGATCTGAGCGAACAGGCGTTGAAGCATCTGATCTCCTTTGTCGGCGATCTCAGCTACGACATCTGTGTGCTCACGGGCGACTACCGCGGCAAGACCTTTGGTCCCTATCAGCGCTCCATCGACGGTGTCGGTGAACTCCGCGCAAAGCTTCGCGATCCCATCTTTGGCGTCCTCGGCAATCACGATACCATCCGCCTCACGCCTGCGCTCGAGGCCATGGGCATCCGCATGATGTTCAACGAAGTCGAGACGATCACCCGCGGCGAGGACACCATCTATCTCGCCGGCGTGGACGATCCGCATTTCTATCTCGCCGATGACATCCCGAAAGTTGCTGCGGAGATCCCGCGGGACGCATTTTCGATCCTGCTGTCACACACGCCCGAGACCTACAAGGAGGCCGCCGAGCACGGCTTCGACTTCATGCTGAGCGGCCATACTCATGGCGGCCAGCTCTGCCTGCCCGGCGGCTATGCCATCAAGCTGGAAGCCGTATTGCCGCGCCACATGGGCAATGGCGCGTGGCGCCACGAGAACCTTGCCGGCTACACGTCGGTCGGCGTCGGCACGAGCTTGCTGCCCGTCCGCCTGAACTGCCCGCCCGAAGTGACCTTGCACCGGCTCACGCGCGCGGCGTGACCGGCTATTTGCCCGGCCAGACCGGCTTGCGTTTTTCCGCAAAGGCCTTGAGGCCCTCTTTCGCATCTTCCGTCATCGCGAGAATTGCGATCTGGCTTTCCAGATAGGCGATGCTCTCGTCGAACGACATCGCCGCAATCGCGCGCATGGCGTATTTCCCGCGGCGGATCGCCGTCGGTGACTTGTCGGTGATGCGCGCGATCAGCCATTCAACCTTGGCATCGAGTTCAGCCGCCGGCACGATGTGATTCAGCAGGCCGGCATCCTGCGCGGTGCGCGCATCGAACGGCTCGCCGGTGATACACCATTCATCGACCAGGCGTCGCGGCGCGATGGATTGCAGCAGCGCCAGCACCTGCATCGGGAATACGCCGACCTTCACTTCCGGCAGACCGAAGATCGCCGTGTCGGCTGCGACCGCCATGTCGGTCATGCACAGCAATCCCATGCCGCCCGCCATGCAGACACCATTGATGCGGGCGATGGCAGGCTTGGTGGCGTTCTGGGACAGCCGCATCAGATCGGCGAGATCGCCATTCGGCTTTGAGAAATCCTGTGCGAAGGCCGAGCCTGAATTGGCGAGATCCGCGCCGGCGCAAAACGCCTTCTCGCCCGCACCGGTCAGCACGATGGCGCGCACCTCCGCATCGTCATGCGCCTGGCGATAGCCATCGGCGATGCCGGCGATGACGTCGGCATTCATCGCGTTGCGCTTCTCGGGACGGTTGATGGTGATCCAGAGTGCTGCGCCCTTCTTCTCGAGGATCACGGTGTCATTGGCCATCGGATATGCTCGCTCTGTCGGCTGTGGTTCACCCGGTATAGCCAATCAGATGCGGCGCGCCAAACCCAGGGCGTCGCCTTCCCGGTTCTCCGAATCCACCGCGCGCTTGTAGCCGTCGCGCTCGCGCAGCCGATGCCAGTAGGCGGTTGCATTCGGGCCGATCTGTGGAGCGAGACCGACACGCTCCGCCAGCAGCAGCGCATAGCCGACTGAAATATCAGCTGCGGTGAAGCGGCCAGCGCAGATGAATTCCTGCGTGCCCATCATCGCCTCGATGACGCGGAGCCGTGCCAGGAACCATTTCGAATAGTCCTCGGCCACCTGCGGGCTGCGACGCTCTTCCGGCTCGAAGCGCGAATAGCGCAGCACGATGGCCTGCGGGAATGTCAGCGTCGCCTCGCCGAAATGGAGCCAGTTCAGGAACGCCCCGTAATCCGGCTCATCGGCCCCGACCGCCAATGGCGTCGGGCCATACCGCGTCACCAGATATTGCGCGATCGCTGCCGACTCCGTCATCCGCGTGTCCCCGTCAAGCATCAGCGGAATGGTGCCGAGCGGGTTGATGCCCAGATATTCCTTCTGGTGAACGCGCGGCGGGAATGGCAGCATCTTGAGCTCATAGCTGAGCCCGAGCTCTTCCAGCGTCCACAGCGGGCGGAACGAACGCGCGCGGGCGCAATGATAGAGCGTGATCATCCGATGAGCCTCCCGGGAATTGCCAGGGCGATTGCCGCCGCTTGCCTGCCATTGGAGGCACCGAAGAGGCTTCGTCAAGGGTATCGGCTACATGGTCTCGGCAAAGCGATTGCGGCCCCCGCGGTCGATCACGCCCATCACCACGCGTGCATCGCCGAGGCTGACCACCACAATGTCCCGCGTGGGCTGCCTCGCCAGCGGTTGTGCATCCTCGATGACCAGCAAACCGCCGGGATCGTGCGTGGCAATATGCCCCGGCCGATGCCAGAGCTGCTCACGGGCTTCGGCATAGTCCTCCACTGTCTCCAGGGTGAAGACAAGCTGGTCGAGGCTCACTGCGTAGCCAAGTCGCGCGAAGTGTTCGACGATGCTGCTGTCAGAGAAAATCACCAGGTCGCGCGCGCTGCTGGTGCGCTTTGGCTTGCGTCTGGTCAGGCCGGATACTTTGGTGACCAGATTCCAGTAAAGCCCCATTATCCACCCCTTCCCGCCCAGAATACACGACGGATAAGTAGCTACTTAGGGTAGATAAAGGTCTTTTGATACCCCTATATTCCAATCTATGGATTATATTGATCCTACTTGCTCTCCTTTTGAGGCCTGTCAGACCAGGTTGTCTGCTGCGGGCGGTCGGTCGAGCCCTGCTGACGTTCCTCCGGTGACACCAGCGCTGCTTCCGAAAAGGCAGCCAGAAGGCCGCCCTTGGGCACGGCATTGATGCCTGTGGGCTCGCTCAGCCGGACTTTGCCGAAGTGATCCTTCAGCTTCGCCATCGGGGTTTCGAGGAAATAGTAAGACAGCGTCGACAGACCGATGGTGATGGCAAAAGCGAGCGCCACCATCAGGATCGGCGCCTCGGCGCCATCCAGGGCGGCGTCATTGATGCCAAGATAGAACAGCACCGGCAGGTGGAACACATACATGGCGTAGGACATCTGCCCGAGCCCGCGCAGCAGCCGGATCGACAGGATCGCCGTCATAACGCGCTTCAGGACGCCGCGATCGAACACCATGGTGGCAACGAAGGAGACGCTCACCATGGCATAGGCGATCAGCGCGATGGTCCAGTAGATCGGCTGCGATGTGATGATGCCGAGATTACGCCCCTGCCGGTCGAGCGTCAGGATCACCAGCGCGCCCAGGAACAGCGCGAGGCAGCGCCAGCCGCGCAGCGGCTTGTTGTCGAATTCACGCAGCGCCAGCCAGCCACCGAGCGACAGCGACAGCATGCGGGTGAACAGCGACATATAGACCGCGTCGCCAGCCTCGCGCGGATCGTGATTGAGGAAGATCACCGCCATGACGAGACCGCTGGCGATGGCCAGTAACGGCACCACGACGCCGGTCACCCGATTGAGCCAGCGCGGCGGCACCAGCAGGATCAAGAGCGGCCAGAAGAAATAGAACTGTTCCTCCACCGACAGCGACCAGGTGTGCTCGAGCGGGTTCGGCACGGGATGCAGCGGGTGATAGAAATTGAACGTGTAGGTGAAAAGGCTGATCGTATCCGCCGTTCTGAAATTGAAGATGAACAGGCAGGCGATGACGGTGAGGTAGTAGACCGGGAAGATGCGCAGCGCGCGGCGGATGTAGAAATCCTTGAACGAGATGCGGCCGGTCTTGGCGCGTTCGCGCAGCAGCAGGCGGGTGATGAAGAAGCCGGACATCACGAAGAAGATGTCGAGCGCCACATAGCCGACCCGCGACAGCTGGTTCACATGCCAGATCGCGTTATAGATGCTGCTTTCCAGCACTTGCGGGCAGTGACTGAAAATCACCACCACCACGCCGATCCCGCGAAAACCGTCGAAAGCCGGAAATTTCTCCAGCTTTTTGCCTGCGGTCGCACTTTCCGACATCACCGATTCCCCGTTTTGGTTCGGGAATACCCAGCGCGCAGCCATCAGGGGTAAAGAGCATTTACATGTCTACCACCACAGGCAGAAAGTCCGCTCTTAACGTGAATGCGTGGTTACGCGACGCCATCGAGGCTGATGGCAGCAACGTGTCGCCCTGCGCGAAGCGAGCGGTTACCCGGCATTAAGCATCCTGCGCGACGCTGGGAACGATCGAATTCGACTCAACTTGTTTCGACAAGTGTGAGGGGGACGGTGATGACCCAGATCGAACATCTTCGCGAACAGGCCCAACGCGCCGAACGGCTCGCCCGCAATGTGCTGGACGCCGTGACCGTCGCCCGGCTGCTCGAAGCATCGGAAGACTATCGGCAGCAGGCCGATCGCCTCGAACAACGCGCCCGCTGCGGGACCATGGCGCAGGAGCCGATGCAGCCGATCTCAGCGTCACGGAAGATCGACTGAGACAGGACGCTTCGATCCTGCATCGTCCCGGCCTCGCAGGCGCCATCATCTGTACCGTTCAGCTTTCGGATCGAGTGGAATGCCGCGCTCTTCGAGTATCGCGATGACCTTCCGGTAGCGACGCTGTGTCTCCCAGTTCAGATGCTTTGGGTCGGGCCGGAACAGCGAGGATTGGAACGTGGTCCCCAGATCGTCGACAGCCGTCGGATCAGCCCCCCGTTCCAGCAAACGCACGACACT
>NZ_JBIISY010000403.1:0-3437 GCF_044340795.1 Tardiphaga sp.
CGTTCTTGACGGTCGCGGACGGATCCTGTTCAGCCGGGCAACCCTAGTCTCCATCCATAGCACGCCCCACCCGCTTCCGGCGGCATCCACCGGCCAACGGACGTGCCAGACGAGGAGAGATCACGATGTTCCGCAAGATCGCACTGACTTTGGTGGCTGTGGCTTCCCTTGGCGCCGCAGCTTTGGCGCCGACCGCCGCCTCGGCCTGGGGCGGACATGGCGGCTGGCACGGGGGTGGATGGCACGGCGGCGGCTGGGATGGTGGCTGGCACCGCGGCTGGGGCGGCCCGCCCCGCTTTGCTGGCGGCCCGGTCTATTACGGCGGTGGCGGCTGCTGGGTCCGCCGGGTGGTTCCCACCCCATGGGGTCCACGCTGGCGCTCGGTCAACCGCTGCTACTAACTATTTACCACAGGAAGCGCCCGACCCTCCCGGCCGGGCGTTTTCGCATTGCACCTGTGGATATTTCACCCTTTTTTGAGCGATCGGCGCTGAAATCCGGAAAGTGGGAAACATTTTCACCCCGCCTGACTTGCCTTGGTATCTGTACGACAACCGACCTTTCTGGATGGACATGGCTTCACCTCTCACCAATGACGGCGATGACGAGATGGACCGTGGCACCACTGCGGCGATCTGCAACGCCATCGGGGAGAGGCTGCGCCGGGACATGGGAACCGATGAGGCCCTGCCCTCGCATCTCCAGATGCTCCTGAGTCAGTTCCAGCAGCGCGACGACGACGGCGCCTGACCGCAAATCGCCGTTGCCCAAATCGTTATTGCCTTTGTGCGCAGCAGCGGTGACAAGGCCGCATGCTCTCCATCAACGACATTTCCATCCGCATTGCCGGCCGGCTTCTGATCGACGAAAGCACGGTGCAAATCGCCCCCGGCGCACGCGTCGGCTTTGTGGGCCGCAATGGCGTTGGCAAATCGACGCTTTTCCATGCCATCCGAGGCGACCTCTCGCTTGAAGGTGGCAGCATCACTATCCCGCCGCGCTGGCGGATCGGCAGCCTTGCCCAGGAAGCACCGGATGGTCCGGAGAGCCTGATCACTGTCGTGCTCAAGGCCGATGTGGAGCGTCACGCACTGCTGGCCGAGGCCGAGACCGCCACCGATCCGGATCGCATCGCGGATATCCAGACGCGTCTCGTCGATATCGACGCCCATTCCGCCCCGGCCCGCGCCGCGGCCATTCTGAGCGGCCTCGGTTTCTCCGCCGAGGACCAGCTTCGGTCCTGCTCGGAATTCTCCGGCGGCTGGCGGATGCGTGTGGCGCTGGCGGCAACCTTGTTCTCGGCGCCCGACCTGCTGCTGCTGGACGAACCCACCAACTATCTCGATCTCGAAGGCACCTTGTGGCTGGAGGATCACCTTGCCAACTATCCGCGCACGGTGATCGTCATCAGCCATGACCGCGATCTGCTCGATGTGTCGGTGAACGAGATCCTGCATCTCGACCGCGGCAAGCTGGTGCATTATCGCGGCACCTATTCGAATTACGAGGAATTCCGCGCCAATCGCGAAGCCCTGCACGCGAAGAACTTCGAACGCCAGCAGGCCGAGCGCAAGCGGCTGCAGGACTTCGTCGATCGCTTCAAGGCCAAGGCAACGAAAGCCCGCCAGGCGCAATCGCGCGTGAAGATGCTGGAGCGGATGAAGCCAATCGCCGCCATCATCAGCGACGAGGTGCGCGAGATCCATTTCCCCGCCCCGGAAAAAATCCTGTCGCCACCGATCCTCGCGCTCGACAATGTGTCGGTAGGTTATGAGCCGGGCAAGCCCGTGCTCAACAAGGTGACGTTGCGCGTTGATACCGAGGACCGCATTGCCCTGCTCGGCTCCAACGGCAACGGCAAATCGACACTGGTGAAGGTGATCGCGAACAAGCTACAGCCATTTTCGGGCTCGACGACACGCGCCGACAAACTGTCGGTCGCCTATTTCGCCCAGCATCAGGTCGATGAACTGGTGATGGACCAATCGGTCTATGACCACCTGCGCAAGCTGATGCCCGAAGCGCCGGAGTCAAAAGTCCGCGCACGCGCCGGCAATATCGGCTTCTCCGGCAAGGCTGCAGACACGATCGTGAAGAGCCTCTCCGGCGGTGAAAAAGCGCGGTTGCTGTTGGGACTCGCGACCTTCTATGGCCCGAACCTCATCATCCTCGACGAACCGACCAACCATCTCGACATCGACAGCCGCGCAGCGCTCGCCGAAGCCATCAACGAATTCCCGGGCGCCGTGATCATGGTCTCGCATGACCGCTATCTGATCGAGGCCTGTGCCGATCAGCTCTGGGTCGTGGCGAACAAGACCGTCACCAATTTCGACGGCGATCTCGAAGACTATCGCAAGCTGGTGATGCAGACCCGCGATCCCCGCACGCCGGCGCGCGAGCGTGCTGCGGGCGAGGAAAAGCCAGCGCGCACGAAAGAGAAGCGCATCTCGCCAAGGCAGCAGGTCGCCGAAGCGGAATCGGAGATGGAGCGCATCACCGGCATTATCGAGAAGATCGATACCGCGCTGTCGCTGCCGGATATTTTCACCCGCGATCCCAAACAGGCGGCGCAACTGACCAAAGCCCGGGCCGCAGCGGCCGATGCCCTGGCCCGCGCAGAAGAACAATGGCTCTCCGCCAGCGCACTGCTGGAAGACGCGAGCAGCTAACAACCAGCGCTCGCGCATGGGCGACTTGCAAACGACAAATAACGTGTTGCACTCATAAATTGCATCGATACAATACACACCCTGAAAAGGGGTGAGACAATGGAGCTATTCCTACTCTTCGGAACGCTCGGATTCGTCGTCTATGAGGCGCTCGCTTGGTTCAGGGTGCCCCGAGACTCCCCCGGTCCACCAGGCTTCGCAATGTCAAAGCCCGATGGGCACATCGGGGGCATCGCAATCCACCTCACCCCAACGACACGAACGGCAGCGCGGCGCATATTCCGCGTAGCCTTCAGCTTCGCACTTGTTGGAACGGCACTGATCGTTCACCAAAGCTTTCTGCCCTCTGGGGCAGTCTCTCGCAATCGTTTCACAATCTTGCTCGGCATGTTCTGGGGCCCGCTGTTCGGAATCTGGATCAACGCTGTTCTACGGCACTCCGGTGATAAAAAGCTGTCCCGCGGCCTAGCTGTGGGCGGAATCGGACTGGCACTGCTCTTCACACTCGGATCTTTCGGTGATGAAACAGCAAAACTTATGCGAGAGTATGCGCGGAAGATCAGCAACGTGAAGATTGCCGGCGCTGAACTTTCGTTTTCCGATCGAATGATAAGAGGTTCACCCGGGGCTGGCGCCTTACCACCGAGCGGGCGACAATTAGTATCTGGTTCTGCCGGTCTACAAAATGTCGCGGACCTTTCCGATAGAATCCAACTAGATGAAGAATATCTCGATCTATTCACACGCGTGTCGGTGAAAGGACAC
>NZ_JBIISY010000170.1:0-13427 GCF_044340795.1 Tardiphaga sp.
GAAGTCGCCGGCCAGGATCAGTGGCTCCTCGGTCTTCAGGCGCAGTTTGGTGAATTCGCGCAGCCGTTCCATCCAGCGCAGCTTGTAGGGATACTTTTCGGTCTCCACCGGATTGCCATTGGGCAGATACAGGCAGGCGACGCGCACCACGCCCGATTTCAGCGACACCACGCCCTCGATGAAACGGGCGTGCTCGTCGAGATCGTCGCCGGCAAGGCGCGGAGTGGCTTCATCGAGCGGGTATTTGGAGAGCAGGGCAACCCCGTTAAACGTCTTCTGGCCGTGGGTGACCACATTGTAGCCAAGCGCCTCGATGGGCTCGCGCGGGAACGCGTCGTCCATGCACTTGATCTCCTGCAAGCAGGCGATGTCCGGCTGGCATTCCTGCAACCAGGTCAGCAGATGATCCAGGCGCTGGCGGACCGAGTTCACGTTCCAGGTGGCTATTCTCATCCAATGGGATTCCGGTAACGAAAATGGCAGAATTGCGTCGCGGTGGCATACCATCCCGCGCGGCGGCATGATACGCTTTAAGCCTAAAGCGCACAGGCGCCGAGACAAACAGCCAGGGACGGATACGGGGGGCGACACCCGAGCTTCGACCACAAGACTGTACCAGGTGACGAAGGCCAGATGAAGAAACGCACATTGACCGCTCTTGTCGTCCTCGCAAGCGTCGCCGTCGCCGGCTATGCCACGCGCTCCCAGTGGATGGGCGGCGAGAAGGGGCCGGCTCAGGCGCGGACCCGCGTCGTGGCCGTCGAACTCGCCAGGGCCGAGCGCAAGCCCGTGCCGGTGGATGTCGATGCCATCGGCATGGTGACGCCGATCTCGTCGGTGGCGCTGAAGTCCCGCCTGGAGACCACGATCATCTCCGTCCATTTTCAGGACGGCGCCAAGGTCAATGAGGGGGATCTGCTTTTCACCCTCGATTCGCGCCAGATCGATGCCCAGATCGAGCAGGCTGAGGGCACGCTGGCGAAGGATCAGGCGCAGTTGGCCGGTGCCGAGCGCGATGTTCGCCGCTTCGCCGACCTGATCGGGAAGGGCGCCACCACCCAGGTCAGCCTCGACAATGCCAAGACGCAGGCCGACATCCTCGCCGGCACCATCAAGGCCGACCAGTCGATGCTCGACAACTTGAAGGTCCAGAAGAGCTACACGATTATCAAGGCGCCGTTCTCCGGGCGCATCAGCGCCGCCAATGTGAAGGTCGGCAATTTCGTGCGGCCAGCGGACACGGCACCGCTCGCCACCATCAACCAGATGGCGCCGGTCTATGTGACCTTCACGATCCCGCAGCGCCTGCTGGCGGATCTGCGCGATGCGATGACGGCCGGCACCACCAGGGTGATCGCGACGATCCCCAACAGCGAGCGCTCTGAGACCGGCAAGGTCGCCATGATCGAGAACACCGTGGACTCCACCACCGGCATGGTCACGGTTCGCGGCATCATGGACAATGCCAGCGAGATCCTGTGGCCCGGCACCCTGGTCCAGACCAAGCTGATCATTCGCGTCGAGGATGGCGTCACGGTGCCGACGGTCGCCGTGCAACGCAGCCAGACCGGGAACTTCGTGTTCGTCGTGAAGGACGGCAAGGCGCAGATCCAGCCGGTCGAGGTCGATCGCACCTTCCAGGGCCAGTCGGTGATCACCACCGGCCTGTCCGGCAATGAGGAGGTCGTGGTCGATGGTCAGTTGCTGCTGACCCAGGGCACGCAGGTCGAGTCCCGCAAGCGCAAGGCCGGGGCGTAGGCCATGACCCTTTCGGAGATCTGCATCCGTCGCCCGGTGATGACCACGCTCATCACGGCGACGATCATCGCCTTCGGCATTTTCGGTTTCCGCCTGCTGCCGGTCTCGGCACTGCCAAAGGTCGATTTCCCGACCATCGCGGTGACCGCGACATTGCCGGGCGCCAGCGCCGACACCATGGCTTCATCGGTGGCCGGCGTGATCGAGCGCCAGCTTTCGACCATTGCCGGCATCACCTCGATGTCGTCGTCGTCGTCGCAAGGCACGACGCAGATCACCATCCAGTTCGATCTCAACCGCAACATCGATGCCGCCGCGCTCGACGTGCAGACGGCGCTGACCATCGCGCAGCGGCGATTGCCGATCGAGATGACGATCCCGCCGAGCTTCCGGAAGGTGAACCCCGGCGATTTCCCGATCCTGTTCATCGCGCTGAGTTCATCGACGCTGCCGCTGTCATCGGTCAACGAGTTCGGCGACATCACGATCGGGCAGGCGCTGTCGCAGATTCCGGGCGTCGCGCAGGTTCTGATCTACGGCTCGCAGAAATTCGCGATCCGCGTCCAGGCTGATCCGGAGGCTGCCGCGGCGCGCGGTCTGTCGCTGGAGGACATCCGCACCGCGGTCGCGCGTGCGAATTCATCGACGCCGGTCGGCACCCTGAACGGGCCGAAGCAGGACATCTCCCTGCAGGCATCCGGGCAGATGACCAAGGCCGCCGATTACGGCCAGATCGTCGTCGCCTGGCGCAACGGTTCGCCGGTCAAGCTGAGTGAGGTCGCCAAGATCTATGATGCCGTCGAGAACGACAAGGTCGGCACCTGGCTGAACGGCGAACGCGCCATCGTGCTGGCGATCCAGAAACAGCCTGACGCCAACACCGTGGCGGTGGTGGATGCCGTGCGCGAGCGCCTGCCGTCGCTGCGCGCACAGATCCCGGCTTCGGTCGAGGTCAATACGATGATGGACCGCTCGGTCTCGGTGCGCGAGGCTGTGGCGGACGTCGAGGAGACGCTGCTGATCGCCGTGGTGCTGGTGATCATCGTCATCTTCCTGTTCCTGCGCTCGGCCTCGGCCACCTTCATTCCCGCGCTGGCGGTGCCGATCTCGATCCTCGGTACCTGCGCCGTCATGTACATGCTGGATTACTCCATAAACAACATGACGCTACTGGCGATGACGCTGTCGGTCGGCTTCGTGGTCGATGACGCCATCGTCATGCTGGAAAACATTGTCCGCCACATCGAGCGCGGCATGCAGCCTTTCGAGGCCGCGCTGAAGGGCGCGCGCGAAATCGGCTTCACCATCATCTCGATCACCTTCTCTTTGATCGCGGTATTTATCCCGGTGCTGCTGATGGGCGGCATCGTTGGTCGCGTGTTCCGCGAATTCGCCGTGACGATCTCGGTCGCCATCATCGTTTCCGGCTTCGTGTCGCTGACATTGACGCCGATGCTGTGCGCGCGCGTGCTGCGGGCCCATGATCCGAACCACAAGGAAAACGTCGTCCTGCGCCTGTTCGAGCGCATGTTTGCAGGCTGGCTGCGCGCCTATGAATGGACGCTCGACCGGGTGCTCGCCTACAAGTCCGTGATGCTGGCGGTGACCTTCGCCACGCTCGCGGGCACCGTGTGGCTCTACATGATCGTGCCGAAGGGCTTCTTCCCGCAGGAGGATACGGGCTTCCTCACCGGTATCACCGAAGCCGCCACCGACACGTCCTTCGAGGCGATGAAGGCACGGCAGGCGGCGCTGGTCGATGTGCTGAAGTCTGATCCTGCTGTCGATTATATCAACTCCACCGTCGGTTCCGGCGGCCCGAACGCGACGGCCAATTACGGCCGCCTGTTCGTGGCCCTGAAGCCGAAGAAGGAGCGTGAGGCGGCGCCGGTCGTGATGGCGCGCCTGCGCCAGAAGGCGACGGCGGTGCCTGGCCTGCAGGCCTTCTTCCAGAGCATCCAGAACCTGAATATCGGCGGCCGTCCATCGAAGAGCCAGTATCAATATGTTCTGCAGAGCAGCGATACCGAGCAGCTCTATCGCCTTGCGCCGGAGATGCGCGATGCCATCGCGAAGGTGCCGGGCCTGCTCGACGTGACGACCGATCTCTACATCAAGAACCCGCAGATGACGGTCGATATCGACCGCGAGAAAGCGGCGGTCTACGGCATCACCGTCGATCAGGTGCGTAATCAGCTCTACAACGCCTTTGGCGCGCGCCAGATCGGCACGATCTACACGCCGACCAATGACTACCAGATCATCCTCGAGGCGCAGCCGCATTTCCGCGTCGATCCCAGCGATCTGTCCAAGCTCTATATGAAGACCTCGGCCAACCAGACCATCCCGCTGTCGGCGGTGGCGAAACTGGTGCCCACGGTCGGCCCGCTGCAGATCAACCATCAGGGCCAGCAGCCCGCGGTGACGATCTCGTTCAATCTCCAACCCGGCTATTCGCTGGGCTATGCGGTGGACCAGATCACGAAAATCGAAAGCGACAGCAAGCTGCCGGTGACGATCGCGACCGGATTCTCGGGCACCGCGCAGGTATTCCAGGATTCATTGCGCGGTCAGGGCGTGCTGATCCTCGCCGCCGTGTTCGCGGCCTTCGTGATCCTCGGCATTCTCTACGAGAGCTTCATCCATCCGATCACGATCATCTCCGGCCTACCTTCGGCCGGCATCGGCGCGATCCTGACGCTGATGCTGTTCAAGATGGAAATGTCGGTCATCGCCATGATCGGCATCGTGATGCTGGTGGGCATCGTCAAGAAGAACGCGATCATGATGGTGGACTTCGCGCTGGAGCGTCGCCGCGTCGGTCTCTCCGCCGAGCATGCGATCCGCGAAGCGGCGCTGCTGCGCTTCCGGCCGATCATGATGACGACCTTCGCCGCGATTTTCGGCACGCTGCCGATCGCCATCGG
The DNA here is from genome assembly GCF_044340795.1 of Tardiphaga sp. Classification (GTDB taxonomy): domain Bacteria; phylum Pseudomonadota; class Alphaproteobacteria; order Rhizobiales; family Xanthobacteraceae; genus Tardiphaga. Next base: position 4,686 of record NZ_JBIISY010000170.1, read on the forward strand.
AGCCGGCGCCGGCGCCGAATTGCGGCAGCCGCTCGGCGTTGCCGTGGTCGGCGGTCTCTGCCTCTCGCAGTTGCTGACGCTCTACATCACGCCGGTGATTTACATCTATCTCGATCGCATCGATCGCAAACTGAAGCGCAAGCTGCAGCCGCAGATCGAGGACGATGAGTTGGACGGACGCCCGCGCGCCGTCGCAGCGGAGTAGGAGCATGACCATGTCGATCAAGGCTCTCTGTGCCGCTACGGCATTCGCCATGTTGCTCGCCGCATCTGCGCGCGCCGATGACCGTATCGAAATCTTCGACGCCCACATGCATTACAACTGGGAACCGAAACCCTATTATCAGCCCGACGAAGTGCTTGAAGTCTTCAAGCGCAACCGCGTCACGGGCATTCTCGCGACCAGCCGCCCCAACACCGGCACCCATGCGCTGATGGAGAAGCAGGCCGAAGGCAAGGCCGGCGGCGTGCAGGTGGTGCCGTTCATCCGGCCCTATCGCATTCGTGCTGATATCGGATCTTGGTTCAACGATCCCGTGATCTTCGATCTCGTTCAGGACGAATACAAGCGCGGCTACTATCGCGGCGTCGGCGAATTCCATCTCACCGGCAAGGCTGCCGATACCGAGATGGTGAAGAAGACCGTCGATTTCGCCGTCGAGAAGAACCTCTATCTGCACGCCCATGCGGATGCCGAGGCCGTCGATATCCTCATGCGTCACAATCCCAAGGCGCAGATCATCTGGGCCCACACCGGTTTCAGCCTCGCGCCCGATCGCGTGGCGGCGATGCTGGGAAAATATCCGAAACTGTGGGGCGAGCTGTCCTATCGCAGCGGCATCGTCGATGGTGCGGGCAAGCTGACGCCGGAATGGCGCCGCCTGTTCGAGACCTATCCCGATCGCTTCCTGGTCGGTTCCGACACCTGGGTGCCGGAGCGCTGGGCGAGTTATGACGACATCATGGCCGGGTATCGCGCCTGGCTGGCGCAACTGCCGCCCGCGATCGCAAAGAAAATCGCCCATGGCAACGCAAGGGCGCTGTTCGCCGAGAAGTAAGGCGCTTCGCGATCAACCCTGAACCGAGAAGCCGCCGTCCACCGGAATGGCGGCGCCGGTCACGAAGTCCGACGCGCGCGAGGCGAGGAAGACGGCGATCCCGGCAAAGTCACCCGGTGCTCCCCAGCGCCCGGACGGGGACCTCGCCAGCACGCGATCATACAGGCCGTCTACTTCACGCCGCGCGTTCTGCGTCAGCTCGGTGTCGATCCAGCCGGGCAGGACTGCGTTGCACTGGATGTTGTCCGGTGCCCAGGCGATGGCGCAGGAACGTGTGAATTGCACGATGCCGCCTTTGCTGGCCGCATAGGCCGGCGCGAAACTGGCGCCGAAGATCGACAGCATCGAGCCGATATTGATGATCTTGCCGCCACCGGTTTGTTTCATCGCTGGTTGCACCGCCTGCGATGCAACGAAAGCGCTGGTGAGATTGGTCTTGATCACGTCATTCCATTCTTCGAGCGTGATCTCGTGTGGCGGCTTGCGGATATTGATGCCGGCATTGTTGATGAGGATGTCGATGCGGCCGAATGCCTTCAACGTGTCGGCAACCATGGCCTTCACGGTGGCGGAGTCGTTGACATCGACGGCCAGTGCGATCGCCTTCACGCCAGCCGTGGCCAGCTCGGTGACCGCCGCTTCCGATTTCGCCTGGTTGCGCCCGGCGACGACGATCGATGCGCCGGCTGCCGCGAGGCCGCGCGCCATGCCGAGGCCGATGCCCCCATTGCCGCCGGTGACGATCGCCACGCGGCCGGTGAGATCGAACAGTCCCTTGTTCATGGTGTCGTCCTCTTCACACTGTCAGCCTTGAATGGAAAACCCGCCATCGACGGTGAGCGCTGCGCCATTGACGAAGTCGGATGCGCTGCTGGCAAGAAACACTGCAGCGCCGACGAGATCGTCCGGCCGGCCCCAACGCGCCGCCGGCACGCGCGAAACGATACGATCGTGCAGTTCGGGGATGCGTTCCTTGGCGCGGCTTGTGAGGTCCGTGTCGATCCAACCGGGCAGGATCGCATTGCTCTGGATGTTGTCTGCGGCCCAGGCGGTCGCGAGCGACCGCGTGAATTGCAGGATGCCGCCTTTGCTTGTGGCGTAGTTCGCCGCGCCGCCGGAGCCGAGTTGGGCGAGCACCGATGCGATGTTGATGATCTTGCCGCGCCTGGCCGCCTTCATGGCGGGGTAGACGGCCTGCGCGCAGATGAAGGGCGCGGTCATGTTGACGTCGATCACCGTCTGCCAGTCGGCGAGAGCCATCTCCTCGAGCGGTGCCGAGATGCTGATGCCCGCATTGTTGATGAGGATGTCGATGCGCCCGAAGCGCTCGCGCGTCGCGGCGACCATCTGCGCCACGGAAGCGGGATCGGTCACATCGGCGACGCAGGCGAGGACCTGATGGCCATCGCCTTCTAGCGATTCTTTCGCGGCGGCGGAGTTATCGGCATTGCGATCGGCGATCGTGACCGCCGCACCAGCCTCTGCCAGTCCGCGCGCCATGGCGAACCCGATCCCGGCATTGCCGCCGGTGACGATGGCCACTTGGCCCTTGAGATCAAATAGCTGGTTTGTCACGCGATCCACCCCATTCGTTGCCGGCGCATTCTGCGGTGCGCCTGACGGGGATCATCGCAAGAGGGCGCGTGGGAGGAAAGGGGCTATGCGGTCAAGGGCGCGACAATGCGTAGCCGGTCAATCCGATGCCGATCGCGGCCAGTGCCGCGCCGTAATAGGCCCAGGGCATCTGGTTGATCATGAAGCTCGACCGCGGCCAGGGCACGACACCCGTGCCCTGGCCGATCCAGAGCATGCCGACCAGGATCGAGAGAATGCCAAGGGTGAGCAGGGGTGCGCGCATATGCGATATACGCGCGTCCCCGCAACCGGTTTCGTGACGTCAGGCGAAAGCCTCAGACGTCCAGCAGCTCGTCGCTGGCGAATTCGGCCTTGTCCGAGATGAAAGCGAAGCGCGCTTCGGCCTTGGTGCCCATCAGGCGCTCGACGGAATCCGCGGTGCCTTCGCGATCGTCCGGCAGCAGCTGGACGCGCAGCAGCGTACGGCGCGACGGATCCATCGTGGTTTCCTTCAGCTGCGCCGGCATCATCTCGCCGAGGCCTTTGAAGCGGCCGATATCGACCTTGGCATTGGCGTTGAACTCGCTCTTCAGGAGCGCGTCACGATGCGCCTCATCGCGGGCATAGACGGTCTTGCTGCCATGGGTCAGGCGATAGAGCGGCGGCACGGCCAGATAGAGGTGGCCCTCATCGATCAGCTTCGGCATCTGCCGGTAGAAGAAGGTGATCAGCAATGATGCGATATGCGCGCCGTCGACGTCGGCGTCAGTCATGATGATCACGCGCGAATAGCGCAGGTCTTCCTCACGATATTGCGGGCCGGTGCCGCAGCCGATGGCCTGCATGAGGTCGGCGAGCTGGGTGTTGGCCGTCAGCTTGTCCTTGGTCGCCGAGGCGACGTTCAGGATCTTGCCGCGCAAGGGTAGGATGGCCTGGGTCTTGCGGTCGCGCGCCTGCTTGGCGCTGCCGCCTGCCGAGTCACCCTCGACGATGAACAGTTCCGAGCCTTCGGTCGCGGTATTGGTGCAGTCGGCCAGCTTGCCGGGCAGGCGCAGCTTCTTCACCGCGGTCTTGCGCGAGGTTTCCTTCTCGGCACGGCGGCGCAGGCGCTCATCGGCGCGCTCCAGCACGAATTCGAGCAGCTTGTTGGCCTGCACGGGATTGCCGGACAGCCAGTGATCGAACGGGTCCTTGATGGCCTGTTCGACGATCTTCTGCGCTTCGGCGGTGGCGAGGCGGTCCTTGGTTTGGCCCTGGAATTCCGGCTCGCGCACGAACACCGACAGCATCACGGCGGCGCCGACCATCACGTCTTCCGAGGTGATGGTGCCGGCGCGCTTGCCCTGGCCGACGCGCTCGGCGTGGTCCTTGAGGCCGCGCAGCATGGCGCTGCGCATGCCCGATTCATGCGTGCCGCCATCCGGCGTCGGCACGGTGTTGGTGTAGGAGGCCATGAAGCCGTCGGCATCCGCGGTCCAGGCGACAGCCCATTCGCAGGCGCCGTGCGAGCCGTTACGGCCCGAGCGGCCGGAAAAGATCTCCGGATGCACCAGCGTGTCGGCATGGATCGCTGCCGCCAGATAGTCCTTCAGGCCGCCGGGGAAGTGAAAGGTGGCTTCCGGCGGCGTGTCCTCGATTCCCTTGAGCAGTTCGGGATCGCATTTCCAGCGGATCTCGACGCCGCCGAACAGATAGGCTTTCGAGCGCGCCATCTTGAACAGGCGCTGCGGCTTGAAATGTGCCTTGGCTCCGAAGATGTCGGTGTCTGGCTTGAAGCGCACGCGGGTGCCGCGGCGGTTATGGACCTTGCCGAGTTCCTGCAGCTTGCCCTGCGGGATGCCGCGGGCAAAGGTCATCTTGTAGAGCTGCTGGTTGCGCGCGACCTCGACCTCGAGCAGCGAGGAGAGGGCGTTGACCACGGAGACGCCGACGCCGTGCAAACCGCCCGAGGTCTCGTAGACCTTGGAGTCGAATTTGCCGCCTGCGTGCAGCGTGCACATGATGACTTCGAGCGCGGATTTCTTCGGCTGCTTCGGATGTGGATCCACCGGGATGCCGCGGCCGTTGTCGGAGACCGTGAGGAAGCCGTCGGCGGTGAGTTCCACCTCGATGAAGGTCGCATGGCCCGCCAGCGCCTCGTCCATCGAGTTGTCGATCACTTCGGCGAACAGGTGGTGAAGCGCCTTTTCGTCCGTTCCGCCGATATACATGCCCGGCCGGCGGCGTACCGGTTCGAGTCCTTCGAGGACCTCAATATCGGCAGCGGTGTAGCCGGCTTCCGCGTTGGCAGCCTTCGCAGGCGCCTTGGCGGGCGTGGCGGATTTCGCGGCGGCCGATCCAAAGAGATCGGCTTTATCTTTCGGTTTCAGTGCCTTGGCCATGTGTCTTGAAGTCTTGTCTGATGTGTCGCCGCGGCGTTCCGCGGCGAATCGTTGCGATGACTATGCCACGACTGGGCTGTCCATGGGCTAACCGGCCGGCAGCGCCGGGCTCAAGCCCCGGCGGCGGCGCGCTCGGTGCGTAGCACGATCACCACGAAAAGCACCATGGCCGCGAGCATGATCAGTGAACCGATGATGGGAACCGCCATATAGGCGTGGTTGGCCAGAAGGGTAACGCCAATCCCGATCGGGAACATCAGCCCGCCCATGATATGCAGCCAGCCCTGAATCCGCGCCAGCAGGCTGCGGCCGACCGCGGGCACCGCGCGATAATACAGCCCGAACAGGAACAGCAGCACGCCGCCGACCAGATTGAGATGGGCATGGGCGGGCGATAGCAGGAAGTCCTGTTTGATCCCCATGGCGATCCCGGCAACCATGCCGACCAGCAACACGATAGCGCTCACGCAGATCATCAGCGATCCGATCATTTCGTCATCCTCTTGGATTGTGATTGGCCGGCGCCTGGCCGAGGTCGGCAAGCCGGCGGAGAGCCCATTAGGCTCCGCAACCTCCGGATGGTTCACCGCTACCGGTCACGAAGTCGGGATGCGTGATGAGCTAGATCAGCCCGGCGACCTTCAGCAGGACGCCTGCCACGCACGACGCACCCAGCACCGGCAGCATGCCCAGCTTGAACCGCAGGATGGCGATGGCTGCGGCTGCGGATAGCGCTACCGCGGCGGGATCGACGCTGGCCGGCACCGGCGCATCGAAATTGAAGCCGTAGCGCTCGACGGCAAAACTCTGCCGGAACAGCGTATGCAGCGCGAACCAGATCGACAGATTGAGGATGACCCCGACGACGGCCGCCGTGATCGCGGCCAGGACGCCGGCAAGAGCGCGGTTGCCGCGAAGGGCTTCGATGTAGGGCGCGCCGACGAAGATCCACAGGAAGCAGGGAGCAAACGTCACCCAGGTTGCCAGCAGCCCGCCAAGCGTTCCGGCGAGCATCGGCGATAACCCGCTGGCATCGCGGAATGCAGCCATGAAGGCCACGAACTGCACCACCATGATCAGCGGCCCCGGCGTCGTTTCCGCCATGCCAAGCCCGTCGAGCATCTCGCGGGCCGTGACCCAGTGATAGTGGTCGGCTGCCTGCTGGGCCACATAGGCCAGCACCGCATAGGCGCCGCCGAAGGTGACCATGGCCAGCTTGCTGAAGAAGATGGCGATCTGGCTGAACACGCTGGTCCAGCCAAGGCTTACGACGATGACCGCCACCGGAACGAGCCACACCGCCAGCCAGATTGCCAGAACACGCAGTGTGCGCGGCAGACTTGGGCGCGCGTGATCGGGAATGCCATCCCCGAGCATGCTGTCGATGGCGGCCTGCGATGTACCGCCATTAGGCACCGCGGCGAATTGGTGATAGCCGAGGCGCACACCGATCAGCCCGGCGATACCGGCCGTCAGCACGATGACCGGGAAGGGCACCGCAAAGAAGAAGATCGCGACGAACGCAATGCACGCGATCGCATACATCACCGGATTGCCGAGCGCGCGCCGGCCGACGCGGATCACGGCTTCGATGACGATCGCGAGCACCGCAGATTTCAATCCAAAGAACAGCGCCGCGACGAATCCGACATTGCCATAGGCCGCATAGATATAGCTCAGGCCCATGATGGCGATGACGCCGGGCAGCACAAACAGTGCGCCGGCGACGAGCCCGCCAAGCGTCCGGTGCAGCAGCCAGCCCATGTAGGTGGCGATCTGCTGAGCCTCGGGGCCGGGCAGCAGCATGCAGTAGTTGAGCGCATGCAGAAACCGCGCTTCGGAGATCCATTTTTTCTCCTCGACCACGATGCGATGCATCACCGCGATCTGGCCTGCCGGTCCACCGAAGGAGAGCAGGGCGATACGCAGCCAGACGTGAAACGCGTCGGCGAATGAAATACCGTGGCTGGAAATTGGAGCGTTGATGGAATCGCCCGACGTGACGTCGGGACGGTTCGGATTATTGGCAGACATGCGGCGCCCTTGGTGAACAACAGGACGCGATGCTTGGGCAAGATTCCTGGACATGTTGCCTGATGGGGAGATCGCTGGTCCCCATTGCATGAACTAAATCGGCCGATGGCGCGTCTGTCAATTCGTCGGCGCATGACATCCAACGCAATCGCCAGCCACTGGCGGGCGCGTCCATATGCCCTGACTATGCCATGAATTTTCGATTATGCCGATACAGGCTGGCAACATGGGCAGGGGAGCCAATGACGTATTCGAGATTTCGACGATTGGTCGTCGCGGTGGCCATCGCGATGTCGCCTGTTATTGCTCCCGTCGGCGCCCAGACCATTCGCAATGTGCCGGAAAGCAATGCCTCCGTTGCACGCGCCAACAATGCGGCGGTGGCGCTGTTCAAGAAGGGCGACTATGCCCGCGCGCTGACGGCCCTTGATGACGCGATCAGGCGCAGCCCCAACTCTGCGCTCACCTATTCCACGCGTGGCGCGGTCTACTTTCAGCTCAAGAAATATGACGAGGCGATCAAGGATTACACGCAGGCGATCGGCCTTGGCCAGAACGACACGGTCACGGTGCTGAACCGCGCATCGGCCTATTCGAAGAACGGCGAATTCGACAAGGCGCTCGATGACTGCAATGCGATCATCCGCGTCAATCCGCGCAACGCCGTGGCCTATCGGGTCTGCGGCGTGGCTTATCAAGGCAAGGGCGATGTCGAGCGCGCCTTCACCAATCTGAACGAGTCGGCGCGCATGGATCCGCGTGCGGGCAAGACCTTTGTTGCGCGTGGCATGGCCTATGAGCAGGTCGGGCAGGCCGACAAGGCGGCTGCCGATTTTGCGCAGGCGAGGCGCGTTGATCCGTCCTCCGTGACGCCGCGTGAAATGGCCGAGGCCCGCGAGCGCGCGGGCGGGCCGGTGTCCGCGCCGGCGCCAAAGTCTCCGCCGGCCATTGCCACCGCGGCGTCCGATCCCGCGCCGAGCCCTGTCGCGTCGACCGTCATTGCCCAGGACGCGCCGGGCGGCGAAGTCCGGGTCGCGCTGGTGATCGGCAATGGCGCCTATGCTTCCGTGCCGAAGCTGCCCAACCCGAGCAGCGACGCCAAAGCGGTCGCGGATTCACTCCGTGCCGCCGGCTTCAGGACCGTGCATCTCGACAACGACCTCGATGCTGCCACGATGCGCGAGAAGCTGAACGCTTTCTCCGTGGAGGCATCCAAGGCCGACTGGGCGGTGGTCTATTATGCCGGTCACGGGATCGAGGTCAGCGGCACCAATTACCTCATCCCTGTGGATGCCAAGCTGAAAACCGACCGTTCCGTCCAGTTCGAGGCGGTGCCGCTGGACTCGGTGCTGGCGAGCGTGGAGAGCGCGCGAAAACTGCGGCTGGTCATCCTGGATGCCTGCCGCGACAATCCGTTCCTGCGCGACATGGCCAAGACGGTGGCGAGCCGATCGGTGGGCAGGGGTCTTGCCCGGATCGAGCCGGAATCCAGTGCAACTCTCGTGGCTTATGCAGCCAAGGCGGGGCAGGTGGCGTCGGATGGTGTGGCCGGACAGGCCAACAGCCCCTTTGCCACGGCGCTGATCCGGAACATGGGCAAGCCCGGGGTGGAAATCCGCAAGTTCTTCGGTCTGGTTCGCGACGACGTGATGGCTGCGACTGGCAATAGCCAGGAACCGTTCGTCTATGGTTCG
>NZ_JBIISY010000169.1:0-13427 GCF_044340795.1 Tardiphaga sp.
TTTCGTTCCAGCAGCATTCTAGAGGCGCTGCCGCTAGTCAGATTTGACCTTTCTCTCTTCAATGACCTTACGCCACTCCGGAATTTCTGCTGAGATAATTTTTTCAAAATCTGATGGCGTGCCCCAAGCTGCTTCAACTCCGTACGTGAGGAAACGTTCTTTCAACTGTTGGTTCGCTAACACGTCTTTGAGCGCTTTGTTAAGTTTCTCGATTACAGGTGCGGGAGTCCCTACTGGCGCTAGAATACCGAACCAGATATTGACTGTGAAGCCCTTCAGGGTATCGCTTATCTGCGGAGATCCTGGCGCGACTGCCGAAGCGCTGTCAGACGAAGTTGCAAGAAGCTTCACTTTACCTAATCGAACATACTCATTCATAGTGTCCGAAGCAGTGCTCAAAAGCATATCCACCTCGCCTGCAAAAACCGCTAACGAAGTAGGTGCTTGCCCTTTGTAAGGTACATGAATCATTTTAAGGTCGGCTTGAGAAAGAAAGCGCTCAGTGCTTAGGTGTCCAAGAGAGCCAGGGCCTGCGCTGGCGTATAGCATTTGCTGCGTTTGCGCCTTACTGTATTTGATCAGCTCGGAGATGCTATTTGCAGGAATTTTTCCATTAACGAAAAGTAACAAGGGAGCTTTCGATACGAGGGAGACTGGCGCGTAGCTTTTCAACGGATCAAACTTAATGTCTTTTTGCAGTAGGGGGGCGATTGATATCGGACCGTTGTTTGCGAACAGCAATGTATAACCGTCTGGATCGGCTCTGGCTGCCTCGATAGAACCGGTCGTTCCAGCGGCGCCCCCACGATTATCTATGATAAGAGATTGGCCTAATGCTTTTGCGAGCGGCTCTTGAAGCGCGCGCGCCATAATGTCTGTCGATCCGCCTGCGGGGTAGGGAACAATTAGTCGGATGGGACGATTTGGATACTCGCCCGAAACAGCGGCGTTTGTCGACAATGCAAGCAGTGCAGCGGCTAAATATATGTAGCGCATAACGATGGTTCCTCCTCCGAGTGCTCTTCCGTGTCCAGATCCCGACGTTCTGCTGGCGTGGATTGATATTTAATTATACACCACGCACAGGCTGGTCGAGTCTAAATGGTACGACCAAAGAATGGAAGGATGTTTCGCTTCATTCGGTACAATTTCGTCCGATCCGGGAGGGTATCTGCGTCATCGTCCTTGCGGCCAATGCGAGCACACCAAAAACTGCTGTCATCCCAATCGTGGGCGTGAAGGCGTCGAGGCTTTGACTGATAACGGTCCATAGATCGCCGTTGGTGCAGGCAGTAGCATTGCGCTGGAGCGCCTTAAGATTGGAGAGAGTGTTGTCGATCGAATTCAAGTCGGGGCAACAGGGAGGAGGAGCTGGAGCGGCGCCCCGGCCGCGTCAATCTTTCAGGCGACGACGCCCTTGTGGGCCGGTGGGTTGTCCAGGATCGTGAGGTCGCCAAGAGGCGAGCGGCGGGACCAGAACTTGCTCGACGAAGCTGAAGGACAGGCCCCGTTCATCGGGCCATTAGCACCACCCGGGCGGTTACGCCGTTGACCGCCAGTGTGCCTACGAAGGTCGTTGTTCTCCAGTGGCAGTTCAGAATCGAAGCCGGCAGCCGCTGGCTGCGATGAGCCGCTCGTTTGGGGCGCTTAAGTAAAGGCAACCGTTCAGTCGATGAAGACCATCCGCTCGGGTCCCGGTCGAGTTGGCTTTCGAAGCAGCGCGGCACCGCATCAGGACGTGGGACGATACTGCTCCGCCGCGTGCCCGGACTTTTTCAGCATAATCTCCCGGCGCGCGAAGAAACGACACAGTGCCGAAGTCGCTACCGGCAACCCATTGCTGCGCAAAACGATCGCGACACTCAGGTCAGGTTGATGTCCACATGCTTGTTAATCGCCTCCACGATCACCGGCCAACATGCTTTGATCTACTTTGACCGCTGTTCGCGCCGCCTTCCTAGGCAGCGTGTCGCCAGTCACCGCACCAGGGCCGTCCGGTGGATGGCGCTGAAGATGCTCGCCCCGAACTGCTCCGCCGCCTTCAGGCCCGCGGACATTCGATCCGGGAATAAGGGGCCGAGCGATAACTGCCCCCCCCCGACCAAAGGTTGCCGGGTCGTCTAATAGTTCCTACCGAAGCGGGCGCCATTGAACGATGATTGTGTAGATGACACCCACTCGCTCACATTGAGGTGCCAAAATGTTGCTGATAGCAACTTAGAGGGGAGCATCCACAATGCATCCTACCATCATCGGCCTTCATCTCGTCAAACACGTATTTCAAGCGCATGGCGTTAATGCCGCAGGCGCAGTCGTTCTTCTTAAGAAGCTCCGCCTTCCGGAATTGATTGCGTCCTCCAACAAGCTCAACCTCTTGTGTCGTCGGCATCGAAGCACGCGGAAAGGCTCATTACTAGGGCGCGAATTGACGGCCTCTGGCCACCAAGTCAAGCTGATGCCAGCGGCTCACGTGAAACCCCATGTTAAGCGTGGGAAGAACGGTGAGTTGAACGCCGAGGCGGTCTGCAAAGCCGTTAATCGGCCGACGATACTTTGCGCCGATCAAGAGCGCCGAGCAACAATCGATCCTGATGTTACATCGCACCCGAGACCCGCTCGTGCGACAGCCTCGATGCTGGTGAACTCGCTGCTTAGACAACTTGCTAAATTTGGGCTGGTTGCACCTATAAGGAGTCTGGCGAGTTCCGGAGCGCAAAACTCTCTGGCACGGGAGAGCGAACTTCTGGAGCCGGCTCGCGCTCGCGTCGAACTCATCTTGATGAAGATCGATGATCTGCAGTCGAAGATAGAAGCGATCGAGCGGACCAGTCATCGCGCCAATGGACTGAGCCTGCGTCTTGCGAGCATCCCCGGAGTTGGGATCATCAAGGCGACCACGCTTGTCGCGAATGCAGGCGCCTTCAAGTCGGGACGTCAATTCGCGGCCTGGATTGGTGCCGCGACAGAACGAGAGTGGTGGCAAGATGGCAATGGGCGAGTTCTCCAAAAGAGGAGAATCATATTTGCGGCGGTCGCTCGTCCTCAGCGCGACCACAGTAATGCGCCACGTGCGTAATAAGCCCGTACTTGCAGGATGGGTCAACGCGCTACTATTCCGGCGACGCGGGTCGTAACAGTCGCTGTCACCAACAAACTCGCCCGTATCGTCTGGGCGATCATGGAGCGCGGCAGCACATTCAGAGAGCGGCCGTTCGGCATCGCTCGTCGCAAGCTGGCTTGGCAAGATGTGAGATTGCAAGCGCCCCTGTGCAGAACGAATTCTGAGGTTGGCAAGGGCAACGATGACGCAATGGCATTCGGCCGACGAACCGAGGATCGGAACATCCCGAAACTTTGCACGGACCTCGGGTCCGTCAACGATGATTGGGATCGACTTCAGCGAACAACCATCAAGGCCATGCGGTGAAGCAAGACCGCAAGTAGAGGCCGGACAGATGATCGCGAAGACCAACTGCCGCAACGTTAAAAAGGTTTTGCTATGAGAGTGTCATCCACAGTGATGGCGTGGATGGCGTCCGCTAATGGCATCTGATGTGCCAAAGTGAGTCGTTATCGGATTCACTGAAAGGAAGCTATCCACGATGTCCATTATAACAGTCGGTCTTGATCTTGCAAAACATGTTTTCCAGGTTTATGCGGTAGACGAGACCGGCAAGGCAATCATCCGGAAGAAGCTTCGCCGTTCGGAGGTGCTGGAATTCTTCCAGTCGCTCTCGCCGTGCCTGATCGGCATGGAAGCTTGTGGAACAGCTCATCACTGGGCACGCGAATTGATTAAGCTCGGGCACTATCCGGCTGATGCCGGCAGGTTATGTCAGGCCGTACGTCAAGCGAGGCAAGAACGACGCCCTCGATGCGGAGGCAATCTGCGAGGCGGTCACGCGACCGACCATGCGCTTTGTGGACGTGAAAAGCGTCGAGCAGCAGTCGGGTTTGATGCTCCATCGGACGCGCGAATTGTTCGTTCGTCAGCGAACCATGCTGGTAAATTCCTTGCGTGGCCAACTCAGCGAGTTCGGTTTGATTGCGCCGAAGGGCGTTTGGGGGCATTCCGGAACTCCACGCTCTCGCACAGGGCGCCAGCCGGGCTGAACTTCCCGACGCAATTCGTGGCTGTGTCGAGTTGATGATGGGTCAGATCGATGAGTTGCAGACGCGCATTCAAGCCATCGAGAAGACGATCCGCGACGAACTTCGGGTCAGCGATGTCGGTCAACGGCTGAAGATGATACCGGGCATTGGCGTAATTACGGCGTCCGCGCTTACTGCCACCATCGGGGACATCAAGGCGTTCAAATCGGGCCGACACCTGGCGGCCTGGATCGGCCTTGTACCACGACAGTCCGGATCCGGCGGCAAAGTCTACGGGAAGATCTCCAAGAAAGGAGATGCCTATCTGCGCAAGCTCCTTGTGCTCGGAGCGACCGCGGTGATCCGCTACTGTCGCAACAAGCCCGAACTTGTCGGGTGGATCAACGGGTTGTTGCAGCGACGTCCTGCACGCGTCGTCACAGTTGCTGTGGCCAACAAAATGGCGCGCATCGCGTGAGCCATCATGAGCCGCGGCGAGAGCTTCCGCCAAGCGGCCTCCGTGATTGCTTGACGCAGGCTCGGACATGAGAGCGCAGAAATCAGAACATGAAAAGATCCTGCTGTGCAATAGATTTACAGAATTGGTGAGAGCGACGACGATGTAATGGCAATCGGTCGAGACCGAGGATCGGAAAAAACCGTACCTGTGCATGCGCATCAAGCGCGCCACAGTGGCTGGTTTCTGATCTGCGGACTACCTTAGGGCCCGCGGACAATTTGATCCGCTTCTATGAGGCCGGAGCGATGACCGCACCCCGACCAAAAGTTGCCAAGACGTCGAAAAAGTTCTTGCCAAGCGGGCGCCATCCAGCGATGATTGTGTGGATGACACCCACTCCACGGCATCGATGTGCCAGAATGTTGCTGATAGCAACTAAGAGGGGAGCCATCCACAATGCATTCTACCATAATCGGACTTGATCTCGCCAAGCATGTCTTTCAGGCGCATGGCGTCGATGCTGCAGGCGCAGTCTTTCTTCGGAAGAAGCTCCGCCGCTCGGAATTGATTGCGTTCTTCACCAAGCTTCCTCCTTGTGTCGTCGGCATCGAAGCGTGCGGAACGGCCCATTATTGGGGCCGCGAACTGACCGCCCTGGGCCATCAAGTCAAGCTGATGCCGGCGGCATACGTCAAACCCTATGTTAAGCGCGGCAAGAACGACGAGGTCGATGCTGAGGCCATCTGCGAAGCCGTTACGAGACCGACGATGCGGTTTGTAGCGATCAAGAGCGCCGAGCAGCAATCGATCCTTATGCTACATCGTACCCGGGACCTGTTCGTGCGACAGCGCACCATGATGGTCAACTCGCTGCGCGGCCAGCTTGCCGAATTTGGCCTGGTCGCTCCCAAAGGAGTATGGCGTATTCCAGAGTTGGAGGCTCTTGCTCAGGACGGCGAGCTTCCGGAACCGGCGCGAGCCTGCGCCGAACTCATCCTGATGCAGATCGAAGACCTGCAGTCGAAAATCAAAGCCATTGACCGGACGATTCTTACTCGCCATCGCGCCAATGAACTGAGCTTGCGGCTCGCTACCATCCCTGGAGTTGGGATCATCACAGCGACCGCGTTGGTGGCAACCGTCGCGAACGCCAGCGCCTTCAAATCGGGGCGTCACTTTGCGGCCTGGATAGGATTGGTCCCGCGGCAGAATGGCAGCGGTGGCAAGATGTCATTGGGAGGGATCTCCAAGAAAGGAGAGCCATATCTGCGGCGCCTGCTCGTTCTCGGTGCAACCGCAGTCGTCCGCTACGTCCGCAACAAACCCGAACTAGCTGGGTGGGTCAACGCGCTACTGACCCGTCGGCCGGCGCGGGTGGTCACGGTCGCTGTCGCCAATAAGCTCGCCCGTATCGTCTGGGCCATCATGCAACGCGGCGGCACTTTCCGAGAACGGCCGTTCGGAATCGCGTAGAGAAAGATAGCTTAGCAATGAAGTAAAGTCGCAACCGCATCAACACCGTCCAAGATTTACGAATACCGAGATTGGCAAGGGCAATGACGACGTGATGGCATCCGGTCGACAAACCGAGGATCAGGACACCCCGAACCTGTGCACGGACTTCGAGTCCGTCAACGATGATTGGGGCCGGATCAGCGGACAACCATCAAGGCCATGCGGTGAGAAAAGACCGCAAGCAAAGGCCGGACAGATGATCGCAACGACCAAAGGCTATGACGTCAAAAAAGCTCGTGCCATGTGGGTGTCATCCACAGATGCACAGGTGTGCCAAAAAGCTAAGTGGTCTTTAAATGGTAAACTTTGTGGCCTTCTGCTGGTACGTCTGGTGCGCCTGAGGCCTCTCGCAACGCAAAGTCTGAATTGCTTCCATACCATAATACCGCCATCGCCTTTGCGAGTGTAGCCTGGGCATGGTTCTTCAAAAGTTCGGCATGTTTGAGCCTGATTTGTTCACGGCATCCCTTGTGCTTGTTTAGGCGGCGACCACATCTAATTGATTGCTAGGTTTTTAGGGGAAGCGCTTGGCCATGTTTAACCTTCACCGGGTGTTCACCGAAGCTGCCACGAAAGCCGACTTTCTGACGCAACTCACAGTTCCCGGAATAAGGGAGCAGAAACTGCGAACCGCTCGCGACGAGATCCGCGAGACGCTGAAGGCGGGTTTCTCTGACTGGCAGAGTGTCGCTGACCGCCGTGTTGTCATGGAGACCACTGCCTTCCGCAAAGGAGCGGTTGAGCCAAAGCTGCGTCCGAAATTCCGGATGCAGGGCAGCGCGTGTCCCGCGTATCGCACCCTTAACGATCCGGCCCATCCGCCGCAGCAGATTGACTATGATGATGGCGTCTATCTGCCGGTGTCGTTTCTTGCGGAAACTGGCAATCCGGTAATCGCGGCGTCCGGATATTACAAGCTGGTCGAAACCATACTGCTTCCGCTGTGCCGCGCACGGAGGTGGTCGATTGATTCGACGACAAAAAAATGCGTTCGGATTGTTCTCGATGATCACGCCCATATCGATCTGCCGCTGTACGCAATCCCTGATCAGGAATTCGCTCGGCTGGCCGAGGATGCGGCCGTTGCCAAGAGGGCAGATAGTTCGGTGTTCTTCGATTCGGCCGCACTCGACGATACAGTCTACGAACGATTGAATGAAGACGAATTGCGGTTGGCGCTGCGGGAGGGGAAGTGGATTCAGTCCGACCCCCGTTTGCTGGAAGATTGGTTCAAGCAAGCCGTGGCAGACTTTGGTCCCCAGGTCAGACGCGTTAGCCGCTATTTCAAGGGCTGGCGCGATTTCGTGTGGGTAGATGAATGCAGACTGACTTCGATCATTCTGATGAAATGTGTCGTTGACGCGTTCGACGAGTTTCGCGGCACCGTACCGGACAACCGTGATGACCTCGCCGTACTCGAAGTCGCCTCACGGCTCGACCGCTACTTTTACGGCGATATTCGCAACCCGGTACTGGATCTGTCGCTCAACGACCACTGGTCGCCGGAGGATCGGGCTGTCTTCAGGAAAAAGGGAGCCGAGCTGCATCAGCGAATTCGCGAAGCCGTTCGTGGTTCGGACACTGCCGAGCAGTCACTTGCGACGTTGGCGCGGGCGTTCGGACCGCGCATTCCGCAGACCGTCGCGCTGGTGTCGCTAACGACTGAAGCCACCGTCAGGTCTTATCAGCCGACCAAGCTTCCGGCACGCGAGGTGCCGCGAACCACGTCGGGATAGTCTGTGGATTCGGCGCGCCAGATTCATCAGGAGATGACCGCGCGCCGGTTTTCGCGCGACCGGTCGATCCTCAAGTCCATCCGATATGAAGGCGTTCTTGATGTACGCGGCCGCAACGTGTCGGTCGCTATTGATTTTAGAACGCCGCACCTTGGCAGCCTGCCACGCCTCTATCTGAACAATCGTCTCCGCGATTTGCCGGACGCCGTAGCGCACATCGAGGACAATGACCGCGTCTGCTACGCACGCGAGGAAGAGCTTGTGCTCGATCCGCATGATCCGCGGGGGTCGGTGGCGTTGTGCATGCACAAGATACAGGAAGCGCTTGATCGCATAGCGGGAGGCGAACTGCAGGATGACGTGGCCCAGGAATTTCCCCAGCATTGGCAGGGCACATCTGTCTACATCGATCTTCCGCCCGTGGTAAAATCGCCTTCCGTTTTCACCGTTCACCGCGATGGCGGAGATTTTATTGTCGTCTCCGAGTCTTCCAAGCGGTTGAAGAGATTTGACGTTGGCGATGCCGAAATCAAGGCAGCGGAAGCTGGCAAGATGCCAGTTGTGCTGCTGACGACAGATCAGACACTGACCTTTACACGCACGTTGCGAGCACCTGGTGTGCTGTCAGAACTGCTCCCCTGGCTGGCGTCGGTGGGCGAGGGATTGCCGAAGACCCTTCTTACAGGCGCCGCAAGAGCCTGGCCGAAGCCAGGCCTGTTTTTTCTGCGTGCGCCAAACGGGACCATTGGCGGAAAGCTCGTTATTCCAGCACCGCTGGCAAAGGCAATTCAACGCCCGCAGTTCTTGATGCAGTTGCTGCAGAAAAAAGCGGAGGCCGTCATAGTGGAGAGATATATCGGCACGTCACTCGATCCGTCCTTTATCTATCAACGTAACATGGCGGACCAACCGAACCTTGGCGGCAAGCAGATCGCGCTGGTGGGCGCAGGCACAATCGGCGGCTGGCTTGCGCGGCTGCTCGCGCAATCGGGGGCAGGAACGGCCGGCGGACGCTTGTTTCTTCTCGATGAGCAGTCCCTTCAGCCTGGCAATCTCGGCCGGCACTGGCTCGGTATGCCGTATATCGGGATGAACAAGGCGGTCGGGGCGCGCAAAGAACTTTTAAGGACTAATCCGGACTGCGATGTTGCGGCGATCGCCGAGAGCGCATTCCGGCATTCCGCGTTGCTGGCGGACTGCGACCTCATCATCGACGCCACCGGGGAGCAGGCAGTCTCGGACGTCCTCAATGCCGATTTTGTACAAGCAAGACGTGAGAGAGGGAGTACGCCCACAAGCTTGCATGTTTGGCTGGTTGGCAGCGGCGTTGCTGCACAGGCATTGCTGGCCGATAGTCCCGATCATGCCTGCTTTCGCTGTCTGCGCACGGCGCATGGCATCGAGCGCTTCCGCCTGCTTGACCCCGATCACCAGGTGGCACTGACTCCGGCGAACTGTGGCGAAGGCTCTTATTTCGCGTATGGTGTGGGTGCGCCAGCCATGGCTGCTGGGCTCGCGCTGCAAATGTGTCTGGATTGGGCAAAAGGCGCACCATCACCGCGTCTGCGCACCATTCGGATCAATCATGAAGCGACGTTTGAGGTGAAGGATAAGAATGCTGCGCCGCTTGAAAGCTGCCCTGCTTGCGCGACCGCACACGGCTGATCGCTATGTACTTGTTCATTATCCGGTCGTTGCAATGATGCAAAAGGCTGTCGCGACTTGCGAAGGGAAGCCGGAATCAGGTGGCATTTTGCTCGGCAGCATTCGGGGGCCGCATCTGGAGATAACCGCACTCACGGTGCCTGCGCCCGCCGATGTTCGAACAATGACGCGTTTTGTACGCCAGGATCGCGTGCATCAGGCGGCGGCCGACAATTCGTGGAAACGTTCAGCTCAGGAGATCGGTTTTATGGGCGAATGGCATACCCACCCGTCAGGGCCTCCGGTGCCTTCGACAATCGATCGCGCGAGCTGGGCGAAGCTCACCGCGCACATGGGTCATCCCATGTGTTTCCTTTTGGCAAGCCCCCAAGGGTGGCGCGGCTTTTATGTGCCTCTTCGGGATGACGGATCGCCCGACGTCGCATTGGCGGAGTACGAGCGCGGCGCCTTAGGGATCGTTCTGCGGTAGCGGAGGCAAAAAATGTATCAGGTGCTGGGTCCGAAGATCCTCATTGGTGTAGCTGGCTGGCTGGCTGTCAGCATCGTTCTTATTGCGGGCCATTTTGGCATGTCCGTCAATGCGCGGGTCGTAGTTGCAGTGGTCGATATGATCCTCTTGATCGGGCTCGCGAACCCCGTCTGGCAGTTCGTTTGGAACAGGACCGGACCGGTCGGGAGATGGCTTTCCAAGAAAGTCTTTCCCGACCTCAATGGAGCGTATGACGTCGTTCTCGAAAGCAACTGGCCCGTCGTGAAACAGATGCTTGACGCATCACGCAAGGATGCAGAGCGATTCGACCCCTTCAATTTAGATCAGTCTGCCCCCGATCCGCAGCGTGTGGAGTTGAAGGCGACTATCGAGCAATCATGGTTCGACATCTGCATCCGGATGCACCCAAAGGCGCCAGACGCCGTCATCAAATCATCACGCACGCTCGTGACGGTCCCGCTAAATGATACGCAGACGAGAGACAAGGAGCTCGTCTATTTATTCGAACAGGAGAATGAACAACGAGCACCGACAGACGACGAGCGCTTCTACGGCGCAGCACGGATTGTGATTGATCCCGCGGTGCCGGGCAAGCTCTCGGGAGAGTACTGGAATAATCGCTCATGGCGGCGCGGCGTCAACGTCGCCGGTCGGATTACCCTGACCAGGCGATTGGAACCTGGTGATCGGGCCAGACAACCTTCAACGCAATGAATTGAATGGCATGATGTGATGCGGGCAAAAATTTGCACGGGGCACAAACAAACTTGAGCGTATTGGGCCAGTTGGGATATGGCCTCTCATAGGTGTCGGCGCTATTCGAGCGCCTACTTGTCTCACCTCAAGCAGGCGGGCAAGCTTCTTTTCGTCTAAATTTAGACATTACCGAACTAATTAATTATTCATACAACGTTTTTCACTTCTTCCGTCGGTTGCCTTTATTCAAGCGCCAATATGAAGGATCGCATGCGCATCGATCTCAAACGCCTACGCGGGGATGCTAAACGGCTGAAAGCGGCCCGTATGGCCTCCCCTTCGAGGAAGGTGAAGACGGGAGCAACCAAAGTCATCCGGGACAACTTCGACGAGCTGGAGCGCCTTCACAATGTTGAAGGTGTCACTTGGGCTGATCTCGCAAGTTCCCTTGCGGCGCAGGGAGTGACTCAAGGGGCTGGGCTGCCGATAACCGGCAGGCGTTTGACCGCCTTGATGCATAATGTCAGATCGCGGGCGGAGAAGATGGCCAAGAAAAGGCCGCCCCAAGATCAAGGCAATAGTTCGCGTCAGCGCCAGCGAAATGGCGACCTGGCTGGGCAAAAGTCGGTTTCTCTGAGCCCGGAAATGGCTCGGCCCATCGGGGTGCATGTGCCCGATCCGACTATTAGCGAAGATGAAATTCGCCAGACCGAGCTGGCAAAGCACGCCCATCTTCTTCGGAAACGTTGATGGCGCTCGCGGGCCATCTTCAATTGGACTGCAACCCGGTATTCCCACCAGCTGTAAAGCTCCTCCTCGCCTGACAGACCGCCAAATGGTTGCGCGTGTCTGCTCAGCGTCTCAGGAGGAACTCAAATGCCACGTATTTTGCTTGTCGGACAGGAAACCGGCGGTGTCGGTAAATCAACGCTGACCCGCGGGGTTGCCGAAGCCGTCCCCGACGCGCCGATCCTCGAACTCGAATCTTCACCGCGGATCTTGGAGTACGATCACGCCCGAGCCAAGGGCACCACGAAGCGGGTGGCGCATTTCCCCGTTCGGGCTGACCGCGCATCCATCGACCGCACCGGTGGCCAGGCCGCCCGTGCCGAATTCGATGCGCCGATCAATGCCATGATCGCGGCAGAGTTGCCGACGATCATCGACGTTGGTGCCAACACCGCTTCGTCTTTGCTCGCCTCATTCGACGACGAGTTTGTTGAAAGCATCGCGGATACTGGTCTTGAGATGGCACTCATGATCGTGGTGACCGCTGATGCCTCCGCGTTGACCGATGGCGCCAAACTGTTGGCTTCTTCGAAGCGTTGGGCAAAGGCACGCTTCGTGGTCGAGAACAAGCTGCGCGGCGACATCGACCAGGCGATGCTTAAGCGCGTTGCGGACGGTGCCACGATCACGGTGTTGCCGAAGTTCGAATTCGAACCTCGCACCCTCGGCTTCCTTCAGGCGACCGGCCTATATGCCATCCCGCAACTCAAGACGGCCGACTTTCAGAAGGAGTACGGCTTCAACGAGGCGCGGCGCATGGTCAACGACCTCAAGGGCTTCCGCCTCGCGGTGATGGAAGCGGTCCGCCCGGCGGCAACTTGGCTCGCGTCATGAGCCAGCGCCTCGCAACCTTGCACGCGCGATTTAGGCAGGCGAAGGCTGACGCCGACGCCTCCAAACGCGCGGTGCGCCGCGCAAGCGCCGCCAAGCTGGCTCAACTGCAAGCCCTGCCAGACGCAAAAGCGCGCCTGGCAGGGTTAAAAGATCCAGCTCTGCTTCCTTACGACCGGAAGACCCTAGAGCACAGCATCGCGGACTTGCTGCCACGGCGCCGAATCCGTTTCCCACGTTCGGTTAGGCAGATGCTGAGCTCCATCCTTCGTCACGCCCGCTACAGATGGCGAGGTCTTGTGATTTGCGCTTTGATCGCAGCTCCTATCGTCGTCATCGGTTACGCCGCTATCCGCAACACCGGTCTCACGAAGGTGCACTTCGATCGAAGGCTAGAATTTGTCTGGGCCTTTCCGAGCGGTCATTCGCAGGTCTACGCCGTGCCAGTCGGTACTGCGGTTCTCGTGATGGGCCGGACCCCAACGGGAGACGTCCGGCTCCGGTTCTGGTCGGAAAGAGATGGACATGGCGAAGCCGTCATGTCGGCCGCAGCCTATGCGCAATTCGTACTACCTAACGCAGAGTAACTCAGATGTTCTGGAAACTTGCTGTTCCGCTGTCGATCATTTCTTTCGTCCTCGGCTTCCCCGTAGCCGAATTCATGGTTCATGGCTTCGACGCGTCGTTGTGGCCCAATACGATCCATGCTCCCTCGGTTTGGTTCTCCGCGATGGTTCAGAGCTATGGCTTGGATAACCTTCGCGCTTATCGCGACATGGCGATCGGCCACACCAAAGCTTTGGGTCCTTATGGCCTAATCGCCTTCGCATGCATCTTCGCGGGACCAGTCGTTGCGTTCGCAGCTTGCTTTGTCCCGAACTACGGACCGCGTCGGGATCCGCGTGGCACATATGGTAACGCCCGGTGGGCGACCCGCAAGGAACGCGGCCGGATGAGTGTCGGTGTCGAGCTTGGACTCGATCCAGTGACGCACCGGCCGATCCGGGTCACGACCGAAAGCCACATCGTCACCATCGCGCCGCCGCGCACCGGCAAGACTTCCGGTTTGTTGATCCCGAACCTCGCCGTTCCGGACAACAATGGCTGGAACGGGCCTGCCATCGTCATCGATCCGAAGGGAGCAGCTTATCGC
>NZ_JBIISY010000404.1:0-3421 GCF_044340795.1 Tardiphaga sp.
CGCATGTGACAAAACTCGATATCGAGAACACCCGCGTCGCCGTCGTGTCGATGGAGCCGCGCTGCGCGCTGGCGTCGTTCGACAAAAAGAGCGATCGCTACATCCTGCAGGTGCCGACCCAGGGCGTGTCCGGCAATCGCGCGACGCTGGCGCGACATCTCAACGTGCCGGCCGAGAAGGTGCGCATCCTCACCGGCAATGTCGGCGGCTCCTTCGGCATGAAGAATGTGAGCTATCCCGAATATATCTGCCTGCTGCACGCGGCGAAGGAACTGGGCAAGCCGGTGAAGTGGGTGGACGAGCGCTCGTCCAGCTTTCTCTCCGACAGCCACGGCCGCGCGCAACAGATCCATGCGGAGCTGGCGCTCGACAAGGACGGCAAGTTTCTCGCCGCGCGCGTCTCGGGCTATGGCAATCTCGGCGCCTATATCACCGGCGTCTCGCCATTGCCGCTGTCGCTCAACACCGGCAAGAACCTGCCGAGCGTCTATCGCACGCCGCTCATCGGCGTCGATGTGAAATGCGTGGTCACCAACACCACGCTGATGGGCGCCTATCGCGGCGCAGGTCGACCCGAAGCGAACTATTTCATGGAGCGCCTGATCGACCGCGCGGCGGACGAAATGGGCATCGACCGGCTGACGCTGCGCAAGCGCAATTTCATCAAGCCATCGCAGCTGCCTTTCGCGGCGGCATCGGGCGTCACCTATGACAGCGGCGATTTCCAGGGCGTGTTCGATAAGGCGCTGGCGATCTCCGATCATGCCGGCTTCGCCAAGCGCAAGCGCGAGGCCCGCAAGCAGGGAAAGCTGCGCGGTATCGCCGTCGGCTCCTATCTCGAAGTCACCGCGCCGCCGTCGGGCGAACTCGGCAAGGTGACGTTCGATCCCGATGGCACGGTGACCATCACGACGGGCACGCTGGACTACGGCCAGGGCCATGCGACGCCGTTCGCGCAGGTGCTGTCGGAGCGGCTCGGCGTGCCCTTCGATGCGATCCGGCTGCAGCAGAATGACAGCGACCTCGTGCGCACCGGCAATGGCACCGGCGGCTCGCGCTCGATCACCGCATCGGGCCAGGCGATCGTCGAGGCATCCGATCTGGTCATTGCCAAGGGCAAGGTTGCTGCTGCGCATCTGATGGAAGCATCGGAAGCCGATATCGAATTCGCCGATGGCCGCTTCACCATCGCCGGCACCGATCGCTCCATCGACATCATGGAGCTGTCGCAGCGGATGCGGGACGGCAAGCTGCCCGAGGGCGCGCCGGAGACGCTCGATGTGGATCATGCCAGCGAGGGACCGCCTTCCACCTTCCCCAATGGCTGCCATGTGGCGGAAGTGGAGATCGATCCGGACACCGGCGTGCTGGCCATCGTCCGCTACAGCGCCGTGAACGACTTCGGCACCATCGTCAATCCGATGATCGTTGCGGGCCAATTGCATGGCGGCGTCGCGCAGGGCATCGGCCAGGCGCTGATGGAGAAGGTGAGCTACGATGCATCGGGCCAGCCGATCACCGGCTCCTTCATGGACTACGCCTTGCCACGCGCCGGCGACATTCCGCCGATGGCGATCGGCGATCATCCCTCGCCCGCCACGACCAACCCGCTCGGCACCAAGGGCTGCGGCGAAGCCGGCTGCGCGGGAAGTCTCGCCACCGTGGTCAATGCAGTGGTGGATGCGCTGGGCGACTATGGCGTGACGCATCTCGACATGCCGCTGACATCGGAACGGATCTGGCGCGCGATCCAGGACGGGAAGAGCAGCAAGGTGGCGTGAGGCGCTCCTCTTTTCCCTCCCCAAGCCGCGAAGCGGCGCCGTGGGGAGGGTGGATCGAAGCGAGCGTTCAGCGAGCTTCGAGACGGGTGGGGTCTATCCCCACGTGAGGACGGAGTGTGGGGAAGCCCCCCACCCCGGCCCTCCCCACTGCGCGTGGCTGCGCCACGCTTGAGGGAGGGAGCACATCTTCCGCGCGTCACTTCACTCAACATGTCAAACAGCCCCTGTCCCCGCGACGCTTCCGCGCCCGAGTTTTGCGCCTTGCTTCCGCCCTCTCCTCGAAGAGGGCGCGCGGAACGCCGGGTGCCCGATGCACCCTGGGGCCTGATGCCGATGCGCGGCACTCCGCGATGAAGGAGCATCAGGACTTTCGGAGAACCGGAAACAACCGGCGTTCCGCACGCAGTGGTGCTCCCGGCTCGCTTCGCTGGTCCCCTGGTGACCGACCCTTGGGTTCAATCCACCACTCAGAGGGCTGACGACGCTTCCACCACCCTGTCCTCCCACCGCAGCGGGATTTCACTGGGGCTTTCACGCTGCCTCATGGCGCAAGGCGATGCGCCGGGGGCCTCACGACTTGGGCCGTCCGCCAGCCGCTGCGGTCGTCCGTCAGGCGGGGCATCAAGGTCCTCTTCGTCCGACCGGAGAATGCCGCGTCCGCAGTGGTGTCCTGCCTGGCGGCATCTCCCGCCGGATGGCGGAAGTCCCGATGTCCCGCGTGACGCCGCAGTTTCGGCGTCCACCGCATCCCGCTCCGCAATCGTGACGATGGCGATTGCCCCTCTCGGGTGGAGCAGGACCAGACCAGCCTAGCCCCGACACAACCTCAAGTAAAGAACAAAAAGAGAACTACCTGAACATGCGCGGGATGGACCAGCGTGGGGCAGACCGAATGGAATCGTCTCCGGCCCTAGCGCGGCTGCAGATACTTCTGCAACGCGATGGCGCTGTCGCTGGATTCCACGAGTTTTTCCACACTGGTGAGCAGCCGCGCGAGTTCACCGGCACCAAGGCAATCGAACTGGACGTCATTGACCTGACGCTGGATCGGCGCGAGGCGCGTCAGCAAGTCATGGCCCTGCGCGGTCACCACGAGACGCAGCCGCCGCCGGTCCTCCGGATCGGTAAGCTTGTCGAGCAAGCCCATCTGCTGCAGCTTGTTGGACACCGTGGTGACGAACGCACCGCTGAGATGCAGATTCGCGGCAAGCTCACGCACGCTCACCTGCCCTTCTGCGCCGAGCAATCGTGCCGAGACCAGCACCGTATATTCGATGGCGGACAGGCCGGCCGCCGCGGCATGCCCCTCGCGAACGGTGTCGTGCCGGGCAACAAATGCAAGCAGCGTGTGCACCAGCTGACGAAACACGTGATCCGAGCCGTCCACCAACAGCGCGTTCAGCGATGTCGTCAGCGGCGGTGCGGCGAGTTTCGATTTCGGTCGGTGCGACGTCCCGGAGGCAGACGGCACCGATTTGGAACGTGGCATACGCGATCCGAACGAGCTTGGTTACAAAGGTGTGCGACGCTCCCGGCAGAAGGTCAAGCACATATCTTTCTCATCAAGCTAATGCACGCCTCCCGCTCGCCGGAAATTTCACGCGTCACTCGTCGTCCCGTGCCGTCATCAGTTTGATAGC
>NZ_JBIISY010000405.1:0-3404 GCF_044340795.1 Tardiphaga sp.
GCGCCCGTGTGGGGGGAAGCTACGTCCGGGCTACGCCCGGCCTCCGCTTCCCCCCACACGTCATCTACGATGTCGCTGACCCTTCAACTGCGATGTCGCTGTGCACTCGGAAAGCGCATTCACGTTATCGAAGCGACCATTCGGGACAAGTCTAGCGGACTTAGCGCCCAGGAGCGCATGGCCCTTCGCCAAACTCTGCCTCGGCTTCGTGACCTTCAGAACAGGGCCTGGCTCGTGGTCCAAGATGATGGCTCGATCGCCGAACTGGCAATCGACTGGCCCACTCTCAACGCAGCTCTCGCCACATCCGGCGTCAAGCGCTCAAACGGGGATCCGGTAAAGCTAAGTCAGGGTATGACCCGCCGGGCTTGGGCAATCTTCGCGTACGAGAAGTCCGGGGCCAATCTCATCCTGACGAAGATCGCGCTAGGCCACAGCGATTTCGCCTCCTTGATCACCTATATCGCCAATCAAAAGCGACGGTCTAGGCATCGTCGTGACTGGCTCGATCTGGGCGGAGCACTATTGCGGCAATTCCAGACTGGTCAGTCGACTGCTCCCGATATCATCCGAAGCTTGGTTTCCAGCGGCCGCCTAACGGAGGAAGAGGGTGGCACACTGGCGTCAGGCACCTCCATATCCGCCCAAGGCATGCAGTGCTCGGATCCAACAAAGCCGGATGCCCATATCGACCCATCCCACCGACACGGAGAGATGTGCACTGTGCAGAATTGCTATGATGGGTGCAGTCGGGCTTACCCCACATTTGATACAGCAATCTATGTGGCGCGAGAAATATCCCGGCTTGAGCAGCTCAAATCCTCGATTGATATCATTGCATGGACTGAAAGCGACTATGGGGAGCGGCTCGAGGCAGCCGAAGAAATTTTCAGGCAGTACGCGCCCAAGGTGCAAGCTGATGCCATCAAGGCAGTAAAGGCGCGCCCGCCTCGGCCAATGTTTGGCACCGCCTCCGTAGGCGCCCGAAGGCTAGCTAATCGAGGGATCGTAGCATGAAGATCGACCTCTTTCTGGACTATTGCCATGAGGTATTCCTTCAGGAGGAGGCATTAGCGCTCGATAGACTATCGGACGCAAATCTGGCTATCCCAGAAAACGCAATCATCACCCTACCGACTGCTACACACCCCGGCAGCAAAATGAGCGACGATGATTGGCTGTGGCCAGAAGAATTGATGCCACATCTTCAACCATCCCAACGCAGCATTTGTCATCGCCTACCCTGCGACCTGAGAGCGCTGGGAGGCGATGGACTGCTAAACACGATCAAGCGCTTTCTTGTGCTATCGATGGTGGCGCCGATCAAGAACCCTATTCGCTTGCCTGGACTGAAAGCGAGACAGAGCGTTCTGAACGAGTTTGCTGGCGATATGATTGCTCGTGGAAAGTTTTCTTTTGCGTCACTCAGCGCCACTGATTGGGATGAATTGCTCGATGCAGCGTCGAAGGGGCGTAAAAAGCATACCACTAGACTATTGACGCACCTGCAAGGGCTCGCTGAATATGGGCGCCGAGGCTTCATTGCTGACTACCCTGGACAGTCTCTTCCATCGGCAGGCAATAGTGGAGGCGACGCCTTTATCGCCGATGATATTTCTGATGCCTTCGATGATCACGAGAATTACTCCAATGAAATCGAAGCTCCTCCCAGTGATGTAACATACCTCCCTTTATCTGACAGATACGTCACGGAAATGGGTCGTCGGTGCTACTTCTACCTGAATGAAATCGGTCCCAATCTCGCCACCATTTTCGAAAATCATCCAGATATGGAAGAAAATCGCGCAGAATGGTTTCCTCGCGGACGAAAAGGTGCGCCGAAACCCCAGACTGTACGATTAGCGCGCACCGAGGCGTGGAAACAGAAGCTCGCGGACTTCAAATGGACTAAATCTGATGGGTCGCCGCTCACTGAAATACCATTTACTTGCGATTGTCTAGTGTTCCCGCCGACAAAATGGGACGAGCTTGAACGTCTGATCAGCCGGCACGTTGACTCAATTTTACACATTCTTCTATTGCTGTCCGGAGGACGGAAGAGCGAAGTCCTTTCGCTCAAGCGCTCGGTCGTTTTAAGGGAAGCTGGCACGGTGGACGAGTTTGGCATCGTCGAAGGCCGGACGATGAAACCGTCTCGGACCTCCCTCGGCGATAAACGGAATTGGCCTATACCCGCGCAGGTCGTCGGCTGGCTCAAAACTCAGGCAAAATTGGCGGAAGTGCTAGGGCCGCGTGACAGCGACGGTTTCTGGTGGAGCATGAGCGGAACGAGTGCTGGCGTGGCCCGCATCAGCCCCCACTATCGTTGTACCCAGTTCGCAGAGCGACACGGCCTAGCCCACCTTAACGATGGTACAGCACATCCGCATCGGTACCGAAAAACGATAGCCCGACTCGCCTTGCTGGCTCTCACCGGCGCTCCTATGCTGGTCATGGAAATGTTCGGTCACTCCGACATTATGACGACCATGCGCTATCTGTTGGCGGACCCGGGTATTCTCGCGGACTTGCGTGAAATGCTCGGCGAGCGTCGAGTCGAAGTCGCCCTCAACATTGTCGAGGATCTCGACCGGAGTGCCGGACCTGCATCGGCCACCCTCCGGTCCCAACGAGACCGCTTCTTTGACGAGCTGAACATCCCTTTCAACGAACGGGCCCAACGCGTTACCCTCATGCAGTTCGTGACCGCGAAGCTGCTGGATGGCGCAATGGACATTAAGATTATCTATCCTGGCGTTGTTTGCATTCGAGCATTGGAGCAGACGGGTCTTTGCGCAGTTGGCGGTCGCCAGATCGATCCCGCAGCATGCCAATCCAAGTGCCGCTTTCGCTTGGACCTGTCGCTCCGGATCGACGAGGTCTACGAGACTATTGAGGACCTGTTCGACCACTACCACGAGGCCATCGTGGACAAACTCGATTTGCCGCGGAAATTCTTCGCTGCTCAGATCCTCGATCAAGTTGAAATTTTTCCTGAAATCAAGGATCACTATCGCAATGATGATCGCTTCCTTGCCCTGATCAGCAAAGCCGCATGAGCGAACCAGAACTGTCTTTGCAGCAGGCCAATGCGGCGGCGCAACGCGAGAAAATTAGGCGGAAGCTCTCCGCGACGATCGTCCAGATTCGGCGCGAAATTAGAGGGACGGCGGACGCATTGACAGGGCGCTGCCGCTACATTGTCGATCGAGGTGATGGGCCGAAGCAGTTCAAACTATCTAGGCGTGAGGTACTTCGTCGCGCCGACGTAGACAAAAACACTCTCAACAGGCCGTATCACAAGAAATCCCTTCGCGCCGTCGATCGCTTGGTCTCATGGGCAGCAGAAAGGTGTGCAGATCGTGCAAGACCAGCCCCGGTTGCTCACGATGATACGGGAGAAG
>NZ_JBIISY010000171.1:0-13197 GCF_044340795.1 Tardiphaga sp.
ACCGGCGACAATCGGCCTGCAGCGCTAGAAGCTGCGGCGTGTCGGCAACGATGTCGGGGAAATGGTGGGCGGCTACGGATTCGAACCGCAGACCCTCTCGGTGTAAACGAGCGAACTGGCATCATTTCCCCTGTAAAAACAGCGTTTTTCGATCGATTGATATCCAGAACGGTGCAGGAACGACACCAGAACGGAAGCGGATTTACTGTTGACGAGCTATTGACGAAAAGAGGTCGGGTCATTTGGCTTCGCCTCCCGCCCGAGCGCCCAGGTGAGCGATCTCACGCTTCGTCAACCGGGTCTTGGTGAGCAGAATCTGGCGGCTGCACTTCGCCTGGATCTGCTCCATCACATAGTCGGTGGCGAGCGCGACATCGCGCAGGTATTCGGGATCGAAGGCCTCATAGTTGTCAGTCGTGCGCGAGCCTTCCTTGACGACATGGCCCATCCAGATCGAGCGCTGTTCGCGCGAGACGTGCCGGCAGAGGCCGCGGACACGGGTGCTCATGAAGTGGCGGAACGAGCCTGGGTTCAGCTTGAAGCCCAGCGACTTGGAGAGCGTCCGGAAAGCCTTCTTGACGCTCGCCACGCGCTCGCCCTGGAAGACGAGCAACGGCTCGTCTGTCCCCCATTGGTCAAGCCAGGCTGCCAGGCAGCGCGTCTCCGGGATGTCCGGCCGGCGCTTGTTCGTTTCGACCCGGTCGGGCGGGTTCAGATAGATCAGCCCGCCGACGCGCTGCGTCTTCGGGTCGAAGTCCGAGATGGCCTCCGGCCGCGCCCAGGTGTTCAGCCCGATGATCGCAAAGCGGAACAGGTGCTCTAGCTTCATTGCGTCCAGAGCTTTGGCGATGTCCTCGATCAACAGCGTCGTGTGGCGCGGCTTGGACGGCGCGATCTTCAATTCCTTCGCCAGCCGCGCGCGCTTGTAGACGAACTTCGGGGCGTGCGTCATCAGCGCGGTCTCGACCGTCTGGCCGAACGGGTCGGTGCGCAGCTTCACCTCGGTCATCTCACGGAAGGCAGCACACACGACGTCCAGCCGGCGCTCGATCGACGCCGGTGAATGACCGAACGAGTCCCGCAGCCACTTCGCGAACTCGAGCTGGCGCGACGGCGTCCAGAATGAAACCGGCGCCATCGGGTTCTTCGCCTTGTCGGCGAGATACTGCTTCGCGAGGGTGACAGCGCGGGTCGCGTCAGATTCCGACCGGATCGTCGTCGCGTGGCCGTCGAGATAGTTGTTGAGCGCAGCCTCGGCCATCACCTCGTGGGGACCAGGGATAGCGCCGCTGGCTGCCGCGGGGGCGGAGAGGACGAGCGCCGCGAGCCGGACCTTGGCGTCTTCCCAGTCCGTTGTCTTAAGAGTTCGACGGCGGACGCAGCCAGCTCCGGCGTCATACCGGCAGGCATAGACAACACCGCCGCGTGTGGGGTAGGGGCGATCGAGGTAGAGCCCGTTGAGCTCGAATGGCTCATCGGCTGAACTCTCTGGGGCGACGGGACCAGCGGCTGGGGCCGATCTTCGGGCGCTTCGCATAGCTCGCCTTTTCTGAGATAGGTTTGATCGATGTAAGACTGGACCTGCTCGGCAGTGTAGCAGGGGCCGGAGCGGAAGGCGTAAAACTCGATTGTCTTGAGTTTTCTCGCCTTTTTCAGCTCCTTGGCAGTGAGCATTGGCCAACGCGCGAGCACGGACGGCTCGTCTAGGTAGTCGACTGGGTCAATGGATCTCATGGGTCTGGCCATGCCTACTCCTTCACTGCGCGGCGGCCGGGCGAGCGAATGATCTGCTCGGCCAATTGGTCTTGCGGGTGATAATCTTCGCGCGCTTCTCCCGCGGCTTGCGCGCCTTCACCGGCCGAAGCCTGAGAGCAGGGCGGCCAGCCTTGGCGCGGGCCGCGCCGCCGGACCGGTCCCACAGATCCATAGCGATCGCGAACGGGTTGAGCCCCCGGTCAATCCAGAACTGCTCTCGCCGACTTTGTGCTGAGCGATAGGCCCGCTCAGGTGGTGATAGTTGCAAAGCGGCGTGGTCCACATGTCGTGCGGCTTCTGCTGCATGCCGGTCGATTCCTTGCCGATCGCCGGGCAGGCCATACGCAGGTGCGCGGCCTCGACGTTACGGCGAGACCCGCAGACACAGCACGGCTGCGTGCGCACGAAAGCCAGGTGCTTGGCGTCTTCCTGCCTGGGATCGCGTTGACGTAGCTTTCTCATTTCGCTTCGAGCCCCCATTCCACCAGGAGCCGGACCTGCTCGGCGAAGCTGGTGTTCTCTTTCACGGCGCGGTCGCGGATGACCTGGAATGTCTCCTGGTCGAAACCGCAGACGACGCGGCGCATGCTGTGCATGGTGCCGTCGCCGCGGGAGTGCGATCCGATTGCTGGGGCGAAGACTTTCACAGCACGTCTCCGACCTGGTTTTCGGTCTCGTCGCGCTTGTAATCCTTCTGCTCCCAGCAGCGAAGGCCGTAGCCGATCGCGATGAGAATGAAGGCGGCAACGGAAGCGACCGCGATGTGCCACTGCTCAAGCATGCTCCGGCTCCGCCATTTCTGCCGCAACAGCAGCGAGGATCGCGTCATCCCGGCGCTTCATATGCTGGATGTGAGAGTCAGCCATCCGCATTGCGGTCTCGCGATCGAAGGCGCGATAGACCGACCTGAAATAGGCGTTCCAGGCGTCATCATAGCCGTCGGCGGCGCGCCGCGATGCATCAGCGTGAAGGGCGAGCGAGATTACGTTGCTCATGTTACCAGGTGCTCCCGCCGTAAGATTTGCGTGTGAAGCTCTTCACAGGTGCCAGCTTTTCGCTCTGCCAGCGGACGTGCTCATTGATCGCGGCTCGTTCGCCTTCCTCGGTGCGGCGGAAGGCTTCGTAATCGGGATGGTTCGCAGCCGGGCCAGGCGGGACGGGCGGCAGCGACGAACGAAGCTCAGGCGAAAGCAGCTTGCGGTTCTTGCGGAGCCACTTCGGCATTGTGATCGCTGCCCACTTGCCGCCCGGAGGGTGGTAGACATCAACGCCGGCTCGGAATGGAAGAAAGACGATCTTCGATTCATTGCCGTCGGTCGAAACTTCCACGCCACCGCGATTCCGATTGTGCAGCACCATCGGCATGCAGATCAGTTCATCGCCGCGCTTTGATCGCTCGCGCTTCGATCCGCGGCGCTTGGTCTGACGCGCCAAAGCGGCTTTTTCCTCCGCAAGGTGTTCAGCGAAGCCGTCGTCCAGGCGCTTGTGAAACGCTGCGCGCTCGGCGTCGTTCATGTCATAGAGAGCGCGCAGGTTCAGGCCCATCAGATCCTCCCGCTGAGAATGCCGGCCCAGCCGCAAGCGATGCCGATGAACAGGCTAATGACGACGAACGAAAGCAGTGTCGACGCCTCGCGCTGTTCTTCGCGCTCGTCCTCTTCTTGGTCCGGATAGACCGGAGTTTCGAACTCGGGGACGAGGAAACGCTTGGTCTTGCTCACGTCAGACGCTCCCGTTCGTTTCGGCCAGCTGCTGCCGGCACTGCTCTCGGAATTGCTTGGCCGCAGCCACGGCCTCGGGTTTGGTGGCGAACTTCTCGTCACCGACGACCTCATCTGCGACGCAGGGGCGCCAGCAAACGCTGCGGAAATCGTCGGTCTTACGCATGACCGCGTGGCACCGGCCGCGCGCGAGGCGCTCCAGGAGCTGCTGGCGTTCGTCGCTGTAGCGGGGCTCGGCCATCACGCAGCCTCAGCAATCTCGCGCAGCGCTTCGATCTTGTTGCGCGCGCGGTTGATGCGGCTTTTGACAGTGCCGAGCGGTATATTGAAAAACGCGGAGAGTTGGGCGTAGCTGCCGCCAATGTCGGTTTCGGCCGCGATGAGCAGCGCTTGTGACGATGGCGCCAATTTGCTGACGTGCGCGTTGTCGTCGTCTGTGAGCTTGAAGGGGCGCTTCATGTTATGCAGCCTTCTTGACTGGCAGCTTGAGCGCTTCGTTCAGCGCGGCGACCGGCAGCGCGACCGCCTTGCGTTCTTCCGGGATGATGGCGGCAACGAACGGCGCGACCTCCGGCCAGGCTTTGACCAGCGCGGCCGCTGTGGTGACCGAATTCAGGGCCTGTTCGACCTGTTTTTCGCAGACACGCACGCGACTTTCGAGATCGGAAACCGCGTCGCGCAGCTTGTCGTGACGGATGGCGAGCTTGTGACTGGCCTCGTAGACCTTCCAGCAGCTGTGCTGATGTTTGACCAGCACACGTCGGGCCATGTCATTGAGCGACTTCTGTCCTTCCGGCTTTAGCTTGTTCAGCATGCCGGAAAATCGGCCGGTAAACTCGATCTGATGATAGCCGCGCCCGGTTTCGCCGAACTGGGCGGAGACGCTCACGCTTTTTGGGAGCCAGCCGTCAGGCAACGCGTCGATCTTCTCGCGATCGGCTTTGCGGTACACGTCATTGTAAATGTCGTCGGCAAACGCCGCGCGCTGCTGCATCAGCGCGCCGACCTCGGCCGAGAAGCGATGGCGCAGCACGGCGATGGAAATCTGCTCGCGGATATCGTTGGTGAGGCGCAATGACATTCTGATCCCCTCAATGAGCCGTAGCCGCTGCGGGGAGCGCAGGGACGGAGGTTGACGCGTTGACGATCTGCTTCTCGGCGAGCTTCTTGCGGAGGAAGATCAGGCCCTTGCCGGTGACGAGCGTTGTCGTGTCGGTGTGCGCCTGGTCTTCGCGGTCGCGCCAGACGCGCTCGACCACGCTGAAGTGGCCGAGATCGAGATAGGTCTGATACGGCCGGTTGTTCTGCTGCAGGATCTTGTGGTTGCGCAGGAACTTGAACAGATTGTTGCGGCCGATGCCGAGCACCTTGGCTGCGGCTTCCATGGTCTGGCTGTTGACGGCCTCGGCCACGGCGTCGTGGAAGTCGGCCTTCGGCGCCATGGTGACGATCTCGGCCTGCTGGCGCTCCACCGTCTCAACTGTGGCTGCGAGCTCGCGCAGCGCTTCGGCGTAGGACTTGGGGAGGGCAGGCGCGGTCGGCGGCGCAACGCTATAGGCGCCGGTCTTTCGGATGCTTGGGAGCACGTCGTGGGTCACGAACCGCTGAAACCGGGCGATCCGCGCCGTCAGCGTCTCGTTGTGCGCCTTGTTGGCACGGCGCTGCATGATGGCGTGATAGACGCCGGGCTCGGAAATGATGCTGACGCTCTGGCGTCCGCCGGGGGTGTCCGTGATGTGGACACCCTTTTCGTCCTCTTCGAGGATGCGCATCAGGTGTGGCACATGCTCGTAGCCGAGTTCACGTGCGATGTCGGATGCGAAGAACCAAGTCTCGCCGTCGAAATCGATCAGGCAGACATTCCGGCCTTCAAACTGAAACGCGGTGTCGCTTGAAACTGGCAGGGTCGCCATGTCGCTCTCCCGATCTGATGGGAGAGAGAAGCCTCAATCCCGATCTGGAAAATAATTCCAGTGCCGGAATATGTCAACTGGATAGTGGAAAATAATTCCAGATAGGCTATCCTCCCTCAGCCGCATGGGCGGCGGGGAGGAGTGCTCCGTGCAGCCGGTGTATATCGTGCATGGTTTCGAGGCGAACGGCCTGGGCATGGTTAAGCGCCTGCGGCGCCAAGAGCCGCCGTCCAAGGCAATCGCCTTGCGGCGCGCTGAGGGCTGGCTGAGGCTGCGGCGCGGTCGTCGTGGAGCGCTCGCCAGACTCCGGTGCCGACGAATTTAAGCCACGGAATGTCATGGCTCACTTTGGAGATGTGGCAAGGGATTTGATCTGAGCGGTGATCCGACTAAGCGCCGGGCAGGGGCTTGGTTTCCTGCTCAATCTCAGTATGAACGAACCAGCATTTCGGGCACTCAAACACGTCCGCTCGCCAACCATCCTTGATGGGCTTTGAATACATAACGTTCATCGCGGCATTACAATGAGGGCAAGACGGTGAGGTTTGGAACGGCATGGTTTCCTGATACCGCAGCGATTTCGCTTTATCAAGTTCGGTGAGTGAACGTTAACCTCCCTCGGTTACCTTTCCTGCGTGCTCGCCGAATTCGGATGAGTATTGGCGCTGCATCGAAAAGCCGCCCTGCTTTGGCGAGACAGGGCGGCTTTTTGCGATCTGGCGGATCATCGGAGTTGTCCGAACGGAACGTTTCGCCGCGCTGCACGTCACATGTATGCTGCTTTGCAGCAATGCTCTGAGGAGCATTTTTCCTCCCAAGACTTGGGCCGCGCGTCGACCGATAGCGCGGCCCCTTTTCGCCTTGCCGCGCGCGCGTGCCTCACACAGCAAAAAGCCCGCCGGTGAGGGCGGGCTTTCTTCATTCGGCTATTGCTTCGGCCAGTCGGTGGCGGCGGATCTGATCAGGCCGCTGGTTGGTCTCGAAGTTCCTCGTCAACGATCGGCGGAACACTTCCTGGTAGGTCCGAGGTTCCTGCTCCATTGCTGCGGCCGGAACGCCGACGCCGACTAAGGGCTTCCGAGGCCGCGCCTTTTGCGCTTTTCGGTTTCGGGACGTTTTTTGCTGGCTTTTCAATGGCATCGTTCAAGAATTCCAAGATTGGGGGTTGGCTCCGAGAGCTACTCCGAGGCACGACCGCATCTCTGCTGAGTAATGCCACAAATTCTGCAATCGTTCCAGTCGGAGGCGAAACACGCTTAAAGAGGTTTGAAGCCTCTTTTCGGTCGATAACAAACCGATGAGAGGGGTAACCGCGTAAAAGCATATGGAGACCCGATGGCGATCGGGTGTCTTGAAGATTCCGGGGCCTGATATTGAGGCGGGTGGCATATTCTTCCGCAACCAGGTTCGAACGGTAGTCCTCACCCACTGCTAGTGGGTCTATCTTCGCGAAAATGTCGGACATCACGCCTGTGACCATTTGAGCAGCGATGTCGGCGGCCGTTCTGAATGTGATGCGCCCTTCGGTCTCGTCCTTGATGTCAGTCAAGTGCCGTATAAACAGCTTAAACGATTCTTGCTGCAGTTTCTCGAACGCGGCTTCAACGGCTAGGCCCGAGCTTCTTTCTCCAAGTTCATCCGCTTTTGCGATCTGAACATCCAGAGGTCCAAGCTCGCCAGCGTCGGCGATAATCAGCTCGTTGGCAGCTGCGCAGATCAAGGTGCCAGCGCTTTTGCACCATCCGCAGACAACGATGGTGAGCGTCTCGTAATTGTCCTGCAGATAGCGGCCAATGCGATATGCGGCATCTGCGTCACCGCCTTCAGTGGTAAGTAGGAGGACGGCGTTCTTCCGTTTAGTCTCCCGCTTCCGCAAGAACTCCAAGAAAAACATGTCAAACCCCGGCTCGATGCCGAAGTTGAAAATGATTACGTCAGCGTCTTTATCGGCGGCTAGCTTCTCGGCCGCTGTTTCAATTTTCTCTTTCCGAGTCAGTTCGTGATCAGACAATGCTTCCCCCAAGGTAACTCAACTCAACTATCCAACCGCAACTAGAAGGGGAGGGCAAGAGCAGTCAGGTCGCTTTCGCACGGCGGCGGCGCGCAGTGGCCAAAACTCTGCTGAGAAACTTGATCTCCTCAGGACTTTCCACGCCATCAACGCGGCCCATCGCGATTCCGGCCCTGAACATCGCCTCAAGCGCGGCGTCGTCGGTTGCCATATTCCTGACGCTGGTCATCACGGCCTGATCAGATGGCGCCAGGCCGGTGGCGGCTTCAACTATCCTGTTTATGTCGCCAGCCCTTACGTCCAGTCCCAAGTCGCGCGCTCTTGCCTCCACATAGCCCCGCATGACCGCCATTTCGCCGGGGTTTTCCGGCCGGCCAGACATCGCTGCCATTCGGGCCAGTATCTTGAGTCCAGGGAGTGAGCGCCGCCGCAACTCATCAGCCGCCGCTTCCGCTTTAATCTCGCGAGCCTCGCTCTCAGACATTTCGACATGGACGATGATGTCGACATCAACGAAGCCGTCGAACCCAAGATACGCGCTGTAAAGCTCTAGGAAAATCGCGGGCTCCGGCGCTTTCCCAAGGATACATTCGTGCGACGCCCATTGCGGCAGATAGCCCAAATGCTTCCGGTTCGTGCTCAACGGCAACGATCCGAGACGCCACCAACCGTCAACGGCCGTCGCAGTGCCATTGGCGCTGTGCGGGTTATTCGGCTCGCGGCGAGCTTCGACACCGAACCTGCCGATCCCTGCGTGAGCCGCCCCTTCGATGAACACCGCAACTTCGTCCCTGCGGTACCGTAGCCCAGCTACTTCGATCGACATGCCCTCATTGATCTTTCGCCAATGTTTCTCTGCGGGCGGCGGTGCGCGGTCACCCCGGATTTTGATCGTCATTATTCGACGATGTCCAGCGCTGTGAAAACCATCCCATACTCCCCCGAGTGGAAGCCAGATGATCGTCCGCAGCGGTGGCCAGAGCAACCTAGCGAAAAGAATCGTTCAGGTCGCGCGAATCAGACTCGACAACCCTCGGCGCCTCCGCTTTTATAGAACGAAAGAAGAACATTAGGGTGGCGTATGATTGTCTCGGTTTCGATTTCCTGTCGCGATTGCGGTCGTTTTGGCCGTCTTCAACTGCCTGCCGATACAAATTGGCGTCGCCTCTACTGTCCAGAATGCCGCCAGCAAGGCGGTGAGGCTCGTGAATTAACAGTGGAGTGTAGCGATGTCAGAGACCCAACATTTCGTGCAAAAATTCCGCAAGAAGGGGCGCATGCTAATCGGCGCGCAGCCTGAGCTTTGTAAAACGCCAGAGCAGGCGAAGGTGCGCGGCGAGAAGGCCGCCGAGCATTCGGTTGGCGTGGTGGTGTTTTCAGTAACCGGCGAGCCCGAGTTCGGCGAGTTCGAGTCGCCTGTTGTGGTAGCGAAGTATGGTGAAACGCCGGCTGAGTTCGGCTAATCAGCCGACCCATTCCTTCGTGGGTATCACCCGGAACAGGTTTTTGATTTCCTTCATGGAGAAGTCGATCTCCTTGTCCGGGTTGTACTGTCGCACCGTGAGATATGAGCCGCGACGGCGTACAAGGCGCTTTACGAAGGTGGCATGATCTCCGCCTTCGGACGTCTTGTGCAGCTCAATGACGACATCGTCACCGATCGCCGGGGCGGCCTTTGTCAAGAACACGAGGTCATTTTCTTCGTACCGCGGCCACATCGACTCTCCTTGGACGTAGACGGAGAACAGATCCTTGACGTGAGAAAGACCGGCCGGGCGCACGACATAGTTCACCACTTCGCCATTGAGCCAGAAATCAGGATCTCGATCGTCGCCGTCGTCGGTGTCGCCGCCGACAGTTATGCCTAGCACTGGCACGTCGCGGGGGCCGCGGCGCATTTCTGAGACATCGGGCCCGAGGATCGCTTCTTTCACAACAGAAGCGGCAGAATCCGTCCGCGCGCCGAAACGAAGGTACTCCTCGGTCTCGCCTAAAGCGGCGGCGATCTTCGCCATCATATTGCCGCGCGGGCTCGGGACTGGCTTGCCGCCTTCGGACGATGGTTTGGCGTATTTGTACAGTCGCTCGGTGAGCGATGGTATCTCGTCAGGGGTACCTATCGATCGAGCAAGGTCAGGGACCGACCAGCCCTTGTCATTGAGAAGCTTGATTAAACGGTCGTTCCATTGCATCGGCGCACAATAGGAACTGGAATTATTTTCGGTATGGAATTCGTAGGTCTTGTTTCTGGAATTTAATTCCAGTATATCCAGATGCATGCGAACTGTTTCCACGATCATAAAAGACGCTGGCGGACCGCTTGCAATAGCGACCGCGTCGGCCGGCACCGTGTCGGTCGAGGCTGTTTACAAATGGCCTAAGATCGGCATTCCCGATCGCCACTGGCCTACGGTCATGCCATTGGCCGCCGCGACTGCAGCCGAGATGCTTGCAGCGAATGTCGCCGCTCGTTCGCCCGAACAAGCGGGTGCCGCATGAGCGCTGCCATCGTCGCTCTCAAAATCTTCGCGATGTGGACACTCGTTTCCATCGCCTTATCGCTCGTCATCGGCCCGCTCCTGAAGCGGAGGCTTGGATGACAGAGATCGACATCCAAGTTTCAGATCGCACTTCGGTGCCCCCCAAGGCCGACGTGCGCGTGGCGACTGCTGTTCCCCCAATGGCGGTCGCCACAACTAATACCCCAGAGGCGTCTGGTACTGCTCGCAAGGCACCCAGCGATCGGTTGTTGGGCCGATCCTCGCGGAACGATAGTTCGCGCCTCGCTTCCAATTCAGTCGTCGAGCATTCGAGCTCGGCGCGCCAGCCCTCCTTGGGCATTTCCTCCCGTGACTTGCCGGCGGCGTCATTTGGCGTCGCCGGTCTTTCTGCGCGGGTCAGCATCAAGAACGTCACGACGTTCGCTGTCGCTGCTGCGAGCGAGATCATCTCGAATTCCGTTTCCACCACGTCCATCCCAACCACCTGAAATCTGAAGGAGAAGTTCATGCTGAATTTGTGCGCCGTAACCCTTGGGAGGGCACTCCCAATCGAAAAGGGGGCTCCCAAGCGAATTGGGAGGGCCTTGGGAGGCTTCTCCCAATCTTTTCGAACCCTCCCAATTCGCATGGGAGGTGCTCGTGACTGACGCAACGGCGATGCTGAAAGATCTCTCGCAGCCGTGGCGGCCGGGTGAGCTCGTGAAGGATGCGATCACTCGCGTCGCGCCACTCGCCGGCCTCACTTTCACGCGCGCGTTCGACATTTGGTACGGCAAAGCCCGTCGGGTCGAGGCGAGCGAAATTGCGCAGATCGCTGATGCCATCAGCAAGAAGAACAAAGGAGCTGTGTGGCGTGAAATCACCGATCTTAAAACCCGTCTCGCCCGCCTTGAGTCGATCGTTGCTGGATCTGATCAGGAGTATGGCCAGCCGACCGTTCCTGCTGCTCGGCCATCTCTTCGTGTGGCTGGCGGAAGTCATCGCGCCGCCGGCGGACGGGGGTGACGCCAATGTCTCCGACGGTGACCCGAAGCGAACTTAACAACGCTGACGACATCATCGCGGAGCCGCGCCTGGTGCCGGTCCGACGTCGCCGAGAGGATGGCGTCGGGTCGCCGATGGCAGCCTGCGAAGGCAAAACCGGTTTTGAGGCTCGATCGATGGCCGAGATCGCGGCCCGTCGCCTTCAAGGCCTGAGCACATATCGCTGCCCGCACTGCCGTCTCTGGCACGTCGGCAATCGGAACAAGGGGTGAGGGGATGAGTACGCTCGTTTCACCAACGCTGGCCAAGTCTCATGCAGATCACAAGGCGTTCCACGCGCGGATTGCTGCGAAGGCTGCCGAGCGAATGGCGCCGCGGGTGGAGGTTCCAGTTTCGACCGATGAGGCCATTGCTGCGCCCCCGAAGGCAGAGATCGTCTCATCTCATCACGCCCTCGGCGGCTCGCCGCTTGATCCGCGGCACACATTCGAGACCTTCGTCGCCGGCCGCAGCAACGCTTTGGCGCATGCGGCCGCACTGCAAGTTGCGGAAGGCCGCCGCGGTGATGCCGTGATGTTTAACCCGCTT
This sequence comes from Tardiphaga sp., assembly GCF_044340795.1. Lineage (GTDB taxonomy): Bacteria > Pseudomonadota > Alphaproteobacteria > Rhizobiales > Xanthobacteraceae > Tardiphaga. The sequence continues at coordinate 11,474 of NZ_JBIISY010000171.1, forward strand.
TACATCCATGCCGGCGTCGGCCTCGGCAAGACGCACTTGCTGCAGGCGGTGACCTGGGCCGGCAATGCAAACGACGACCGCAAGGTGCTGTACCTCACCGCCGAGAAGTTCATGTTCGGTTTCGTCGCCGCGTTGAAGGCCCGGGCATCCCTATCGTTCAAAGAGGATTTGCGCGGCGTCGACGTGCTGATCCTCGACGATCTGCAGTTCTTGGTCGGAAAACAGCACCTCGAGCTGGTCGGCACCGCCATCAACACCGTGATCGATGCGGGCCGGCAGGTCATCTTGGCCGCCGATCGCCCGGCCTCCGAGCTCGAGGGCTTGGATGAGCGCACATCGTCGCGGCTGGCAGCTGGCCTCGTCGTACAGATCGGCAATCCCGACCTCGAACAGCGCCGACTGATCCTGCTGGAGCGAGTCGCCGCTGCCCGCGCGCACCATCCGTCATTCGAAATTGCCGAGCCAGTCGTCCAGTACCTGGCGGAAACGCTGACCAGCAACGGCCGTGACCTTGAGGCCGTGGTCAACCGGCTGCTCGCGCACAGCAAGCTGAATGGCTCCGCGGTAACCATTGAGCTCGCCGAGCGCGAGGCTCGCGACCTGATCCGGCCGACCGAGCAACGGCGGATTCGGATCGAGGACATCCAGCGGGCAATAGCGCGGCACTTCAATGTGCCTCGCGGGGATCTGCTGTCCGCTCGGCGGACCGCAAACGTCGTCCGTCCGCGCCAGCTCGCAATGTATCTCGCGAAGACTCTCACGCTGCGCTCACTGCCGGAGATCGGCCGGCGCTTCGGAGGGCGGGATCACACGACTGTACTCCATGCTGTTCGGAAGATGGAGGCGCTGATCTCGAAGGATGTGGCACTGCGCGAGGACGCCGAGCATCTCAAAAAGCAACTTCAGGAGGGGATCTGATGTCGAACGGCAGCTCTACTACATGGCCATTTGAGACACGGTTTAGCGAGCTGCGCGACTTCAGCACGCAGCAGCCGAACCAGTGCCGGTATCCCGACCCGAAGGATGACGTCGGTCCAAACTTCATGTGCTGCGGCGCCGAGACTTTGCCGGGTGCCAGCTATTGCGGGCGCTGTGCCGAGATTTGTCGGCCGGCCCGCTCGGCGCCGATCACCGTCGAGCGCCGTGAGCAACTGCGCGATGCAGGCCGCGCCGCCGGCTATGCGAGCATCCGAAGCCGTGGCCGTGTCATGGGCCGAGCCGTGGCGATCGCGACGTCTCCCATCCTCGATTCTGAGGCTCGCGTCGGATGAGCAAGCACATCAAATCCGATCACGGTCGGCCGGTTGAAACCGCGAAGGATGCGAACTGGAAGCGCCGGCAGCGCCGCAAGCGGCTGAAGGCGCGTCGCGATCGCATGGCGAATTGGGCTGACCGCGTGCCAGAGCGGGAGCGTGCCTGATGTCAGCTCTCACTCCGCGCCAGCGCCAGTGCCTGGACATCATCGAGAATGGCATCTCCCGCAACGGAGTGTCGCCCGACTATCAGCAGATCGCGGACGCGATGGGCCTATTGTCCAAGAGCGGCGTGCACCGCATTGTCGGCCATCTGGAGGCCCGCGGCGCCATTCGCCGGGTGCCTGGCCGAGCGCGCGCCATTGCTCTGGTCGACCCATCACAGGAATCCGATGCCCTGGCGTTCCTCGACGCCGACACCCTGCAGTCTGTTCGGAAGTATGCCCGCCGGCATGACCTCAGCCCAGAGGC
>NZ_JBIISY010000172.1:0-13188 GCF_044340795.1 Tardiphaga sp.
ACCCCATGGCCCCGGATCCCACTATCAATTGCGCCGCCAGCCCTGCCAGCGCTATCTCACATGCCACATCGATAAGTCTGCTCGACGATGCGGTGCGAATCTCTTGCGATTCGAAGATAACACTGCCGACTGCTCAGCAAAGCCAAAAAACGAACACAGTGCGAGCTATGAACAGCTTGCGGCGAAAAGAATCAGCCTCGCATCAGTTTCGAACGAATGGGCCGAGCGTTTCGCCGATATCGTGATGGATAACAAGGTCGGCATGCGAGTCATGCTCAGTTACTTCATTGTTGATGATCACGAGTCGGGCACCGGCATGTTTCGCCATGAGCGGAAAACCCGCAGCCGGCCACACCACAAGTGACGATCCGATCGCGATGAAGAGATCGCAGTGCTGCGACAATTCGGCAGCGCGCTGCATCTCGCGCTCCGGCATCGCCTGACCGAACGAGATCGTCGCCGTCTTCACCGGCGCGCCGCATGCGCTGCAATCGGGCGCATATCCATGTTCGTCAAAACGAGACTTTACCCACTGGAGTTCGTATCGCGCTTCGCAGCCGATACAGCGCGCATATGTCGTATTGCCATGCAGCTCGATCACATCGTCCGCGGCAAAACCTGATGCCTGATGCAGATTGTCGATGTTTTGCGTGATGATCGCAGGAATCTTTCCGGCCTTGTAGAGCGCAGCCAATGCGAGATGTCCGCGTCCCGGTCTCGCAGCAGCAAAGGTTTCTTCCATCGCAAATCGGCGGCGCCACGATTCATCACGCGCCTCCTGATGGGCAACGAACTCATCAAACGGAATCGGCCTATTGCGAGTCCACAGTCCGCCCGGCGAACGGAAATCCGGAATGCCTGTCTCAGTCGAAATGCCCGCGCCTGTGAACGGCACGATGACGCGCGCCTCAGCGATGAGATCGCCGAGCCTTTCCACGCCACTACGAAGATCCGATGAAATCATGATGGGATGTCGTCCGAACGGGATGTGTCGAAACGACAATGCCGCAGATGGCCAATCGGTACCACCCGCGCCCTGCATGACCGACGTGCGCTTACGTATCCTTGGCGCGCCTCGTGTTCGCGCCGTTGCGAGCCGGTTTCTCGATCAGGAAGTCTTCGCGTTTCCGGCCGGCTTCGATTTCCCTTGCCAGCCATCCGGCAACGCCGCCGCGACCGGTCCAGGTTTCGCCGGTCTGCGGATGCCGATATTTGGGTGCGATCTTGACGCCCCGCGTCGGGCCGCCCTTCCCGTTCACGCTGCCGATCTGGTCGAGCTGCGCCTGCAATTCAGCCCGATGCGCCAATAGCTGTTTGTCGATAGCGTCCCGCAGCGCGAGCAGTTCTGGAATGGAAAGAGTCTTCAAATCAGGCGTAGGCATTACGCACTCCGGAAAAAACAGTCATGCTCCTCTCGGCGGCGCACAAAACGTGGCCTGGGCATGTGCATTTTAAACAAATGTGTCAAAAGTGAGCGGTGCCCAAGCACCGCACTCGGTGACGGAGCGTCGCAACGACGCCCCCGCATCAGAAATCCTGAGATGTTGCTGCCGTCAAGCGGCGCGCGAAACATCCTCTGATGCGGCATCCGTCTTGGTCACGTCCTTCTTCGACTTGGCGACCGGCGTCGCCTGCGATTTCTTCGCGACCTTGCCGTATTGCGCCAGCTTTTCGAGTTCCGCTTCCAGTTCGGCCTGACGCGCGGCGACTTTTTCCGCGAGCTTGTCGGTTGCGCTATCCCGCAACGCGGCAAGTTCTTCGATGCTCAGCGAGTCCAGATCAAACTTGGTCATGGCAGTCTCCTGTGTCGCTCCGGACTACCGACATCGTTAACAAGCCGCAAGGATGGACCACCAGCCATCCACGGAGTTGGCCGGCAACCCGGTAAGGTTGACGACAGTTCTAGGGTGTCATGACAATGGATCCCGGGTAGGGAAACGCGTCATGACATCTTGGAAAGAAGAGCGTGACCGGTTGGTGGCACAAACGCTGGCGTTTGTTCAGCAGGTCGCCGCGGCACATCCGGCAGCAGCAAACAAACTCGGCTTTCGATCCGCGCAAGACCAGGCACCGAGCGATGTCGATATAATCGCGCTGCAGCCCGAGGCGACTGACATGCAGCCTGTGAGCGCCGAACCCTTCGCAGCCGACATCCTGCCACCGGAGGTCCAGGCGGACGAACCCGCTGCCCCCGGCAATATCCTGGCCGACCTGCCCCACTACAAATCCCGCTACTCAACGGCGTCCGAGCGTTCGGAGATTTGCGATCGGGTTGCTGCCTTCAAGGCAAGACAGATGACCCTCAATCAAGAGCGCGAGGCGTTTTATGACCACATGCAGGCGCGTATTCGCTCGGCGTTGCGGAACGATACAGGGCAAGGTCCGTTGTAGAGACGGAGCAGCTTCCCCGATGCTCTAATATAGAAAGCCCTGCCACTCCCCCGGCGGGGCTTTCGCCTTTTGACAGCAACTTGGTGAGAAGCGATGGCACCCGCGTCCGGGGTATCACCAGGATGCGAATTTGCTATTTGCCGAGATGACGACGTATTGCCGATACCGACGGGCCGACGGCCTCGATAGCGGCGTCGAGATCACCGGACGAAATGCCGAAGCGATACGCCCAGTAATTCCGCTGGTCGTCGTCCTGGGTGTCGATGGTCGCAGGCGGCCGGACGCTACGCGCGGTTTCCGATGCAAGGACCAGTGAAACGGGTGCGAGACGGATCATCGTGCGAGCCTAGCACGCTCCCCACGCCCGGGAGCGTGTCGCTCGGCACAGCCTTAACGGGCGATTGACAGCCGATGAGAAAAACCAACGGCCGATGAATTCTGTCTGGACTTTATTGAACCGCAGCGCCCAGCGATGCCTGTGTCTCGCCGATCGCAACACAGGTCTTTTTGCGCCGCAGGCCGCGGATCGCGCCGGTGACCTTCAGCACCTTGCCGACGGAGCACGAGCCGTCATAGACCAGCGCGCTCTCATAGGGCGCCAGCACCAAAGGTTCGGATGTTCTGATTGTTTGAGCAGCAACGGGCGTGACACCCGTCAGAACCAGGAGCCCCAAAATACTCGATACGCGAAAACGCATTGTCGTCCCCAAAAACCCAGCAGCACCCGATACCAGTCCAAGGGTTAAAGGTTTCACACCCTGTGATTGTTTTTCGGTCGGCCCCACCCGGCCGCTCGCCACAATCATGATCCTGGAGCAGACAAAACACAAAGCAAATTTTGCGCCGCCTGCGATAATTTGCACTTATAGCGTGACTTGCGTGTGACTACACTCCTTGCACGCAAACTCGATCCGCGACACCCCCTTTGGCGCAGAGACCTTGTTCTGGGCGCCGCATTTCCCGCATGTCGCCAAAATGCGGGTATCGCCCTGCTTCACCACCACGGTCCTGCGCTCCAGCGACTCGCGCATCAGCCTCTCGGCCTCTTCACGCATGGCCTGCTTGTTCATGTGCGCTCCCCTTCACAGGCCATCATGGCCCGTCCGACGCCGGACCTTATAGCCGACAGCCGTGACGCTTCCGAAACCCTAATGTGTGGATTTCGGCATTTTACAGGGAACGTTTTCCAGAACCGGGCGTTTTCGCCGGCCTTTCGATGGATGAGGTCGGAGGGGCGTGGGGTGCTGCTTCAATGACGCCACATTCCGGAAAGACATGTCCCGATCGCCGAAAACGGCGAGACGACAGCAAAAGAAAGAAAAAATGAAAGACGACAGGATGTCATCGGCGCGCGCCGACATCGAGCAGCGCGTTTTGCAGTTCCGAGAAACCCAAGCAAGGCTCCAGCGTGAACGCGAGGGCTTCTACGATACGGTGATTGAAAAGGTCCGCGCGACCGAGTGGAACGAGTTTGTTACGCCGCATTCCGCGCGAAAGTCCTGATGCGCCAAGCGTTCTCTTGGGACGCGATAAAATGGCAAAGCCCGGAGCAACGCTCCGGGCTTTTTGTTTTTGTACGTCGCGCTGACGACCTTACCAATAGCCGTATGTCCGATAGTAGCGCGGACCGCCATAACCGTATCCGTATCGAGGCCCATAATAGCCACCGTAATATGCCGGACGGTAACGCGGGCCGTAATAGCCGCCGTAGTAGCGGGGACCACCGTAATAGTAGCGCGGGCCGTAATACGGGCCATAAGCGCCTGCCGCACCCGCCGCCAGCGCACCCGCTGCAATACCAAATCCGATCGCTGGTCCCGGCCCCCAGCCGTGGCGCCAGCCATGGGCTTCTGCCGGCGCGCTCACCGCTGTCGCGCCGAGCGCGGCAACAGAGGCGAAAATGATTGCTGCTTTCTTCATGAGATGTTCTCCCGTGTTCACTGCGCCAATAACGCGCATGCTTTTTGTTCGTTTCAGGACCGCTTCAGGTTCAAAGCGCACGTTCCCGCGAGCATGGTGTGACGCAATGTCCCGCCACGCGTTGCCCTGCACATGCCGCCGCCCACTCACGCGATCTCGCGTCAGCCCGCACGGGCGTTTCATTTAAGGCACCGTTCACCATAGACGGCCGCCCGTCGGAACGGCCCATGAAGCCGACGCTTTCCTCCATCACGATGCCGACATGGTTGACGAAAATGTACCGCCGCTGGCGCGCATTTTCGAACAGTGGAGTAACGCGCATGATGGAACAAATCGCCAAGATCGACATGGCGCTCGACGAACTGCTCGTCAGCCTCGGAGGAATGGTGCTGCGCCTCTCGCACCCGGAAGTGACACGCACCCACGATGAGCGCGCGGCGCTCGCTCGCTCGGTCAATCAGTTTTCAAACTGCGCGGCACGCTCGCGCGATCCGCGCGTGTTGAAGCTCGACGAGGATCTGAAAGCAACGTTGAAGCCACGTCTGCGCCTCGTCGCCAGCCGCTGAAACCGGGAACGTTTTTCCTTGCCGCCTGTTGGCCTTGAAATCCACCAAGGACTTGGAATCCACCAAGGAGATGCATCATGGCACTTGAGGCGCGTGAGCAAGGCAATCTCATCGGTAGCGACAAGGTCGAAGGCACGGCAGTATTCGGCCCGGACGATCAGAAGATCGGCTCGATCGAGCGGGTGATGACCGACAAGAAGAGTGGCCGGGTTTCCTATGCTGTCCTGTCGTTCGGCGGCTTCATGGGCATCGGCGACGATCACTACCCCCTGCCCTGGCAGTCGCTGAAATACGACACCGACCTCGGCGGTTACCGCACCGGCGTCACCCAGCGGCAGCTGGAGGAAGCGCCAAAATACGAGGACGACGCGGACTGGAACTGGGCGGACACGTCGCGCGCCCGGTCCATTAACGAGTACTATGGCGTGCCGTTCGGTATCTGATCAGCGCTTATATCGATCTGTCCCAACAGCGCCCTTCGGGCGCTGTTTTTGTCTGTGCCCGCTCGCGGCAAGATTTCGTTAAGCCTGACCAACGGAGGGGCTGAACAAGCCGAGTAATCCTGCATTGGTCATTCATGACCACACGCGCCCTTGTCGTAAAGACGATCGATTTGAAGCCCAATCCGCCGCCCTACGGCGAACTACATCTGCGCAAAGGCGCCTGGGATCAGCTGCAGGCAAGCAAGGCCTATCGCGAAACGCTGTCGGAGGCGCACGAAACCATGCAGCGTCAATCGCTTGATCTCGAGATTTGAGACGGGTCACGCCACGCCGCTGGCGGAACCGACATGGCGTCGTGGCGTTACCCGACATGGGACCTCGTGAAGAAGACAACAGCCTTCTGCTTCTCGGAGCGGTGACACTGATTTGCGGCCTGATCGCATTCGTGCCGCTGCTCGATCCGACATCGCGCATCGCCGAGACCGCGCCGGAGCGCATTTCATCAAAAACTGTGATCCAGGCCGGGACCTTGTCTCCAGCCCGGGTGATCGTGCCGTTCACGCCCAACACCACGCCGGCCCAACGCTGAGAGGCCCGAGGTCAGTTCGCCTTTACCGGCTGGCCGGCAGTACGAACCAGCTTGTCGGCTTTCACCAACACATAATCTGTCTGGGGCTGCGGGCGCGCCAAAAAGCTGACCGCGATGAAGACTGCACAGAACAGGCAACCGACGAGCATGACACGTCGGTGGGTTGGTTTGTCGGCATTGTGAAACGAAGCGGACATGGTCAGATCCTCGCCTTGGATCATCCATAGCTCACGCTACATTCGGCGCAACTACACTTCGATTTTAACGTAACTGACGCAGGCTTCCGCTGCATCATATTTTACCGAAGCAATTTCCGGATATTAATATCTGAGGCTTCCGCTGCCTTCCGAACTACACTTCGGGACCAATCTCGGTTCAGCTAGCTTACTTGTTTTCAAAATTATCCTGGGAGATGGGCGGCGCCTTGGTTTCCTGGGCATACTTCTCGGCCAGATCGAAAATCTCGCGACGGCGCTCCGGTTCGTTAATGCTGAGGTAAGCGACAACCATCTTTAATGCCTCCTCGTCGGAGGCCCTTCCAAATCGCCACACGACGATCACTCCCAAGTTGTGCAGAGAAACGTCGGAACCTTCTCCTGCACATCAGATTGAATATGTTCGCATTCAAATTAATAATACGACTATCGGGTAAATCGTTCCGGAGTCCAGCATGATCCACGGACGGGCTATGTCCGAGATATGCCGCAAATTGGCCGAGGCGGCAGCCCTGAACCATCACGACATCCTCGCGCAGATTCTCCGCATGGCCGCGCTCGAAGCGGCCGAGACCGGAGCGCGGTATGCAGGTCCGGAATCGGACATCCGTGAGCAACTCGTCGGCACCTGGGACTGGGACGTCGTCAATAATTGTGTCTATGCCGACGTGCCCGCAGCGGGGCTGTTCGGCATTACTGAAGAACAGGCCGCACTCGGCGCGCCACTTCAGACATGGATCGCAGCAGTCCATCCGGATGACGCTGTTGCGCTCAAGGCCGAGATCGATCGCGTCATGAAGACCGGGCGTGTCTTCTCGATGGAGTACCGAACCATCGCGAACAATCAGGTGTATTGGGTTTATGCACGCGGCCGCTGCACCTTCGACAAAGCGGGTCGTCCTGTGCGCTTTCCCGGCGCCATCGTTGATATCACCCACGAGAAGATCGACGACCATCACCTCAGCATTGCTCCGCAATAATGCTGAAGAGCTTCAAGGCTCATGCGCGAGGCTGGAACGCCTCGCAACCTCGCCTGTTGTCCTCGTATGGTCAGGAAATTCTACAGCGTCGTCGTGGTGCGGTCCGTCGAGGAATCGACTGAGGTCGTGGTCGAGGCGGGAAGCGAAGATCAGGCGCATGCGGCCGCGTTGTCCCATCTGGCGACGAAGGGTGACGAATACACGTGGCACAGTCCGCGCAAAGATCTCACCGTCTGGCACAAGCGCGAGATCGACACCCCGGCCATTGTCGACGTGACGGCGTAACACGGCACTGCCGCCTTGCCCCAGAAGCTGCTAAGGGATGCGACCCGGCCTTCCGGCTTCGCATCCGCCTTCCTCATGGAGATCATCCCATGCGCTTCCTGCACACCATGCTTCGCGTCCGCAATCTCGACGTTGCCCTGAAATTCTACGCCGATGCCCTCGGCCTGAAAGAGGTCCGCCGCGTCGACAATGAGAAAGCCAAATTCACCCTGGTTTTCCTGGCTGCCGACGAGGACATCCCGGCGCTGGCCAGTCAGGCCGGCCGCGGCGCGCCGCTGGTCGAACTCACCTACAATTGGGACGAAGAGACCTATGGCGAGGATCGCCATTTCGGTCATCTCGCTTATGAGGTCGATGATATCTACGCCACCTGTGATCGCCTGATGAAGCTCGGCATCACCATCAATCGCCCACCGCGCGACGGCCAGATGGCATTCGTCCGTTCGCCGGATCTGCATTCCATCGAGATCCTGCAGAAAGGTGAAGCGCTGCCACCGCAGGAGCCTTGGAGCTCGATGCAAAACACCGGTCACTGGTGATCGACCGACGCAATCCGCGCAGCCACGATGGAACTCCGCATCATTCATGACGTTGTGAATGCGACAAGGACTTCAACGGAGGCTGAGATATGGGACGCGGAATTTTGCTCTGGCTGCTGGGTGTACCGATTCCAGTGATCATCTTGCTCTGGCTGTTCTTCGGCCGTTGAGGCAAGAGCGACAGACAACGAACGGGCTTCGCATCTGCGGAGCCCGTTTTGCATTTGGGCTCCTGCTTTTCATGGCAGTCGTGAACAGAGCGCGCTTGTGAGCCGGTGGCGGAGCCGGTTACATCCGTGGCCTCTGGATCCCAAAAGAACCCCAAGGAAACGCTGCCGTGTCCCTCTCGCCAACTCCGCCGCTCGTTCTCTGGGGCCGCGCCAATTCCGTGAATGTGCAAAAGGTCCTGTGGTGCTGCCACGAGCTCGATCTCGCTTTCGAGCGCATCGACGCGGGCATGCAATATGGCCACAATACCGGCAGCGACTATCTGCGGATGAACCCCAATGGTCGTGTGCCGACGCTGCAGCATGGCGAATTCACGCTGTGGGAATCAAATGCCATCCTGCGCTATCTCGCCCTCTCCTTCGACACGGACCAGACCCTCTACCCTGCTGCGCCAAAAGTCCGTGCGGGCATCGAGCGCTGGCTGGACTGGGTCCTCAGCACATTGCAGCCCGCGGAGCGGCCCTTGTTCTGGGGTTTGGTGCGGACAGCACCGGCCCAGCGTGACATGGCGGCCCTGCAGAGGGCAGCTGACGAGAACGGCAAACTGTGGGAGATGATTGACACGCAGCTCGCTGGCCGCAACCATCTCGAGGGCGACGCCTTCAGCCTCGCGGATCTCGTTATTGGTTGCTATGCGCGGCGCTGGTTTGGCGTCGAGGGGATTGAACGCCCTGTGCTCCCGCATCTGCGCCGCTGGTACGATGCCATCGCGCAACGTCCCGGGTTCGTCGCCTGGGTCTCGCCACCGCTGACCTGACGCCTTACTGGATCGCCCGCTCGATCATCAGGATCGCGACGACCAGAACCAGTGTGATCGACACCACCATCAGGCGGGTGGTCCAGCCCATGCTGCGGCCGATCCACCACAGCAGCGCGCAGCTCATCAATACGGGGACGATGATTTCCGGTCTCATGAAGCTACCCGACGAAATGAACGCCTAGCGTCTTACCGCGCCGCCAGACCACTTCACAGACCCGCCCTGTGCGCGCATCGCGGGAAAAGGCTAGCCGGACCCGGTTGCCGATTGAGGTCGGATCGTCCACCACCAGCTTGGCGCCGCTGGTGGAGAGATCCAGTACATGGCACGGGCGCGCCGCGAAGCCGCCATCCAGCGTGATCCAGCCAGCCTCGTGAACCGACCGCCGAACATCGCGCTTTTTCGTCACTGCCATCATCGTCTCCGCGCCCCCGCCAGAGACTAGAACGACAGGCTTGAAGAAGCGTTTCGATCGCCCCTCAGTTTTCCGAGACCGACCTGGCCGGGTGCGATATCCCCATTTGATGACGATCTTGCAAATTGCCGCATCAGATGACTTGCCGACCCCGTCAAAGCTCACTATACGTTCGCTCACTGACGCCGTACTGATTTGTTTCCGGTCGGCGCGGGCCTCGGCTGACCATCTAACGCACTGATGTTCCAGCCATTTTACTAACCGTGCGAAATGCCGGTCGCCTGATCCGTTGACGGAACTTGGCGGGACCGACGTTTTTGCTCCCTTCGTCTATCGGTTAGGACGCCACCCTTTCACGGTGGAGAGAGCGGTTCGATTCCGCTAGGGAGCGCCATTTGCGCACGTGGCCGATCGGCTCATAGCCTCTCTAAATCGCTCTCTAGTCCACGGCGCCGCGCTGGGCGAGCCCGTTCTCAATAGCACCTGCATCTCCGCAGGCGTTGTAGTGCAATTCGTCCAGTGCCGGGCGTATCGCGTTCGCCCATGCTGTCGACCTTACAAGGCAGACCAGGAGCCTGCATGAGCTGCGCCGGGCGATTTGGGGCCACCTGCCCGGATCAACCATACCGCCGAGAAGCGAAAGCGTGCCAGATCGGACACGCGCAGAGCCTCGACGAGTCCCGCGGCAAGTATCGTCGCGCCGTCGGCATCGAACCGTACAATTTGCGGACGCCGGGTCGATTGGGTGGGATGCCGTCGTCCAAGGACGAACCGCCCACACCGCATTCCATTTCAATCCGATGATCAAGGCGGCTGACGTGGACGCCCGCGCGGCGAAATACGCGTTCGACGGCACGGCAGGCAGTTTCGTGCCGAACGTCTATCTGGAAGGCCGCGGCTCGATGGGCGCCGATGCCACAACTACGTCGGCAACCGCGACGACTTGAGCGGCAAGGTGGTCGTAAGTTGGGATCAGGCTTGCGGAAAGCCGTAAAGTCGCTGTGCGTTGTCGGCCAGGATCCGGTTGCGCAGGACTTCGTCGGTGATCCATTCGCCAAACAGATCGAGCAATTCGCCGGCATTGGGCATGTGATCCCAATTGGCGACGTGCGGCCAGTCAGAGCCCCACAGGCAACGATCCGGCGCGGCCGCGGCGAGTGCCTGTGCGAGCGCCGTGGTGTCGCCATAGGGCGGCGCGCTGAGACGATAGGCCCCGGACAGCTTGACCCATGCGCCCTCGGACACCAGCCGCAGCAGTTCCTGAAAGCCGGGCGATGCAACGCCTTCCGCAGCCGGGAAATGCCCCATGTGATCGACGACGACAGGCACGCGCAGTTTCCTGATCCGCGGCGCGAGGTCGGGCAGATGGCGCGCATCGAGCAGGAACTGGAGATGCCAGCCCATCTCGGCGCAGAGGTCGCCATATTTCTCCAGCAGATCGATGCTGACACCGCCGCCATAGAGAACATTGATGCGGAGGCCGGTGACGCCGGCCTCCTCCAGCTCGGTGTAGTACCCGTCGCTCTTGCCGAGATCGACCACGGCCACGCCGCGCAGGCGCTTCGGATGGGCGCGCAGCGTCTCCAGCATCAGCCGGTTGTCGGTACCATGCACGCTGACCTGGATCAGCACACCGTAAGTCATGCCGGTGCCGTCGAGCATCGCGAGATAGTTCTCAGCCGATGCCGCTGGTGCGGTGTAGCTGCGGTTCGGCACCAGCGGATAATCCGGCGGCACCCCGATCACATGCGCATGCGTATCCACGGCGCCCTTCGGCACCTTGAAGGTGCTGGGGCCGCGTGGATTGGCCGCCGGACCAGGACAGTCCGGCGGGGTCGTGGCGTTGGTATGATCAGTCATGGACATGCAACTCCTTGCCGCGCGTTTCCGGCAACAGCAATGCGCCGATCAGCAGCAGGCCGTAGGCGATGACCGCAAAGATCGCGATCGCTTTCGACAGCGGCATTGCCGCCGAGAGATAGCCGACCAGCGCCGGAAACAGCGCGCCGATGCCGCGACCGAAGTTATAGGCAAACCCCTGCCCCGAGCCGCGCAGACGCGTCGGGAACAGTTCGGTCAGGAAGGCGCCAATGCCGGAGAAGTAAGCCGAAGCGCAGATGCCGAGCGGGAAGCCGAGGAACAGCATCCACTGGTTCGAGATCGGCAGCTGCGTGTAAGCGACCACCAGCAGCGAGGCCAGCACGGCGAACACCATGAACAGCTTGCGGCGGCCGATGCGGTCGGCGAGATAGGCGCCCCACACATAGCCGATGAAACTGCCGACGATGAGCAGCGCAAGATAGCCGGTGGAGCCCACGACTGTGAGACCGCGTTCGGTGCGCAGGAAAGTCGGCAGCCAGGTCGTGATCGCGTAATAGCCGCCTTGTGCGCCCGTGCAGAGCAATGATGTGAACAGTGTGATGCGCAGCACATCCGGCGAGAAGATCTCGAGAATGCTCGGACGATCCTGCTTCTTCTCATCGGCCTTGCGAACGGCCGACGAGATTTCCGGCTCCTCGACATAGCGACGCAGGAAGAACAGCAGCAGAGCCGGCAGCGCGCCCAGTGCGAACATCCAGCGCCAGGCCTGTTCCGGCGGAATGTAGGAGTAGCAGACGGCCTGCAGCAGCACGGCGGCGCCCCAGCCGACCGCCCAGCCCGACTGCACCGTGCCCACGGCCCGGCCGCGATATTTGGCGCGAATGGTCTCGCCGATCAGGACAGCGCCCGCAGCCCATTCGCCGCCGAAGCCGAGGCCGAGAAAGGCACGCAGCACCATCAGCTGCTCGAAATTCTGCGCGAAGGCGCAGAGCAGAGTGAAGAGAGAGAACCAGAGGATCGTGATCTGCAGCGTCCGGACACGGCCGATGCGATCCGACAGATAGCCGGCGAGCCAGCCGCCGAGTGCTGAGACGACCAGCGTGACGGTGACGGCAAGGCCGGCTGTGCCGCGCTCGACCTGCCACATGGCAATGATCGTTCCGATCACCAGCGGATAGATCATGAAATCCATGGCATCGAGGGCCCAGCCGAGGAAGCAGGCCCAGAATGTCCGCCGCTCGCGCGGATTCATGTCCTGAAAGAAACCGGTCAGCGACGTATCGTCCGCCTCCGGCGTAGAAACCGTCTGTGTGCTCGCCATGACATCTCCCCCAATATGCACACGCTTTGCGTGGTGCTGATCATTTCCACGGAGCTCGTGCTCCGCAGTGATGCATTGTTATTGGCAGATCGTGCGCCCTTCTGCCGTGGTCAGGCAATCGCCCTTATGCGCGTGGGGGCATGTGATCGGCGAAGCCCTCGCCGAACTCGAACGCGTCGGCCTTTACAGACGCCATATCGGGCCGGTCCCAGGATGCTTATGTGCCCGCAGTGCAGCAGCGCATGCCTCCGGGTCAGGTCGGCCAGCGGCCACACCCAGCCGATTGGTACGGTGCCGGACTACACAGAAAGGAATACCGGGCGGCCGCGTCAATTCTAACTCTCATGGTCACCGTCGTGCGCGCCACCGGGCCGGCAGCTATCCACCGCCATTGTTCCGTCCGCCATAATCTGTCTTAATTCGGCTGAACTTCGCCAAGAGCTTGCGGACCACATGTGCCGGGTTTCATGTGCCCGGCTGGAACGATCGCCCGCCAGAGGACTTTGAGCTTCATGGTCGAGATGACGACGAGCCATTTGCAGAGCGAGGCATTGCCTCCGATCGACGACGATGCGTCCGCGCGCAGGCCGCTTCGGCGCACCGGCGGATCGCCGCTGCAGGAGATCGGCCAGCAGCCGATCATGATCACCGCCGTCGCCTTGATGCTCGTCATCGTCGGCGTCAGCAGCATTTTCCTGTGGCGGGCCTATAGTGGCA
>NZ_JBIISY010000406.1:0-3372 GCF_044340795.1 Tardiphaga sp.
GTCATTGACGATGGTGCGAACACCGAGAGCCTTGCGAGCATCGGTTTTGGTTGCAAATTCGCCGCGCAGCCATCGGATCGCTGCCGATTTCAGCTCTTCATCGCCGGTTTCGTGCCCCTCCCAATACCGGCGGATCACCTGCGCGAAGTCGAAACCTCCGGTCAGTTCCTCGAAATGGGCAAGGCGCTGGCGAATGACCTCGTCTGTCGATTGTTCTTGAGCCTCGGCATCGTGCTGGGCCTGGCTGACAAACCGCTCGACAACACTTGGCAATGCACCGCCATCCGGCTTGGTGCGGGTGGCAAGGTTTCGCGCCATCTCTGCGTAGAGGCCCCGTGCTTGCCCGCCGGTCGCGTGGATGCGTCGATCCGGGGCAAGGTCGGCAAACATGACGACCAGTCCCTTTTCAAGCGCCACAAGCCGGATCAGGTTCATGAAGAAGGTCTTGCCGGAGCCATACTCGCCGATGATGAAACGAATGGCTGAACCGCCATCAGCGATCCGGTCCATGTCCTTGACGAGTTCCTCGATCTCACGCGCTCGTCCGACCTGGATGTGCCGAAGCCCCAATTTGGGAACAACACCGGCGCGTAGCGCCTGAACGATGGCGTCGCGTTCGCGCGGTTTCAGTCTCGACATGAATTAATCCCCCTTCGCCATCTCGGCTCTCAACGTATCGGCTATGTCCGGCGATACGTCATATCCGTCATATTCATCGAGCAAGGCCTCATCGAATCTATCGAAAGCCCACTCGTTGACTACCTCAAGCGCGCCAGATGGCATGAGGCCTTGCTTGCCGACGATCTCGTCAAACTCCTCGTCGGTCCAGTGTTCGCGCTGGATTATCTGCTCCACAAGCATCGCGTGCTTTGGATCGAGATCAGCCATTGATGATGGAAGAGCATGCGCTGCAATGACCTCATCGCTCACGTCTTCGGCGGTCGAGAAAATCTCGCCCAGAACGCTTGAAACGCGCTCGGTGTCATCTCGAATAGCGGCAATACGCGCTGCATCGAGCGAAGCAGCTTTGGCTTTTGGTTCATCCGGTATTTGTTCGCCCGGTGCTTCCGCTTCAGCGGCTTTGACGCGAACCGGGCCGTCTGGCACGTCGCCAGCATGGAGGTCGGCGTAAACGAGGCCAGCATCGATCCCGAGAGCCTTGTAGATCTTCTCGATGCAAGAAACTTCTTCAGATTGAATCACGCTGTCAGCGTGGGCTATCGCGACAACTGCCGCGCGCAGGGCTAGATGATGCTCAGCGTCCGCATCTTTCAGCTTGCTGCGCAGCCATGACATGTCTGGCGGAACATCGAGATACCATTCGAGGTTGGCGTGGAGACGCTTTCTTTCAAGCTCGGTCAGGCCGCTAACAGCGTCGATCTTTTCACGGAGTGCTCTGCGTTCGGCTTCCACAATTTTGCTGTCGGCATGTGCGACGAAGGTCGCCAGCGCTAGTTCAAACAATTCGGTTCGATAGGCCGGGGAGACGTCTTCAAGCTGTTCGATCGGCTCGCCGAGTTCGAAGATCACAACGGGTTCGTCGATCTTCGGTCCGCGCAGCGAGAATCTTGGGTCTGGAGCCATACCGAACCCGATACGGGCGAGTGCATCTGCTGCGCCAGTCAGGTTCCGCTTGCCGAGCTTCTCCGGCGTTTCTCCTTCCAGGCGCGAGATCACATCAAGTGCTGGGACCAGCCCGCCCGTCGCTACTTGCTCGCGCGCCCAACCCTTGAGTTCTTCCAACTCGTCCGACGGGAACAGACGCCACAGCTCAGCAGGTAGGAGCGCCTGTGCTTCAATGCTCCCGCGGCCATCTGGATTTCGTCCAAGATACCGGCTGAACTTATCGAGTTCATCCATCGCCTCATCTGCGATTTTTTGCGCTTTCTGTACCGGCGACCGCAAATCAGTAACGTCGGGGATCGCCACATCTCCGCCATCTCCTGCCGTGAGATTGACCGAGCAATTGAACTCGCTGGATGCAGCACGATAGTCCATTTTCAGAAGCTTGCGAGGCGTTCGAACCTTTAAGCCATCAGGATAAAGCGCGTCGAACTTCAATTTGAAAAGTGCCTTGAATTCGTTGCCGCAACGCTCGGCTGGAGTGCGAAGGCGTCGCTCTGGGTGGCAATGCAGCCAGAGATGCAGCCATTCGGCATCAAAGGCTTTGCCTTCGGCGATCATGCCGCCGAGCGCGAACTTCAGCGAAAATGGCAAATCCCAGCTACGGTTCTCAAGGATCGTCTGCTTAAGTGTCGCATCGTCCAAGGAGATGCCGCCCATCGCCATGATACGCGCGATGTCGAGAAACTCACCGAGATACCTTTGGGCGGAGTAATTGTGGGCGAAAAGAGCCTTCAGACGTTCCACCTCTGCAACGATTTCCTGCTTCTCATCGTCGGGTGGTTGGTCGATCAGAAACCTGCGCTCCAGACCATAGAAGAACAGGAACATGTAGCCTGGGTTGATCGTCCCATCTTGGCGACCACCAGCCAGCCAGTCGAGATAGGTGGCCCTGCACACGGCAGGAATGCTCGAGTACCCCGGCCAATATGACATGTTATCGCCATTCTTGTCAGACCCGGACCGCGCGACGGATAACGATGGGTCGATGTAGGCCCGACAGCTCTCGCCATAGTAAGATGAGCCAATACGTGGTGGTTTGCCGACGTAGACCATTCCATCGATCGTGCGATCTGCAATGGTGACGGATTGCCCTTTGCGCACCCAACCTTGCGACCTTGCCAGTGGCTTTTCCGTCGGCTTTTTGGGCTTCGAATGCTGATTTAGAAATTGGTTCGCCTGGCTTTGCCGGGTCTGCTTTTCAGCGGCCCTTCGCTCCGCCGCTGCTTCAAGTTCGGCTCTCGCTTGCTGCCCGGCCCGGATAAGCTCGGCATTATTCTGTCGCGGCTGGTATGCTCCGGGTTGGCTCGGTTGTTCGTCTTCTCTCCCCAGCGGGACAGGGCTATTTGCGAGTATCTCCCGCTCTGAGATTTTGGTTGCGCGACGCTTTTCGTACCACCAGATGAAAGCAATCGGCGCGAGGAGTGCGAACAATGCTTCAAGCGCATCGGGTAGACTGTCTAATGCAATTGCCGCGATTATTACGCAAACAAAGAAAGAGACGACGTAAAGCCCGATAATGCGGATGATTTTCCAGACAATCGACATACGCACTGCCTGCCATTTTGCGGATGAGAGGTCACGCTGATTTTCGCCGAGCGCATATTCGGTCAGCCGAGAAGTACTTTCTCCAGAACCTCAATCAGCTCTTTCCGCTTCTCAGACACCATCTTTTCCAGATTCCGCTGCTTCCACAAGACTGCTGGCAAGTGCCTTGCTTCCGGTATGCCGAGAAGTTCCCAGTCCGGT
>NZ_JBIISY010000173.1:0-13168 GCF_044340795.1 Tardiphaga sp.
GTTCAACCGCAACTGGTCGGGCAAGATCGAATATCAGTACTACGATTTCGGTACGACGACTTTCCTGACCCCCACCCTCGCCGTTGGTGGTTTCCGCAACGACGAGCACACCGTCAAAGCTGGCCTGAACTATCGCTTCAACTGGGGCAATTTCGGCGCGGGTGGGTTCTAACCTTCATCGGCTTATTCTTCAGAACAACTTAAAGCCCGGCTTCGAGCCGGGCTTTTTTCCGAGTGCAATGTTCGATGGACGACCACGCTCAAGAGATTTTTACGCTGATTATCTTTCTCATACTGGCAGCTGCGACGATCATGGCCGGTGAGCGCGAGAAGCCGCCGCAGCAGTGGTGATCGACCACAGCCAGCGCCTACGCCGGCTTGTTCTGCGCCAGCGACAGCTTTGTCAGGGAGACGTTCACCCTGCTCCGAGATGCCGCCCGCGCCAAGGCTCGCGAGATCCTGCAGCGATATCCCGCCGGCGGTTGTTCACCCACGGTCGAGATTTGGCGAAAGCTCGAGGACGGTCAGATCGAATTTACAATGCGGAGGCTTTCGACGGCTGACTAGCTAGTTAGTGGATCGCGCTGAGGCATTTCGCACGAATTCCTGGTTCCGCTTCGCGCGCTGAGCAAGATTGCCGGAGGCTGAAACGCGGACCTTGGTGGCCTGTACACGGATCGCCGCCTCGCTCCGCTGCAATTGCTTGGCGACCTTTACCACCGGTACCCCGTCTTTTAAAAGCGCGACCATCTTCGCAAAGTCGGCTTCCGTCCACTTTCGGCGTGGCCGCATTGTGAGTTTCATCGTCATTCGGGCGGTCTTAGCAAGGGCCTTGGGCCACAGGCAAGGCTCAGGCGCCGAGCGACGCCGCCCCGTGAGAAAAGGCCGCCCGGGCTCTTGGTCCGGACGGAGTTTCTGCGTTGCTCAACACACCCTGGCAGAGCCAGTCGGTGAAACGTGGATGATCTTGCTTTATTCTTTCTAAAGGGCTGCCGCGCTGAGGGCGCAGGACTGCGCGATCGTTTCATGGACCGTTCGAGCCGCCGGTGCTTAGATATCCACGCGGGAGCCGCGCCTTTTTTCCTCGACAACGCATTGCAAAAGACCCAAACGCCGCCGAGCAGAAATGCCGGCGGCATTTTGCTGCACAACAAAAAGCCTCCGCCCCGAAGGACAGCGGCCAAGTTGGATGCATTAGAGTCAGAGGCGAGGAACGGTTCTCGCCACCAGCTATTCGGGCTCATTCCCGGATCAGGTCATCCGGAGCCGTGGGGATTCACGATCGAGAAGCCGGCGATTGAACGTGCATGCAGCCGCGTTCGCCGGCCGCCGGAGTTGGCATCGTAGGCGAGCCAGGTCTTGCCGCTGATATGCTGGCGCAGCACGAAGACGTGCCCGCGCCTCGCGGCGACCATGCCGGGCGCCGGCGCAGCGCGCGGGAAGCGCAGCCAGTTGGCAGCCAGGAATAGGCTCCGTACCGGGCAGCCGAACACCTCCACAGACGCCCCGCAACCGCAGAACGCCCTCCGCGGACAGCCCGGCGGGTGAGAAAGAATCCGCGCCGCTAGCCCGATCGCCGCGGCGGCGCCGCGGTCATGACGCGTCCTCTGCGCCGGCGACGAGTGGCCGGGTTGATCGAGCTGGAAACTTCCGCACGGCCGGATGATATCGGCTGAATCGCAGCTGAAAGGCTTGGCCCGGGCCGCTTGGGCAGAGGTGACGCAAAGCGTACACAGCAGCGCGCAGGCCGCCACGATCAATCGGCGCATAGGCATTGCCTCGAGACGTGATGTAGGGACTGGCGCGCTGAGGATTGCCCCCAACCATCGCACCACAGGCGGGCGCGGCAGGACAGATAGCGCCTCGGGCTAGTTCACTTGACCGGGAATGGGGAATTCCGCCGGAGATCGGCCTAGCTTCCGAAGCGGGTTGCAAGTGTATGTTGATGAGTTGCAATATTTTACCGGGCCGATTCAACGCCTTGAAGCCCTCTCCGGCTGGACAATCCGATCTTTGTCTGACAGCAAGCCGGCATTCACGGGCGGGTCGTCGAGTTCTTCCCGCCTATTGATCCGATCGATGATGAAGCGATCGACGGTTACGGCGCACAATCGGTGTCGGCGACGTTATT
Source organism: Tardiphaga sp. (assembly GCF_044340795.1). GTDB lineage: Bacteria > Pseudomonadota > Alphaproteobacteria > Rhizobiales > Xanthobacteraceae > Tardiphaga. Next base: position 2,132 of record NZ_JBIISY010000173.1, read on the forward strand.
TAGATATTTGAGCGATCACGGCGATAAAGCGAGCAATGGCGCATGTCCGCTTTACGCCAAAAACGGACATGTCACGAGCTATGCCGCCAAGCTCATGCAAGGCATGTCGATCCAAGCTTAAGATTAGCGATAGACGCTCTTCTGGCAACGGCGGACCCGACCGGGGGCTCGCTGGAGGCGTTGCAGAATCGGTTGTAACTCGGCGTAGAGATCGAAGTCAGAATCCAACAGACGACGTCGCTCCGCCGAGAAGGAAACACCGCAGCAGCGAGATCAGACGCTCCTTGCGACTTTCCCTGTCGGAAACGAGGTAGTAGGTATAGTCGCCCTGGTCGACTTCGATAGGCAACGGAACGACCAGACTTTGACGCTCGACCTCGCTTTCGACCAGGACCTTCTGCGCGAGCGCGACGCCCTGCCCCTCGATCGCGGCCTGATAGGCAAGGACGGAGCTTTCGAGCTCCCTTCTTCTCGATAACCGCGCATAGTCGATCCCCGCCGCTCCGCACCACAAGGACCAATCGTCGGGACGCGCGCGAAGCACGAGGATCGTCTGCTCGGCCAGCCAATCGACGTCAGCTGGTCGGCTCGGCCGGATGAGCGCAGGGCTGGAGACCGGCACAAGAATATTGGAAACGAGACGGGTGCAGTCGTATTGCGGCCAATCCCCTTTCCCTAACCGGATCCCCACGTCGAAATCGCCGAGTTCGCTCCACTCGGACGCCGTCGTGAGCCGAACATCGATCTCCGGATGCGCGAGCTGAAACTTCGAAATCCTCGGTATGAGCCATCGCGTCGCGAAGGTGGTGTAGGACCGCAGCCGCAGCACCGATCTCCCGGCATTGCCGAGCAGATGCGCGCTTGCCTGCCTCAATCCGTCGAAATGCGTTGCGACCCGTTCGAAGAATGCGGCGCCGGATGTCGTTAAGGCTAGTCCCCGCCCTTGGCGTATGAACAGCGGAACGCCGAAATGCTCTTCAAGCTGCCGCAACTGGTGGCTAACCGCCCCAGCTGTCACCAACATCTCCGCGGAGGCGGCCTTAACGCTGCCCGTCCTCGCAACGCTCTCGAAAGCGAGCAGCGCGTTCATCGGCGGAAGCGATCTCATCGTTCAATAATCCTCAATTGTTGAGCAACATTACTCGATTGTCGTTTATTGCCAATCGTCCATTTTCAAAAAGCCGAAAGCGACCCGTCGTTGCAGGTCGCGCGGCACGGAACTCGGGACCTAACCCGAGTGAGCAAAGGACGAAATCATGATCGAGGTAATCAACCCCGCCGACGGCTCGGTCGTCGGCGAAGCGCCCAAATTCGCCCACCTGGAAGTGAAGGCGGCCATCGACCGCACCTGCGAAGCCTTCCCAGCCTGGTCACGACGCCTCGCCAAGGAGCGTGGCGATTTGCTGCGTCGGTGGTATGAGCTCGTCCGCGACGACAGGCGGCTTTTCGCCGAAATCATGGTGCGGGAGAACGGCAAGTGCCTGTCCGAAGCGCTCGGCGAGATCGACTACGGCCTCGGCTTCGTCGAATGGTACGCTGAAGAGGCCAAGCGGGTGTATGGCGACACGATCCCGACCCACGCGGCCAGCGCGCAGGTGATCGTGACCAAGGAGCCTGTCGGGCCCACGGCGGCGATCACCCCGTGGAATTTCCCCTTCATGATGATCACGCGCAAGATCGCGACGGCCCTCGCCGCCGGCTGCACGATGATCATCAAGCCGTCGGAGGAGACCCCACTCACCGCGTACAAGCTTCTCGAATATGCCCGAAAGGCCGGCATCCCTAAGGGGGTGTTCGAGATAGTGACGGGCGATCCCAAGGCGATCGGCGAAGCATTCACAAGCGACCCGCGCATCAGGAAGGTATCGTTCACTGGTTCGACTGAGGTGGGCAGGCTGCTGGCGCGCAACTGCGCGGGTACGCTCAAGAAGATGACGCTCGAACTCGGCGGCAACGCGCCTTTCCTAGTGTTCGACGACGTGGATCTCGACCTCGCGGTCCAAGGCCTCGTCTCCGCCAAGCTGCGCAACTCGGGACAAGTCTGCATCTCGCCGAACCGCGTCTTCGTGCAGAGCGGCATCTATGATCGTTTCGTTGAAAAGCTGAAGCATGCCGTGGCGGAGATCCGAACGGATCAAGGCATGCAGGACGAGTTCGTCGTTGGCCCGCTCATCAACCGGTCCGGCCTCAACAAAGTGACCGCGCTGGTCTCCGACGCGCTCGAAAAAGGCGCGCGTCTCGTTCTCGGCGGCGAACAGGCGCCGCAGGGCGGCCTGTTTTATCTGCCGACCATTCTGGCTGACGTGACCGACGAAATGCAGGTCGCCTCGACAGAGATTTTCGGACCGGTCTTCGCGATCTACCGCTTCGACGGCGAGGCAGAAGCGACCAGGCGCGCCAACAAGAGCGAATTCGGGCTGGTCGCCTATGCCTACACCCGGGACGTAGGACGAGCCTTTCGGCTTTCGCGCAACATTGAAGCAGGCATGGTGATCCTGAACTCGGGCTCGGTCGGCACCGCTTCGGTTCCCTTCGGCGGCGTCAAACAATCGGGCTACGGCCGCGAGGGCAGCTACTACGGCATCGAAGAATACGTTGACGTCAAATACGTCCTCATGGCGGGCCTCGACACGTGAACGCCGAAGCCCGGCGACGCTGTGTCGCCGCCGGGCTAATCCGCTCGCAAAAACTCCCGAAAGACAGCGTAATGCAAGTCCGATCCTCATCGATCGCCACCAAGACCCAGGTCATTTCGATGGCCGTCATCAACGGCACGACGATCGCCAACATCTATTATGCCCAGCCGATCCTCGCGCGGATCGCGGCATCCCTTCACGTCTCCGTCGCGCAAGCTGGTATCATACCTCTGCTCTCGCAATTCGGGTTCGGCATCGGCTTGATCCTCATCACCCCGTTGGGCGACATGATCGATGCCAAACGTCTCGTCGGCACACTACTGGCTGCGTTAAGTGCATCCTTGCTCGGCGCAGCGTTGTCGCCGGGGCTGATCTCGCTGGCCATCGCAAGCGCTCTCGTCGGTGCCTGCGCGACAGCCGTCCAGATCATCGTCCCGCTCGCTGCAGCGACCGCGCCCGACGAATGCGATGGTGGCGGAGATCGACGAAGCTCTCAATGTACGGTCCACCGTCGACAAGGTTGGTCTCCTCCGACGTGCGAACTCGCTCGTCGAGGAGGAGCTGAAGGCGATGGCAGCAGCGGAGCGCCGACATGCTGTTCTCACGGGTCTCGCTACTCTCGGTTACGAGGTATCCGAGGGAATGGCAACTGCCTGGGTTGACAACGGTCAAATCGTGCTGCGGAAGGCCTCGCATCCGGGATACGGCGTTGAGCTCTCTGGCGGAGCGAAGTCCGATCTTCTCCAGGTAAGGACGGTGGGTATCGGTGGCTCGGCCGAATCCTGGGACCTTAATCGGGATCGAGACATGGAAACGATATGGTGCAGCGAATTCGAGCGATTGAAGACCCTTGTCGCTCAAGCGGGTGGCGATGTGGAGATCGTATCTGCTCGACCAGTCGGTCAGTTTCCTCTCAAGGTCGTAGCTGCTCCTTTTGCAGACCAAGCGGTGGATGTCGTTACCCGACATAGATCGCTTCAATAGCCTAACAGGCGGACTACCGGCAATCGACTTTATGTTTATAGTTCTCACGATCGCCGAGGTACCTAATACACTAGAAAATGAGACATCGGGTCGCGCGAGAACTTGCTCATCACGCGACAAAAGCGCGCTAGAATCATACTTGGGTTTGAGTCAGTTTCTCCAGTTCATCGCCGTTGGCGCGACATCCCTTCATGCGCTGCCTTGCATCGGTTTCACGACCGCTTACGTTGCTCTAAGCGGCCTGATTCAAACGCGCCTCTAGAGACCTGATGCTCTCAAGCACCTCTTCGAAGTTCGGTGGGTCGCCGAAGATCATCCCTGACATTGCTCGATAATCGACGCGCACCTGCTCAATCATACTGTCATGCGGCGCAAGGACAAAGGAGCCCGGCACAGCGCTGGCGAGGTCGAAGTCAGGCCGGTTGAAGAACATTCTCGCGTGAGCAACGCAGTCGGCTCCAAGCGCAGGGTCTGCAATAGCGGAAGCACCGGCTTGAGATGGGAATAGTTTACATAGATCATAATAATGGCGCGACACACGCTGCCCACCGCCGCGAAGCTCGCCGCGTTTGTCGAACCAACACCGCAATCCATGTAAGATAACGACTTTGTCCCAAAATGTTCGTTCGGGGTCGACAGTCCGTACGCCGGGAACAGTCAGATCAAGCGTCGGCAGATCATCATCAACGTAAGGCTTAATCGGCACCTCACTGTTAGGATCGAGAGCAGATTTCGCGCCTGACTCGATCTTGATCGCCGCGCGGATGTAATCCGACTTCGGCGTCGCCGTCGGATACCAGATCAAAAGCGTCTGCTGGTCTGCGTCGGTATCATCGACTTCCACCCGTGCCGCGCCAGCAGCAAAACCCGCTGCCTCAAGCCTTTCCGCGAGGATCCCCGTTATCTCATCTCGTAAGGGACCTTTGATATAGGCCTGGCAAGCCTCTTTGATCGTATTAAGCCGAGCACGGCGTTTGTTGCTGCTAAGAGCGATCAGCTCTTCGATGCTCGCTGGCTCGCCGATGTCTTCGCGAAACACCGTGACGTCGATGTCCTCCGAAAAGCGATCAATCAGTCCGAATCCCTTCGATAATGACGTTCCGCCCTTGAAGAGCAGGCGGGGGCCTCCTTCCTTGAGGCCGTGGAAAAGGGCATCGAGGGTCCAGCAGACCCAGAAATCCTTTTCGATATTCTGGGATGCCGTACCGAGGCGTTGCGCGGTGGTGTCGAAGGCGCTCAACATGGCATCCGTTCCGGCTGAGAGAACCTCGTCAAAAGCCGGATTCATGTTGTCTTCCCCCTGCTCCGCTTTCCTGAACTCGGCTTCTCTATTGGATTGTCTCTAAGCGGAACGCCGACATCGTGGTCATGATGAGTGCCGCGCTGATCCTGAACGTTGACGGCGTTTTCTATCAGCGGCTTAAGAAAGGTCCACATCCAGGTCGGAAGGGCTGCCTTGCCGGCGTTGATATCAGCCTTAAGCATTGGCCCTGTCGACGGGTCGTTAAAAAGCTTGGCAAGCTTTTGTTTGAGCCGATCACTTTCGCCCTCACGTGAGAGGAGGTCACGCATCCAGTGAAGTGCCTGGATGACTCGCATGGCCGGCCGGCCGGCCCAATAGAGCTTGCTAGCTGCGGTTAAACGAAAGGTGATCGTGACGTTGCCAAGCTTGATAGGCTGCCTACGCGCATCAGTATGGACCACGATTTTCGCGGGCACGGCGTCGGTCAGGCCAAGGTCATTCGCCGCTGTCATGCCGTCGACGAGCATCCGGGTTTGGTCGCGTCGACCAACAGCATCGATAACGGAGCGCGGATCGGGTGGGTTCGACTTGCGAGTGAGCTGATTAAAACCTGATTGATCGTAAAGCCCGCGGCCGATCCTTCTCAAGCTGTTGTCATTAGTGAGTCGCTGCAGGGTCTTGTCGACAGCATCCCGGGAGGCGAGATTAACGAAATCTGCCGGGGTCCAAACCTTACGTGGATGATCGGCCCGGATGCGCTCCAGGATTGTCGCTCTAATACCGAGTACATCGTTGCGCATGTCCGAAGAATGTACGCTTATTTCGGACGGAGCGCAATGATGTCCGAAATTTGTGTATGTTTTCCAGACAACGTGACTATTCTGTCCTGCAAGCCGTTCGATTTCTTGGGTTTTCCGCATTTCCCGAGCTTGGTCGTTCTGGATCAGATGCGACGCGCTCATCCTGTAGCTCGACCGCTCTGGGTCGAATATTTCCGCCAAAGCGCCATGACGACCGGTCCAATTGAATACTGCCCTGCCCGCGCTTTCATGGTGAGGCCACGCAAGTAACCGCCAGGGGATTTAATCTCATCGGAGCGTTGCAGGATCGCTGCGATCGTAATCGAAGCATCTCCCTCGCCCATAGCCTCTACCGCTTCCTCCCAAGCGCTTGGGCTGATCCCGAGCGCCGAGCGAACAAGGCTTGCTGTAGCGACTAGGTCACCCCAGTTAGAAATTCCGCTTCGAGCGTACATCGCAATGTCGGGGCACGCCTTGAGGACGAAGCCGAGCGGGAAAGTCACGGGCTTCGTATCCCCCACCCCGCTCGGAGATCGTGGTTCGCTCGAAGTTTGCCCCCTCTTCTTTTGGGGAGCAGGTTCAAGTTCAGTAAGGGGTTCTGTATTTGAATTCTGATACTGCGCACCGGAATGGTGATCATTGCCATCCGTTTTCTGTGCAGAGAGATGAGATTCCAGTAGCTTACCTACCTCGATCGCAAGAGCTTCCAACTGGACAGCAAGTGGCTCTAAGGCCTCGGCCGAGACCATCCGCGGGAGCCTACCGCTCAGCGCCGAGAAGCGCACCTGGTGAAGCCTCCAATCGCCTGGAGCTCCCTCCTCGACCGCAATAGCGATCATCTTTGCGATGTCCCTGCGGAGGATCGTGATACGCTCGCGGGCCAGACCAGCTCTTCGCCTTTCCAGGCGCACCTCTTCTGCCAAGCATTCAAACTCGTCTGCGCGAGCGACTATAGGCGTGAGGTCGAATCCGTAGGCTCGGTCAATGCTGCCGTCCATCGAACGGCGTGCATATCGTTTCCCATTCGGGCTATCGCGCCGAATGATGAGACCGGCGCTGACAAGCGCAAACAAATGACGCCGCAGAGTGGTGCCTGCCATGCCGTGAGTGCGCTCACTCAACGACATATTAGAGGGAAATACGATCAGGTCCTTTCCTGGCGTCAGCGCGGTATCTGGCAGACACGTTAGCAACGCATTGAGGACCGTGAGCGCGCGGTCAGAAATGTGAAGACGATCTTTTGCATCCGTGATCGAGCGAAAGGTCTTCCATTTGTGGACGACTTTGTCGTTCGGGCAAGCTCTAGCGTTCGCTTGGCTTGCCACCATGGCAAGCGTAAGCGTTCGACGCCCAAAGGGCGTCGTCGGGTAGCTTTCGGTCATCTTTTTCGCCTCTAAAAAGGCAAACGAAAGCGACCGGCGAAATGCCGCCGTTCAGAAAAAACTTGACTACGATTCGGGGAAGTGATTCTCTGTAAGTCGCCAAACAAGACAGAGGGCTTCCGCGACGGTGACGTTTCGGGGGCCTTTTTCTTTTGCCGGTTGCTCCCAGTTAGAGTGTTTGGATCCCGCTAAAGCCATTCTCGAGCGGGAGGTGTTAGGTCACGAAGAGCTCGCTTTGAACTCCTCATAGAGTTTCTGCAGCCTCTCCCGAACGAAATCACCGAAGTTCGGCGCTGTCCTGTCATCGAAGGCCAACGTCAACTTGGTCCCTGTTCGTGAGATTTTGGCAGCATGAGTTCCATCAGCCGCAGCCCAACTCTCGGGCCGAGCGCGGGCTGCTGGTTCTCGAAGCCGCGCTGTTAAGATCTCAAAGCGTTTGTCAGTATCGAACGAGGCAAAATCGGGCTCTGCGACGACCGCAAGCGCCCGAGCCCGTACTTTCTCATCCGTCAACGCGTCCAACATTTCCTGCCAGCGGACGCGACCGAAGGAGGGCGCCGGTCCGATTGCGTCGATAATATTAGACGGAATCCGAGTTGCGACAGAAATCAGGCGCGACAGCGCTGCCTTGTCAACGTTAAGCGCTGCCATGATCGTCTCACGCGAAAACTTACGCTCCTCTAGACGAGCAGCGAAACGTGCCCGCTCGATGAAAGTGAGATCAGTTCGGCCGCTGTTTTCTTGACCTTGAGCGATAACGAGCTGCTCATCACTAAGCACTCGGACAACAGCTCTTACTTTGATGCCCAGATCACGCGCGGCACGCAGCCGGCGGTGCCCGAAGGCAACCTCATAGCGAGCTGGTTGATCAGGGCGAGGTCGCACCAAAATTGGCACATTCTGACCATGATCTCGGATCAGGTCACGGAACGCAGCATTTTGCTCTTCTGTGGACTCCATCCGGTCCGGCACGAACGAGCCATCGATGAGGCCAGTATCGAGTTCGACGATAGTCTGTCCTTCAACGAGCTTTTGCTCGATCTCTTCAGCTCTTTTTGCGCGTTCGGAGATATTGCCTAGCGACTGCGTGATTGCTCCGAGAGCACTGGGCGGCTTAGCCGTACGGCCGAGACCCATGAGGGGGCGCATCCGATGAGCGGCTGACTCTGATGCCTCTACCGATGGATTCGATTGCTCAACGTCGGCCGGTGGGGGGTCAAAATTTAGCTTACGTGCCATGACTAATTCCTCGACCAGACCTGCTTGATCAAACTCTCAATCTCGCCGTTCACCTGATCGAGAGCTTCGATCGCGCGATCGTACGTTCCGCGAGTGAATTGCTGTCTGTCGATCTCATAAAGCGTCTGCTTGGTTAGACCGGCATCCGCGACGGCGGTGCTTTTCACCATTGGATGCGTGAGCACTCGGGCGCCAAAAATAGAGCGCATCAATCCAACCATGGTTGTTTGCGGACCGTCGCTCGGCTCATAACGGGTAACGAGGTACCTCATCCAATCGTATTGAGTCGTACCGCCCGCTTCTGCGACAACGTCCAGCAGGCTTCCCGTCATGTTGAGAAACTGAGACATCGATAGGACGTCCAACATCTGAGGATGTACCGTGATCAATACAGCGGTTGCGGCGCATAGTGCCGACAGGGTCAAGAAGCCCAGCTGAGGCGGACAGTCGATGACGACGACGTCGTAAGCGTCGCTGACCTGCCCGATGGCCTCCCCTACCCTTGCAAAAAACAACGAGTCAGCGCCCTCGCGGGTCATGAGTGCCTTGGGCGTCTCATGCTCGAATTCCATGAGTTCAAGGTGGCCAGGAACGAGGTGCAAATTTGGGATGTACGTCCCGCGTACGATTTCGGCCATATCGCGGCGCTGAGAATCGTACCGTATTGCGCCGTAAATGGTCTCATTTTCTCCCACGTCGAGCTCAGGCTGGTGCCCGAAAAGTGTTGAGAGACTAGCTTGCGGGTCGAGATCTATTGCAAGCACGCGGTATCCGCGAAATGCGAGATATTGAGCAAGGTGAGCGGTCGTCGTGGTTTTTCCGCTTCCGCCCTTGAAATTCATAACCGAAATGACTTGTAGAGCCTCCCCGTCACGTCGATGACGAACATACCTACGGGCCCCCTTCCCTGCTGCATCCAATTCGCCCCGGAGTTGATCGACGTCATCGATAGAATAGGTTCGGCGCGCATTCGGCGCTGCCGGCGGCCCTTTTCCGTCTGCAACAAGCTGTCGCAGATACCCTTCGGCGATTCCGATGAACCGCGCAGCTTCCGCAGAAGAGAAACGACGAATTGTCTTTTCAGCAGCTGGCGGGAAATCACGAAGCTGCTGAGCTCGCAAACGTGACGAAAGCTCACTTGCGTCTAAATTGATGAGCTGGCGAAGATCGCCTACATTCTCACCCACTGATTTGGTCAGCATCGCAGTTTCCAAGATTGGCGCATCAGCGCACTTTTATGCATTTTGCCCGAAAATGCGCAGATGCACAATAGTGCCCGATTCTGTGGACGCTGCAAGGATTATTGGGTTACCGAATCCTTAACGAGATGCTAGTTGTACGCGTACAACTGGGATCACCGTCGGTTCACCCCCTCCACTGCTGAGGCCAGGCAGCTGCTCGTACTGAAAGATACCGCGTAAGCTCGTTCGGCACTCTGAGACATCGAAATTGGCCCCACAAAGTCGAACGTCCCTCGCGGGACCCTCATGGCTTGCGAAAGCGCCCTGGGTTGAGGCTGCCAAGACGGCAATCGCTCGCTTCAGATACACCGAACCAGTTGCTCCGCTTCAGCGGCGGGCAGAGAGTATTCCGGTCTGTCCCGATTTTCGCGCTCAATACTTCGATGCTCAAGACCGCACCTTACTCCACACCAGAGATCCGGAACCCCATGACCCGATTAACCGCGAGAACAGACAGCCTGCCGAGTGGACGGGCGATCGTCTAGCCAGCTCGAGGTAAAAGCAAGTGAGGGACGAATTCTAGGCAGCTGTCTTGCAGCAGGTAAAGTCCACCTTGTCGTTCGCGCGCTAATGACCGACTGCCTCGGCCTGCTCCGGGTGACTGCTTGCTTCGATGAGGGCCCAAATCTTGGGTCTTACGAGCCCCGTGAATCTCGCGCAAAAGATCACCGTCTGCGTGGAGGCCTTTCAACGAAAAACATTAGCTAGCTCAGCATTAGGCCGCGCTGCAACTAGAGCCGACGCGTAAGGTCTACTCCTGACAATCGTCCATTCAACGAAAGCCCCGCCTGCTAAAAAGAGGTCGCCGCGCAGCAGTATCTCACCTTCCGGCCCAGGTTCATCGACAGGATGCCTTGCCAAAGCTGCTCGAAACAGCGAGCAAAGTGGCACTGGTTGCCCGAAGTGACCTCGAAGCCCGTAACCACAGCACGTCCCAGTTGTGAAAAGTTCGTGCGGTCAGTTCGCGGCGGCAATATTCGCGCCCGCCCGCGGGCCGTCTGCTGCCCGCTTAGGATCACATATTCTGAAGAAGGTTAAGCAACGCGGATCTCATGCGGCGAGGGAGCATGCACGAAGATCCAGAACGCGATGCAAGTCACTCCTTGCTTGTGCGGATCGCGTCGGCGTTCGCAAGACGGTGCTACGTCCGCACTGGAAACCGGGCCGCCTTCGACGCCGCGCGTTCTCGAAACATCCTTCCCATCTATACCACGTGCGTCGACACCGTCGTGCGTGCGGCAGCTAAGGCAACTGGCTTCGAGCCTTTCCGACTTCTCCCGGCGACAGCCGGCAAGTGGTCAGCGAAGTCTGTACAGCGCCATATTTCAGTTCTTACGGTCAGCAAGGGAGAATGTAGCCGTCGTAAGAAGTTGTACGCGTACAACTTAGCCTTCCTAAACAACGAACGGCTCCGAGCCCAGCTTCGTTGGTCAAACGGCGTGAAGGAAGGTAAGCTACACTACGCTTCCTTTTCAGCCGAATCGCCCATTTGGGACAATGACTTACGAGAGC
>NZ_JBIISY010000174.1:0-13121 GCF_044340795.1 Tardiphaga sp.
CGGCCCTCAGTCGCTTGAGGGCCATCTAATGGACGACGGGCACTTCCTCGAATACCAGAAGAGCATCCCCGCTCTTCTGGACCACACGGGCGCTGCGCCGCCTAAGCCTGAAGACGTGACTGAGCTTGTCGAATTCTTCCGAGCAGCGCTCGCTAGGATCGAAAGATGGAAACCGTCCTAGTCGCTGTAGACCGCCATATAAGATACCGTCGTAATGGTGGTGGGGAGTGCCGAATTAAAGGCTCTGAAGATTGTAGTTCAAATCGCCTGGACCGTGACCGTCGTTGGCGGAGCGGTTGCCATAGCGGCAATCTATGGCTGGCAGCAATCCGGTCCTTTCGGCTCGATCGCGCTTGGCATCGTCGGGTTCGTTGCAGGGGCCTTAGCCGCAGCAAGCCGTGTCCTATTGCTTCAGTTTATGTGATGACTATCCCGCGCTCGCGAATAAAAATTGCAGGTGCTACTTCATCAACGAGCGACGACGCTCGTTTCGCGCCCTCATCCAGGGCACGAGCCACCAAGCAATCGGAAACGCGAGCACAAAGCTGAGAACTACAACCGCTGGAATCAGATAGGCAGCATATTCAGACCACGCTTTGATCGTAAGGACTGGAATAATGCCCAGCCCGAAGAGTACTGCGTTCGTCATTCCAAAGACTAGCCAAGATAGTCGGGTACGTGTGTTCATCCCGGTGATCTACACGGCCGCTGTCGGCGATACTTTGCGCTGAATCAAACCGGTCGGGTTGACCAATGTCTTATTGTGATCACGCGTGATCAGCATTTGCGGTGGCAAGGAGTAGTCAGAATGAATGCAAAGTTGCGTACCCGCTGGACCATCGAAACGTTCGGAAAAATCAAGGGTAACGGCCGTTTACTATCGACGCGCCATTTTGACCGTCTGTCCGAAATCAGAGAGCACCTAGATCAGCACAAGGAACATCGATTTGTGGTGCATCCACCAACCGCTGTTCATAGCGACGATCTGTGCGCCCTCGACGACCTGAGGCGAAACGGCTTCGATATTGAGCGCTTGTGACCAAAGAGCGCGTCACCGATCAGTTTGCCGTGGGGCCAGTCGGTGTCGACTGCAATTTGGTCAAAATCTCGCGCCCCTGGCAGGAGCGCCAGCACCGGAGGCGGCCAGATCCGGCGCCGGCGTTCATTTTTAAATTGGTGACTAGCAGTCCTTGCCAGCGGTTTGCCCCGACGAGCCTTTCGCGCCCTCAGCCTGCTGCGCCGCAGTTGGTTGGCCTTGCGTCTGCCGCCGAACATCTTCTGATGAAGCGGCTCCAGAACCAGCTTGCTGGTTCATCGCGCCGGTTGGCGGATGCTGTGGTGACGCCGAACTAGACCCTACGGTAGGTGACGTATTTCCCGGCGTCGGCCCGGACCCGGCGTCTGGCATTTCCGTTGTTTTGTTAGTGGTACACGGCCCGGCCTGCACTGCAGCAGAACTGAAGCCGACAACGACACAGGCAGTAAAAAACTGCTGACACAATCTCATCTGACCCTCCACAGGAAGCGCCAGCGAGGCACGCCCTATGCGTGCATTCAGGCGTGCGCCATCAACCGGCCGCGAGATGCTATGTTCCGGCAAGGGCACTCACGCGCTTCGCAAACAATTTTTGGCCAGCAATTGTCTTCGCCAATAAATGCGAAACCTTCCTCACTGCGTGTGCGAGGGGCGGGCGATTTCAGATGAACTTCCGAGGTTGGCGGCGAGGTCCGGCCACACCGGCGCCTACGGCGGGCGAAAGGCCACGGCATTAGACGGACCGTCCCCGGACGAGACGCCACAATGCGATGATGATGCAGGCGCCCACGAAACCGGCGATCAGATACCCGGTCCAGCCGCTGAGCGAGATGCCGATGAGCTTCAACAGCCAGTTGCCTAACGCGGCTCCGACGATGCCGAGGACGATGTTTGTAACCTGCCCGTCCCGGACTTCATGAACGTTTCGGCGAACCATCCGGCGAAACCGCCGACGATGATCGCTGCGAGCCATCCGATTTCCGCTTCCTGCACCGCCTTCTCCTTGTATTGAAATGGTGTATGTAGCTAATCGCAGCGCGGCCGACGGTGCAAGCCGTCCCGCGCTCTGCATCCGCTAGGCGGAAATGCTCAGTTCGCAATCGCCGCGGGCTCGGCCTGGGGTTGAGTGGTGATTGGGGTGGACGCGGCGGCCAAGAGGATAGCGAGCGCCTGGCTCGGGGAGATCGCGACGAGATCCGCCCTCGCCTCCGAACGGCGTCGCTCCGCGGTCTCTTCATCGATCCGGCCCGACCACCAACAAAGCATGATCCGAGCCTTCGGCATCCTTCGCTTTAGGCGCCTGATCGCGAAGCGGGTGTGCGACGACACCTCGTCACCCATGTGGACGAGGCAAACGATCTGCACGCCATCCGGCTGCAGTCGAACGATGTTGGTGTTGGCGAGCGCTTCGGACGGCTCGGCCTTTGCGGCGATCCCATACACTTCAGCGAGGTGCGCCATCACCACGGCTGCGGCTTCGTCGGGCAAGGATCTTCCCGCCACGCAGAGAACCGCCGGGTCTCCGTGCCACGCTGGAGCCAGATCCTCCCGTTTAAGGACGGGCATGCGCTCCGCGGGCTCTTCTCGGGGCTGCGATCCACAGCGGTCGCGGCCTCGGTGTCCGTTGTCGAGTCGTCCTCGTCCTCTTCGTCGATTTCGGCCAAGTCTGACGTAAACTCGCGAACCGAGTCCCGCAGTTTCGCCTGCCGCTCAAGCAGCAGCGCCCCGCGGTCGGAGTCGTTTTGCGCAAGGCGTAGGCCGGGGACAGCGACTTGATCGTAGTAGGAAGCAAGCGAGCGCTCCTTGAGGAATTGCTCAGCCTTTTCTGCCGCTTCCGTGGGGTCTCCGGCGAGCATGCGCTGGTAGAAGATCTCGGGCGGCGTCAGGGCCGGTCTGTCGCCGAACATAACGTCCAGGAATTGCAGCTTTTCCACGTGACGACCGAGGACCACGAGACACACCGTAAGCGGGGTGGCGAGGACAAGGCCGATCGGCCCCCACAGTGCGGTCCAGAAAGTCGCGGCGACGACAACGGCGACGGGCGAGAGGCCGGTGCTGCGTCCGTACACAAGCGGTTCGATACCGTGCCCAACTAACGGCTCGACCACAACGAAGAGGGCCGCCGTCCAGAGCAAGAGCGACCAGCCCGGATCGACGGCGACGGCGAGGATCAAGGGGAATGCGGCCGCGATCACGGCGCCGACATACGGCACGAATCGCAGCACAGCAGCCATTATGGCCCCAGAGAATAGGACTCGGGATTCCGATGGCCCAAAGTCCCAGACCGATTACGATGCCGAACGCGCCGTTTACGGCGATCTGCGTGAGAAACAGCCGACTGAGACGCGCAGCGGCATCGTCGAGCGCGGCGGTCGTGCGCTGGAGATCGTGTGCTCCGGCCAGGCGGATCAGCCGGTTCCGGAGGTCTTCCCTCTGGATGAGGATGAAGATCACGAAGATGACGATGATGCCGGTGGTCGCAAGTGGGTGGACCAAGGGCGACAAAACCGTGCGCAGGTTCTCGAGCGCGCTGGGATCAGGTTGTCGGACCTCGACCGGGACCGGCGTCACCGTTCCGGACGGCGTCAGGGAAACCTGCCCCAGCGAGCCGCTGCGAGCCGCAGGCGCAGGGTTGTCCAACTCCTTGCTCAGGTCCTTGAGCATGTCGGAAGCGCGCTCGAGCGTACCGCGCCCGGCCGTCGTGCTCCGCAGCGAATTGATCTTCTGACTGATGGTCGTTTGATACTTGGGAAGCTCGCCGGCGAGATCGTTCAGCTGTGCTGCGAAGAGACTGGCCAAGCCTAAGATGCACGCGAACGCGCACAGCACGACCCCCACTACGGCGAGACTACGTGGAACGCGAATATGCTGAAGAGCATGCACCGCGGGCGCCAAGACAAAGGTCAGAAGGATGGACAAGGCCATCGGAACAAATATGTCACGGCCGAAATAGAGGGCGGAGATGATCATCGCCGCAAGGATCGCGCTTGCCATGGCGGCGACTAGACCTGCGGCCTCCCGGTTTGTGTCGAGATGTTCGCCCGGAATTGGAGGATCTACACGCATCCGCAGCTCCTCCGTGGTTGGCCTAAGCTGATCGTCGTGAATTACGCCGTACCAACGCCCATCCGAAGAGGGATGCCGCGATGACGAGTGCCGACACGGCTGAGCCGCCACGTGCCTCGCTGCTGCGCGTAGGGAGCGACGCGACGGTCGCCGCCGGCGCGATTTCGTCGCGAGATGGCGATGAGCTGATTGCGACACGCAATCGGCTCGCGAGTGGCACGATGCGCTTGGCAGGGCGTTTCAAGCGGTAAATGGCGAGAGCGATGAAAAGAACCATGAATGACCCAAGGATAGCACCCAACGCGCCAAACGCCTCGAAGAGTCCGTAGTTGATTTCGATCCAGCGAAAACCCGCCGTAGCTCCGACAAGCATCGCAGCGATCAGGAAGACGGCCGCGGCCGCATATAGTGCGATAGCCACGGCGAAAGAGACTGCAAGCGCTTGCGTCTGCTCTACCTGATCATGAAGAAAGGATCCGGTGGCATGCTTGGCGCGGTCGATCTTTCGGTTCAGCTCGACAAGCATCACCAACGCCTCTTAGAGGCTCGCCCAACTAGAAAAGCGACGACCAACGCCGCGAGTGGCGTTTGGCGTACCACCTTGCTCAGAGTGTCGAGCGAGTTGCCGGGCTTGCGGCCCTCCTCGATCGCGCCTCTTATGGTGCTCGCGGCGGACTTCACGCTCTCGGTCACGGTAGAGGTGACGTCCGACAGTTGCTCGGTCACGGAAGGTGTCTGATCGTCGGTCATGGAAACCTCTCAAGGGGTGCCAGCAAGCCAGCCGTCAGTGTCGGGGCGACGGTGCAATGTTCACGTCGCGAGCTCGTTCCACCGACGCGTTACATTTGTTCGTTTCGAAGGAAGATCTGGCGCTTTGGGCGGGGCACACCGCCATCCGTGGCGATAGGGATCATCGCGCACCTCCGACCGTATCGGCGACTTCTGCGCCTCTGAGACCCAAGGGTTTTCCGCCGCCGTCCGTGCTGTCCCTCGCGGTCTGATGCTCGAGTTCGGAATTCAGTTCGGCCCCAAAAAGTACGACGATTGTGGACATCCACATCCACATCATCAGGCCGATCGCCGCACCTAGCGATCCATACGTTGCGTCGTATCCGGCAAAGTTTGCGAGGTAATACGAGAGAGCCGCAGAGCCGGCCAGCCAGGCGACCGCGGCAAGCACGCTTCCTACCGACACCCATTGCCATTCGGGTGCCCTGCGGGACGGCCCGAACCGGTACAGCAACGCCAAACCGAGGAGGACCATTACGGCCAGAGCAGGCCACCTGCCATACTGCAAGATCAGGTCGCCAGTTTCGCCCAGACCAAGTGAGGACATGGCCAACGGGGCGGCGACGACCAGCCCGATGGCGGCGAGCACCGCGACCAGAGCGCCTAGCGTGAACGAGAGGGACACGGCGTTCAACCGCACGAAGCTCCGCGATTCCTTTTCATCGTAGACGACGTTCAACGCGTCGATGATCGCCTTCATGCCGCCGTTGGCGCTCCAAACCGCGAGCAGCAGGCTGAAACCGAAGGCGAGGCCGAGCTTGGTGTCGCCTTTTGAGACGACGCGCTCGACCTGGTCCTGAACGATCGCAAAGGTCCCCGCTGGAAGTGTATCCGCTATGAAGGACATGTGGTCGCTGATCGTTTTCGGATCCGCGAAAAGCGCATAGGACGACACGAGCGCCGTTACTGCAGGGAAAAGTGCCAAAAGACCGTAGAACACGACGCCTGCTGCGACCGCCAAGAGTCGATCTTCGCCGATCTGCTCGTAGGTCCGGACTGCGACGTCTTTCCAGCCGGGAACCGGGATCTCCGTCGGCGAACTAGCGTCCCGTCCGCGCCCGGGATCGACAACGCTACCTGACGCTTCCTTGGACTGCCTTCCGGAATGATCTTCTGGACGGTTTGACCCGTCCCCCCACCCATATGCCACGAAAGCGGCGACAGCGAGTATCGCGGCGGGAACGATCAACGATGTCTGGTGCGCTCTTCGGAAATCCTGGTCGGCCATGTCCATCTCCGGCATCTAGGATGGCTCAACGCGCCTAAGACGCTCTTGTTCGGCCCTTCCACGAGACTCACTTCGTGCGCGACGATTGTCTCCAAGCTCCAACGGGCTTCCGGAAACACGCATCGGTCCAGAGCCCGATCACGATAGCTCGGCGGCAGCCCTCTGCATGTTGACGGACATGTCGGCGGTGACCGCGCTTTGCTCCTCGACGGCCGCCGCGGTGGAGTTGACGAACTCCCGCACATCCTCGATCGCTCGCTTGATACCCGATAGTGCGCTCACGACGTCCCCGCTGACACCGTTCAGCCCGGCGATTTCGTCGGTGATCTTGTCGGTCGCCTGCTTTGCCTGATTGGCGAGGTTCTTCACCTCGGAAGCCACCACTGCGAAGCCGCGGCCGGACTCGCCGGCGCGCGCCGACTCGATGGTCGCGTTCAGTGCGAGGAGGTTGATCTGGCTGGTGATGTTGCCGATCAGTTCGACGATGCCTCCCATCGCCTGCGCGGCATCGTTGAGCCGCGACGCTTGGCGATCGGCCGCTCCGACGAGCTCCGCCGCTTCCGCCGCCGTCCGACGCGACTTGGACATCGTCTGAGAGATTTCCTGGATCGAGGCGCTCATCTCCTCGCTGCCCGCAGCCACGGATTCGATCAGCGAATGCGCGCGTGACGCCTTCATCCGTCCAATGGCCAGAGCCGTGGTATCGGTCGCGTATTTGACGACCTTGAACGGCTTCCCGTTGAGATCGAGGATCGGATTGTAGGAAGCCTGGATCCAGAGTTCGCGGCCCCCCTTGCCGATGCGCCGGTACTCGTCCGCGCGGTAGTTGCCCCGATTGAGGTCCGCCCAGAACTCGGTGTAGGAACTGGCAACCCGCTCGGCAGGGTCCACGAACATCCGATGATGCCGGCCGACGATCTCGTCGAGTGAATACCCGACGGCGTCGAGGAAGTTCTGGTTAGCTCGGATGATCGTTCCGTCCATACAGAATTCGATCACCGCCTGGGACTTCTCGATCGCCGCGATCTGCCCTCCGAGGTCCACCGAGGTCATCTTCTGCTGCGTGACGTCGGTCGCGAACTTCAAGACCTTGAAGGGCTTGCCGGTTTCGTCGAAGATCGGATTGTAAGTCGCCAGAAGCCATAGCTCCCTGCCTCCCTTTCCAATTCTCTTGTACTCGCCCGCGTCGTATCGCCCTTCGGCCAAGCCGTCCCAAAATTCGGCATATGCCGGGCTTTCGGCCTCGTTCAGCGGGACGAACATGCGGTGATGACGCCCCCGTATCTCATCGAGCCCGTAGCCGACGGTCTTCAGGAAGTTCCCGTTTGCCGTCAGGATCGTCCCATCAATAGCGAATTCTATGACCGCCTGCGCCCGATCGATCGCCGCGACTTTGCCATCGGCATCGATGGCGCGCTGCCGCTCTGGAGTAATCTCCATGGCGACTTCCACCACGCCGGCACAGCGCCCAGCTTTGTCGGTTAGCGGACAGTAGCAAGCTTGGATCCAGATCTCCCTGCCGTCTTTTGCGATCCTCTTATAATGTCCGAAGGTAGACTCCCCCTGGGCGAGTCCACTCCAGAAACCACGATAGTCTCTGCTCTCCCGCACGGACGAGGGCACGAACATTTCGTGATGTCGCCCTGCTGTCTCGGGTAACGAGTAGCCAAACATCTCCAGATAGGCCCGGCTGGCATCGACCACGGTGCCGTCGGGCAGATATTCGGCCACCGCCTGGGAGCGATGGATGGCTTCGGCCTGGGAGACCATCGTGTGCTGTCGGCGCGTGCGGAACAAATCGACCATCCCAATCTTTTGCGGGTGCCGTCCGCAGGGTGCCGCGCGCTATCCCGTTTCATCCTGCATATGGATGGTTAGCCCATCGTTGCGCGGGGCATCCGCGTTTTCTATGGGGCCATCAGATCGCCAATAGAGCAAGCTCGCCATCGCAGCGATTATCGCTCACTGAAGAGTTACCACCGTTATAAGGCAGATATTAATTTCTTGGACGGTGCAATCGCTCCATGGATCAACTCGACCTGTTCGATGAAGACGAAAGCCTCTCGCAACGGCTTAGAAAGCGTTACGCGCTGTTGGCCGCCTGGCTGTTCGCAGCAACAGAATCGAAACGCCGTCCAGATTTCCCGACGAAGCGCGCATCCGGAACAGTCTCGGAAAGTGCCGCCTTCCCGCAGTGCGCCGATTTCGAACGCTGACGGTTGAGCTCCCATCGCGCGTGACCCCCGATAACTCATCGCGCCTGCAGGCTACTCATTGCGTTATAGAACCGATTCGATAAGTCCGAGCTCCCGCGCCTCGTTCGCCTCGAGGTACCAGTTGCTGGGGGCCTTCTTCAGCACGTCTTCCATCGTAACCTGCGACCCGCGCACAAGATTCTCGAACCCCTCGTTCTGGATCGCGATCGAGCATTCAATCTCGTTGAGCGTCGCCTGGACTGTCCCCAGACAAGTCGTGAGTGGGCCGTCGATCATCATTGTCTTTGAGAGCTTGCGCTCGTGGACCATCAGACGGCTTCCTCGCGTGACGTAGCGGTTCTCCCAGACAAAAAAGGTCATGAATGTTATCCCAGCAGAGTAGATCGCAACCTTCCCCAAAAATACGTATCTTCGGTCGGGAGCCAATTCGCTGTTGAACCGGATGTCTTCTCCCATCATGCGTGCGACCTCCGGGTCACCGCCCAAGGTCGACAGTTCGCAGATGACTAGGGTCTTTTCTTCCGCCTAGTCGAGCTGTTGGCGGAAACTCCGATACTTATCGTAGTCGACTACGCCGGAAAGCATGACAGCCGGCGAACGGAAGTCTTCGGCCGTGAGGCTGGCATTCGGCATCGTGGATATCCTTTACCATTTTGGTCGCGAGCCAAGCGGAAGCAGCATCCGGTCAAGCCATACAAAGATCGGCCAACCGGGGCTAGGACTGCTTGTTCGGGCCAGGATTGGACGAAATGCTTCACACTTGAAGGAGTGGAACCGAGCGTGTCCGAGAATGTTGGAAGGCCCCGTTACAATGTGAGGATTTGCATGAAACCGATCTCCAATCTCATCGTAGCCGCCTCCCTGCTCGCTTCTGGAGCCGCTTTCGCGCAGAACACGCCGGCCAAGGACGGACCGAACAACGGTGCCGTCAATACCGAGCAGAAGAATTCCAACGCTCCGGTCGCCGGCCGCAACTCCTTCACCGAAGGCCAGGCCAAGTCGGCCATCGAGAAGGCCGGCTACGGCAACGTGACCGAGCTCAAGAAGGACGACAACGGCGTCTGGCGTGGCAAGGCCTCCAAGAGCGGCGTGACGACCGGGATCAGCGTCGATTTTCAGGGCAACGTGAACGCGGCTAAATAAGGAACCAAGAAACATGACATCGACCATTTCTCGTCTGTACGACAACTACTCCGACGCTCAGGCCGCGGTGACAAAGCTCGAGGCCGCTGGCGTCCCTCACTCCGACATCAGCATCGTCGCGAACAATTCGGACGGCTGGTTTGACGGCAAGAAGGACCGCGACGGCGACGGTGTCGATGACCGTGCCGAAGCCGCCGGTACGGGCGCCGGCGTCGGCGCCGGCATCGGTGGTGCCGCCGGTCTGCTCGCTGGCCTTGGCCTGCTTGCCATCCCCGGTCTCGGACCGGTCGTGGCAGCCGGCTGGCTGGCCGCAACCGCGGTCGGTGCCGCTGCGGGTGCCGCAACCGGCGGTCTCGTAGGCGCATTAACCGAAGCCGGCGTATCGGACGACGAGGCTCCACTTTATGCCGAAGGCGTCCGCCGCGGCGGTTCGTTGGTCACCGCCAGGGTCGCTGATGGCGAAAAGGCCCGTTTGGAGGCCATTTTGAATATGTCCTCGGTCAACTTGCGAGATCGCAGCGCCGCCTGGCAGAAGAGCGGTTGGACTGGGTATGATCCGGCGAGTCAGCCGTACGGCGCTGATGAAGTCCGCAAGGAGCGTTCACTGTATCGCTAATTACGATGGCCCGCCTCGGCGGGCCATTTTTTGCATGAAGTCATGGAGCGAAGGGGCGGTGGCACGTGCTGCACGACGTATAGGAACGGCCGGATGGTCTATTCCTGCGTCACATTCCGGTGATTTTCCGTGTGAGGGTAGTCACCTGAAACGCTATGCGTCACGCCTCGGAGCTGTCGAGATCAACTCCTCCTTCTCCCGATCCCATCGACGGACCACTTACGAAAGATGGGCCGGGACCGTCGGGCCAAATTTCCGGTTTTCTGTGAAGGTCCCCAAAGCGATCACGCATGACAATGGTTTGGTCGGTACCAACGACCTCCTTAAGGCTTTCGCTGACGAGGTCACGGGTCTGGGTAACAAGCTAGACGTCGTACTGGTGCAACTCCCGCCCAAGCTTGCTTTAGACATCCAGATCGCCCGAAGGTTTTTTGATCGAGCGCGCTCCTTCCTCCCTGTTGCTATCGCCGTTGAGCCCCGTCACCCGAGTTGGTTTACCGCGAATGCAGACTTGCTTCTCAGAGGGCTGTGCGTGGCCCGCGCGGCCGCCCACCCGGTGCTTTACGGCGACGGGAAGCCGGGAGGGTGGGATGGTTTGGCCTACTACCGTCTCCACGGCGCTCCGAGGACCTACTACTCCGACTACGACCAGGCAGCGCTCGATAGCATCACCGAGCGCCTGCGCCTCGCTCCTGCGGTCACTACTTGGTGTGTCTTTGACAATACCGCAGCAGGTGCCGCTATCGGAAACGCTCTGTCGATCGCAGAACGCGTTTAAGTCGGCTGCAGGAGCAGACGGTACAACCGGATGCTTCAACGGATACCGACATTGCATCGTCGCAATACATCTGCAGAGCTAGCACTGAGTGCCGTGTCGCTAGAACAAGCCGATCATCGCCTCTGGGTTCTGTTTCATCCGACGTTGCTCGGCTGGACTTTTTGCTTCGGCGAAGTGATACCTGATCGGGGCAAATGCCCCGACCCCGGAAGAGGGCGCTCCACAGGCGTTCGGAGCTTTGACGCTCCCCGTTCGGACAGAACCCGCCCTACGGTCTCCACGATGATGGGCTGCCCGACGAACAACGTCTTCAGCCCGATACGGCGCAGGTTTATCGCCGCATTGAGATCGCGATCAATCTCGGGGTACGACGGCCCAGGACGCGTTGTGAGCGCCGCATTCGTTTCATCGCCTTGCTGAGGCTCTTCGGCGCCTTCACGACCTGCGCGTCAGCGCGAATGATCAAATCTTTCAGGCAGAGATCGACGCCGACGATGGTCAGACGCTTCGGCTCGATCTTCGCTTCCGGACGTCAATTTCGCACTGGACCGTCAGCCACCGGGTATCGGCCGTTCGGCTAATTTTCACCAAGAACGCGGTCTTCGGAGGACGGCCACTTCGGAAGCGCACGCGCCAAGCTTCGGGAGCCTGGCACGACCGGACTCGATCGTGAGAGCCCTGATTGTTGATATAGAACGAGTCCTAGGACTTCCCGCGCGACTTATCTTTTACGGTTCCAGAACGAGCCCTTCAGAGCGCGGTCGAGATGGCGCAGACCTGCACAAGCGAATTGCTCGGAGCGTCGGTCAGCCAGGGATATGCACGTGCCGATCACTAAGCTGCTCAAAACAATCAAACGCTCATGTGCGCAACACTGAATGCAACCCAGCCTCTTAATTGATCGAGCTTTGTGGCGCTGGTGTGAGAGCCCCGCGCCTCATTGTGCACGGTTAGGATCTGGCGGCGCGCTGACCGCCTCAACAGTAAGCTCGTGCTCCTCTCCCCCGCGTGTCCGCCAAATGATAGACTGACCAGCCTTCAGTCCGATAAGTGCCGCACCGATCGGAGTAAGGATGGATATACGGTTGGCCGCAATGTCGGCGTCTTCCGGAAAAACCAGGATTACTTGGCGACGCTCGCCGGAATCGGTTCGGTACTCAGTTGTCGATCCCATCCGAACGACATCAGGCGGCATAAGCTCCGTCGGCACCACTTCTGCGCGATCCATCTCTACGTAAAGATCCTCGCCGACCGCCGCGAACGGTCCCGCTTCGGCCGCATTGGCCAACTCTGTAAGTCGCTTGTGATCGATCTCGCTGACGACGATGTGCGGTTTAGCTTTGTGAAGAGGGATTTCACTCATTGCGTGTGACCTCATTGACGGAGACAGCGCGGAACGCACTAGCCGATGCTTGTTTCTTTGGGGTAATACGCCTGAGACGAGATTTAGATCATAGCCAAGCAGGCCCTAAAGCTTGGGGCGCACCAAGCTTCAGGGCTAGAATTCTGCGATCGAAAAGATCCGATACCTGGCCGCGAGACTCTCGTTCATCTGGTCAAAATGACCGCCTAGTCGCGCTCGTGTCAATAGTTCCGAACACGTCGAACCCGCACGTTGATGATGGAAACCGCAGCTAGAGAATGTTTGTCAGAGTTCAACAATCACAACGGACTCGGCTGTGCATTCCAGCTAGGTCGTTCGCCAAGCCCGCATACGGCTCGCCGTTCGTCTTGGGCCAACGTGCCCGCTTGAACCGGCGGTACGCGCCAGGCTCAGTCATCCGCATGACCTTCTGCAGCGGAAGGTCGCGAGCGTCCGTGAAGAGGAGGAAGTGCTGTCCCATCAGCACGTCCCCCGAATGCGGGAGCTCCGATCAGCAACATTTAGCCCCGCCCCCGACGATGATCGTCAGAGCGACACCTTGGAGCTGATCATGGGAGAACATGGGAAACCTTCGTTCGGTACGCAGAACAGCAGTCACCAGCTGCGTGGCGACGAACGACGTTTCCGGATCAGACGGTCCCAGTCATAGCCGGAACGCGTGCTTGATGTCGGCGGTCGGTCCGCGCGCCACGCAGGGCTATGTGAGAACGATAGGTCATACCGTTTAGATATCGGAGACCGCTGTCGAGATCCAGGGGAACCTATAGTTTGAGCGCCTTGCACGAGAGGGAAGATTGCGCCGAACAGGTCCCGTTCAGCATTGATAATGTAACTTTCTTAGGTGAGTGAAGATGGATCTGCTGCA
>NZ_JBIISY010000009.1:0-58436 GCF_044340795.1 Tardiphaga sp.
CGTCTCGACGGCGGACAGGTCGCCATTCGGCTTCAATTCGAGAACGCTGATATCCTGGCTGTCGGCATTGCCGACATAGACGAAGGTGGCCGCGCTGGCTGATGACATCAGCG
The DNA here is from genome assembly GCF_044340795.1 of Tardiphaga sp. GTDB lineage: Bacteria > Pseudomonadota > Alphaproteobacteria > Rhizobiales > Xanthobacteraceae > Tardiphaga. Next base: position 114 of record NZ_JBIISY010000009.1, read on the forward strand.
CTCCCCAGGTGAGGACGACCACCATCGACACATGTACGCACCATGAGACATTGGGCATCGTTCCCCCGGAGCTTGATGTGGCATCGGGAGGATGATGATCCTGCGACATCACCTGCGCAAGCTGCACTGCGGCAAGATCAGAATGCGCCGGCCACCGTGAGGCGCAGCGCCAGTGGTTCAACCGGATGCAGAATGCGATCCATGATGCCGGTCTGACACACGGCGGCAGGCGCTGTCGGCGCACCACCGCCCGCAGAAAAACACGCCGCGAACAGCGAGTCGGTCTTCAGCAGCGAGCCATAGGCATAGGTGATCTGGTCCGACCTGCTGTCGAGGATGTTGAATGCATCGAGCTGAACGCGCCAGCCGTTGTCGAAACGATAGCCGATCTGGCCATTGAGCAGGCCCGTGGCCGGCGAGATGAAGGCGGCATCTTCCGTGAGCGGGCGCGGGCCGAAATAGCGATAGCGCAGCGCGCCGAACCAGCCCCTCGCTTCGCCGAGACGGATACCGGCCGAAGCGATCATGTTCGGCGCGCCGGGAATGAAATGGCCGGGAGCGTTGCCGATCTGCGAGGCCGGATAGCCGTCGAGCTCGGCATAGGCGGCGGCCTGATCGGCGTTGCTGCCACGGAAGCGCGCACGCGTCATGGCGAGATCCGCCTCCAGGCTGAGCCAGGATGTCGGCTTGTAGTCATTGGTCCATTCGAAGCCGACGCGACGGCTCGGCCGGCTGGCTTCGGTGTCGCCGGCATCGCCGACGAACAGGATTTCCGATGCTGATTCCAGCGTGAACAGGGCGATCGAGCTGGTGAGGCCGGGAACGAGTTTTGTGCGCAGGCCGACTTCGGCGCCGCGCGTCTTGACGAGGAACGGCGACGATTCCACCGGCGAACCATCGGAGGGCGACTCCCTGATGGTCACGCCGCGCGCGTCATTGCTGTGAAAACCTTCGCCGGCATTGATGAACAGCTCGGTCCTCGCAAACGGGCCGAAGACGAGGCCCGCTTTGGGGCTGCCGATGGTCGCATTGGCGGTGCCTGAATTGGCGGCGAGCAGAAGCGAATTGACCGTTGCGTTGTAATAGTCCCCTCGCCAGCCGACATGGCTGCGCAGCCAGTCGGTCCACCACGTGGTGTTCTGCACGAAGAAGCCGGCGCTGCCCTGCATCACGAGATCGCTGCGCGTGCCCGAGAGATATTGCCGTTGCACGGTGTTGCCGAGCGAGACGCTGATATTGTCGTAGCGGCTTTGCACGCCGACCTCGGTTTCGGTGCGAAAGCCGCCGACCGTGCCCCTGAAAGTATGCGACGCATTGATGCCGCCGAGCACGCGGTCGTCGTGCTGGTGAAACTGGTCGCCGTTGACGGGATCGCTCAGGAAAAACGTAAAATTGTTCCAGAGATTGAGCTTGCTCTTGATGGCGTAAAAATCGACCTTGGTGGCCCCGGTCGCGTCACTATCGCGATAGCGGCCGGAGATGGAGAAGCGCTCGGCATTGCCGCCATCGGTGGGATCGAGCGCGCCGTAGAGACCGATCTGCCCGGAAGTGATGGCGCGCAGCGGCACCTGATCGGTGGAATTCCAGCGATTGGCATAGGCCATGCCGGTCAGCGAGAAGCCGCTGTCCGGGGTGCCCTGGCTGTAACGCACCACGGCATTGAGCTTCTTAAGCTTGTCGGGATGATCCCAGGGGCCATTGTAGATATTTGTCTCAGCGGCAACGAGGAGATTGCCATCGCCGGCCTTGCCCGAGGTGACGCCAAAGGCGCGGTTGTAACCGAAGCTGCCAGAGGTGATCGACGCCATGGTCCGGGCGACGCTGTCGATCAGGCTGACATGGATGGCGCCGACCGAGGAGAAATCGCCTTCATCGGCGAAATACGGGCCCTTGCGGACATTGACCACACTGATCAGTTCCGGGATCAGGAAATTCATGTCGGCATAGCCCTGGCCGTGGCCATGGGTGCGCATGTTCACCGGCATGCCATCGACGGTGATGGCGAGGTCGGTGCCGTGATCGAGATTCACGCCGCGGAGAAAATACTGGTTGGCTTTGCCGTCGCCGGAATGCTGGGTGATGATCAGGCCCGGCGCGACTTCGAGCGCTTCGGCCGGACGCGAGAGTGGACGGGCATTCACCTCGGCGCCGCCGACGTTCTTCTCACTGGCAGCGCTGACGGGAAGCTGGGCGGTGTTGAAGCCGGGGCTGTTGCCGCCGGTGCCGCTCGTGACGGCGACCTGCGCTGCGGTTCGCGGCGCAAGGCGGCGATCGGTGATGGCGGATGCGCGTTGCCTTGCAGGGGCGGCGACACGCGGCTTCGGCGCATCGATTTCGACGGGCGTGAGCATGGTCGCCAGCTGCGCCTGCGAGGGCACTGACGCGGCCAGCATCGCGGACACCGAGACACCCACCGAAAAACAGAGAGAGCGATACATCAGTCGGGCGGCCGGTTATGCTGCGTTCAACCTGATCACACTGACATGGCGAGTATGACGAAGTCAAAGATTCATCATACTCTCGGGAGGACTTATGCAGCGCATCACGATCACGCTCGACGATGACCTGATGGAAGAGCTGGATGCGTTGATCGCCGTGCGCGGCTATCAGAACCGATCCGAGGCGATTCGCGACCTGACGCGTGCAGGTATGCAGCAGGCTGCAGAGGAGCAGGGCAAGTCCGGCGACTGTGTCGCGGCGCTGGTCTATGTCTATGACCACGCCCAGCGCGACCTGTCACGCCGGCTGGTGGACACCTATCACCACCACCACGACCTCTCGCTGGCGACACTGCATGTGCATCTCGACGACGACAACTGCATGGAGGTGACGGCGCTGCGCGGGCCGGGCAAGGACGTGCAGCATTTTGCCGATCACATCATTGCAGAGCGCGGGGTGAAGTATGGACGCGTGGTGATGATGCCGGCGGGGAAGAAGGCGGCTGGGAAGAAGGGGCACTCGCATAAGTGAGGGAGCGCCGCCGATGGTCTCCCTCCCCCAAGCGTAGCGCAGTGGGGAGGGGCCGCTGATAGGCGGGGGCTTGCCCCGGCGGAGCTCGCAGAGCGAAGCCGGGTGGGATCTCTCCCCGCGATAGAACAGAGTGTGGGGCAGCACCCCACCCGTCTCGACGGCTACGCCGTCGATCCACCCTCCCCACGGCGCGCGCATACGCGCGCTTGGGGGAGGGAGAAAGCTAGTCCCAATCCGGCGCAAATGCGGGCTTCACGAGGCGTTCGTCCTTCGGCAAGCCTGCGATCACCTTGCGGTCCTCGTCATCCAGCGTGACTTTCAGCGCATTGAGATTGGCCTGCTGGCTCTCCTTCCGCGACGCTTTCGGGATGGCGGCGACGCCGTCCTGATCGAGCAGCCATTTCAGCGCGACCTGCGCGGCGCTCACGCTATGCTTGGCGGCAATCTTCTTCATCGCGTCATTGTCGGCGAGACGGCCCTGGCCCAGCGGACAGTAAGCCACCAGCGGGATCGACTTCGAGCGCAGATAGGTCAGCAGCTTGGTCTGGTCGAGCAGCGCATGATATTCGACCTGGTTACAGGCGACCGGCGCACCGATTTCCTCCACCGCCTGCTTCATCAGCGCCACCGGGAAATTGGCAACGCCGAGCGCGCGGATGCGGCCTTCGTCCTTGAACTTCAGCAGCGTCTCGAAGATCGCCGGCAGGTTCATGCCCTTCGAGGGCCAATGCACCAGATAGAGATCGATGACATCGAGGCCGAGCTTGGTCTGGCTGGCATCGAAGGCGCGCTTGATGGCGTCGGGCGCCAGATTCTCGTGCCAGACTTTTGTCGTGACATGCAGATCGCTGCGCGGCAGGCCGGCGGCCTTGATGCCGGCACCGACTTCCGCCTCATTGCCATACATCTCGGCGGTGTCGATATGGCGATAGCCGAGTTTCAGCGCAGTCTCCACGCCGGCAATGCAGGCATCGCCCGTGAGCTTGAACGTGCCGAGGCCGAGCTGAGGCACCTCGATGCCCTGCGTTTCCAGAACTTTCATGCAATCTCCTGAATCTCTTGATGGGGCGTGACCTGATCCGAAAGGATCATACCCCGAGGCGGCCCGCCACAGGACGGTGGCCGCGCGATGTGATACGTTGCCCGCCGCAAAACAGGAACTCACATCCCGGGGAGATGTTCAAGGTGGAGAAAGCGCTTCGCGCATGGCTGGACTCGCACGGCCTGCTCGCCATCACGCTTGCTGTCGGCGGCATCATCGTCACGCTGGCCGTGGCTCTCGTGCTCGGCGGATTCTGGCTGGCAAGGCCGTAGGATGGGTTGAGCGCAGGCGCAATACCCATCACGGTCGCGCGCAAGCGGTGATGGGTTTCGCTACGCTCTACCCATCCTACGACTCCGCGCTCAATATCCCCTCACCCGATCGACCGTATCCCTCGGCCGCAGCCCCGCCTGGACCGCCTCGGCCGTCGCGCGGATTGTGCCGCCGACCGCGGCCATGGTGACGTCGCAGGCATCGTGTGGCGTCAGCAGGATTTTCGGATGGGTCCAGAACGGGCTGTCGGTCGGCAGCGGTTCGATGGGAAACACGTCGATCGACGCACCCGACAATTGACCGCTGTCGAGCGCTGCAAAGATATCGTGCTCGACCATGTGAGCGCCGCGGCCGACATGGATCAGATAGGCGCCCCGCCGCAGCTTCGCGAACAGCGAGGCATTGAGGATGCCGCGGGTCTCGGATGTCAGCGGCAACAGATTGATCAGCACCTCGGTATCATCAAGCATCCTGTCGAGACCGTCGGTGCCGTGAAAGCCGGCCACACCGGCCGACGTCATCTTCGGCGTCCGGCTCCAGACCTTGACCGGAAAACCGAGCATCGACAGATCCGACGCCACGCGCGCACCGATGGCGCCATAACCGAGAATACCGACCGGCACCTCGCGCGCGGCACGCTGCGGCAGACGCTGCCAGACCTTGTCGCGCTGCTGCTGCAGATACGTGCCCATCCGGCGCTGATGATAGATCGCGTGCCAGATCACGAAGCCCGACATCATCTCGGCCTGGGCCGGCTCGATCACGCGCACGATGTCGATGCTGTCGCGCATGCTCGGACAATGCAGCAGGCTATCGGCGCCCGCTGCAATCGAGCAGGCCGCCTTGATGTTCGGATAATGCGTAAACGCATCCGGTTCAGGATGCCAGCCCACTGCCATCTCGACATCGGCCGCATCGCTGCCGTCGAGATGATCGACGAAGCTCACGATGCCATCGAGCCGCGCAATCTCAGGCGCGAGATAGTCCCGCAGGTCCAGGGTGGTGCTGAGGAGGACGCAGCGCGTAGTCTTGTTCGGCATCGAGGGTCAGGCGGCCTGTGATGGCGAGCTCTGGCCGGGGACGGCGCTCAGAAGCTCGCGGGTATAGGAATGTTCGGGCGATGCGAAGAGCTGGGCCGTCGGCTTCAACTCGACGATCTCGCCACGCTGCATCACCGCGATGCGATCGCAGATCTGCGCGGCGACGCGCAAGTCGTGGGTGATGAACAGCATCGACAGCCCCAGGCGGGCCTTGAGATCTTCCAGCAGCTTCAGCACCTGCGCCTGCACCGACACGTCGAGCGCCGACACCGCCTCATCCGCGACGATGATTTCCGGGTCCATGGCAAGCGCGCGGGCGATGCCGAGACGCTGGCGCTGGCCGCCGGAGAATTCGTGCGGATAGCGATCGAGCGAGCCGGCATCGAGACCGACCATGCCGAGCAATTCGCGCGCACGCTCCATCGCCTTCTTCGGATCGGCACCGTGGGAGATCGGACCATCGGTGATGATCTGGCCGACCTTGCGGCGCGGATTGAGCGAGGCGAACGGATCCTGAAAAATCATCTGGATGCGATGGCGCTGGTCGCGCAGCGCCTTGCCCTTGAGGGCGGTGAGATCGACATCGCCGATACGGACGGTGCCGCGATCGGCCTCGATCAGGCGCATCACGAGGCGCGCAACGGAGGACTTGCCCGAACCGGACTCGCCAACAAGGCCGACGGTCTCGCCCTTGAGAATCGAGAAGGTCACCTCATTGGCGGCCTGCACCCGGCGATCCGGCTTGAACCAGCCAGTCGGCGTCACATAGGTCTTGTCGAGACCGATGACGTCGACAGCCTTGTTGGTCTCGTCGAGCGGCGCGCGCGCGGGCGGGTCCATCGACGGCACCGCGGCAAGCAGCGCCTTGGTGTAATCGTGCTGCGGATTCCTGAACACCGCATCGATGGAGCCTTCCTCGACGATCTTGCCGTGACGGAGCACGACGACGCGATCGGCGATATCCGCCACCACGCCGAAATCGTGGGTGATGAACATCACCGCCATGTTGCGGCTGCGCTGCAGGTTGCGGATCAGCTTTAGAATTTGCGCCTGCGTCGTCACGTCCAGAGCTGTCGTGGGCTCGTCGGCCACCAGCACCGAAGGCTCCAGCGCGAGCGCCATTGCGATCATGGCACGCTGGCGCTGGCCACCGGAGAGCTGATGCGGATAAGCGCGGATGATGCGCTCGGGATCGGGTAGACCCACTTCCTTCGCCAGATTGAGCGCCTTGGCGCGGCGCTCCTTCGGCGTCAGCAGACCATGGGCCTCGAACATCTCCATCATCTGGTCGCCGATGCGCATTAGGGGATTGAGCGCGGTCATCGGCTCCTGGAACACCATGGCGATGTCACGGCCGCGCACTTCGCGCCAGCCGTCTTCGGTCAGCTTGAGAAGGTTCTTGCCGCCGAAGGCGATTTCGCCGGCTTCGGTCTTCACCGTATCCGGCAGCAGCCCCATCAGCGCGTGGGCGCACATGGACTTGCCGGACCCGGATTCACCGACGAGACAGACGATCTCGCCGGGGATGAGGTCGATGGACACATCCTCGACCGCATAGGAGCGTTCGCCGCTCTTGGGCAGTGCGATCTTGAGGTTCTTGATGGCAATGGCGGGCGCTTTGGACATCAGCGGCTATCCTTTGCCAGGCGCGGATTGAGTGCGTCGTTGAGGCCTTCGCCGATCAGGTTCATGGCGAGCACCGAGAGCAGGATGGCAATGCCGGGGAATACGGTGATCCACCAGGCCTGGCGGATGACGGTGCGGCCGGCGCCGACCATGTAGCCCCAGGACATCAGATTGGGATCGCCGAGACCGAGGAAGGAAAGCGAGGATTCCAGCAGGATCGCATTGGCGACCATCAGCGATGCGAGCACGATGATGGGCGAGATCGTGTTCGGCAGGATCTCGCGCCAGATGATCCAGCTGTTGCTCTGGCCGGTGACGACCGCGGCCTGCACATATTCGCGGGTGCGCAACGACAGCACCTCACCGCGGACGAGGCGCGCGACGGGAGGCCATGACACGATGGCGATGGCGCCGACGATGGAATAGATCGACGGCTGCAGGATCGCCACCAGCACGATGGCCAGCGCGAAGCTCGGGATGGTCTGGAAGAATTCGGTGCCGCGCATCATCGCGTCATCGACCTTGCCGCCGAAATAGCCGGCAATGGCGCCAACCGGCACGCCGATGGTCAGCGCCACCGTGGTGGAGACGAGGCCGACCAGCAGCGATACGCGCGCGCCATAGATCAGGCCCGCGAACACGTCGCGGCCGAGCGCATCGGTGCCGAGGGTCACCATCGGATTGGTGAAGGGCGGCAGGAACGGCCGCTGCACCATGCGCCATGGCGAGGTCGGGAACATCATCGGGCCGAACACGGCGATGACGATGGCGACGGTCAGGAGGATCAGACCGATGACGCCGCCGGGATTGCGCAGCATCAATTTCCAGAACTTCTTCATTTGGCAAACTCGATGCGCGGATCGACTAGGCGATAGACGAGATCGGTGACGAGATTGAAGATCAGCACCATGGCCGAGCAGACGGTGAAGACGCCGAGCAGAAGGTTGTAGTCGCGTTGCAGCAGCGCCTCATAGAGCAGACGGCCGATGCCGGGCCATGCGAACACCGTCTCGGTGAGCACGGCGCCGCCGACCAGCGTGCCCGAATGCACGCCTGCCAGCGTCACCACCGGCAGCAGCGCATTGCGCAGCACGTGGCGGCGCTGGATGATGTTGTTGCGCAGACCCTTGGCGCGCGCGGTCTTGACGAAATCGAGCCGCTTCACCTCGAGCATCGAGGCGCGGGTCATGCGGGTATAGGTCGCCATGAAGAACAGGCCGATGGTCATCGCCGGCATGATCAGATGCAACGCGACGTCCTTCACATGGGCCCAGCCGGTGTAATTGGCGCCCACGGTCTCGTAGCCGAAACTGGGCAGCCAGCCGAGATAGACGGAGAACAGCAGGATCGACATCAGCGCGACCCAGAAGATCGGCGTCGCGTAGAACAACAATGCCGAGACAGTGATGGCGGTGTCCGCCCACGTCCCCGCAAATCTTGCGGCCAGCGTGCCGAAGGTGATGCCCAATATCAGCGAGATGGCGAAGGCCGTCAGCGTCAGCAGCAGCGTCGCCGGCAGGCGCTCGGCGATCAGTGTGGACACCGGCATCTGCTGGCGAAACGAGTAGCCGAGGTCGAGCTGCACGACGCCCTTCACATAGGTGAAGAGCTGCTCGGGCAGCGGTCGGTCGAGCGAGAACTTTTCACGGAGCTGCTGGACGAACATCGGGTCGGACGCGCCGGCCTCGCCGGCCATCACCGATGCCGGATCGCCCGGCGCGAGGCGGATCAGGAAGAAGTTCATCACGACGATCGCGAGCAAGACGAACACGCCCTTCACGATCCTCTGGGAAACGAATGACAGCATCGGCGATCCACCGCAGTCCGGTCAGAGAGCAAAAGAAAACCCGTGACGATCATGGCGATCGTCACGGGCACTGGGCAGTTCTACTTACTTGTCGATCCAAGCATCACGGAAGCCGTCATTGACGCCGATGCCGGTGGTGATGAGGTTCTTCACCTTGCAGTTCATGATGGTAGGGAACTGCAGTTCGAGCAGCCAGGCCACCGGAACGTCTTCGACGAGAATCTTCTGGACCTTGTCGTAGAGCTCCTTGCGCTTCGAATCCGGCGTCGCGACGGCGCCTTCGGCGAACAGCTTGTCGACCTCGGGGTTCGAATAGCCTTCAAGATTGTTGAAGAGCTGACCCTTCACGATCTGGCTGGAGATGTAGTTACGGGCGACGCCGAGCGCCGGATCACCATACTGATAGAGATAGGTGAAGGAGATATCGAAGTCCCACTCGCTGTTGCGCTGGTTCGAGCCCGGCACGTCGGTCGCGATGGTTTCGATGTTCATGCCGACATCGACGAGGTTCTGCTTCACAGCTTCGCCCCAGCGCTGCCAGGTCTCGCCATAGGGCAGCGGCATGATGCGGATCTTCTCGCCCTTGTAACCGGCTTCCTTCAGGAGGGCCTTGGCCTTGGCCGGGTCATAGGGATATTTCGGCACGTCATCGGTGTAGAACTTGATGGTCGAGGCCGACGGGCCGGTCGCCACCTTGCCGAGGCCGTTCCAGATCACGTCCTTGGCGAATTCGCGATCCACCGCATACATGATGGCCTGACGGACCTTCTTGTTGGCGAGGATCGGATTGCGGTTGTTCAGCCACATCCAGGCGAGCGGCGAGAAGAATTCCCAGCCTTCGCCGGTCACGCACGTGTTCGGCAGCTTGCTGACGCGTGGCACGTCGAAATTCTCGATCGAGCCACCGGGCAGCACATCGACCTTGCCGGTCTCATAAGCCACCGAGCGCGCGGCGGCGTCCGGGATGACCTGCCAGTAGATGCCGTCGATATAGGGCTTGCCCTGGACGTGATAGTTCGGGTTCTTCACCAGCTGGATGAATGAGCCCTTCTTCCACTCCTTCAGCATGAAGGGACCGGTGCCGATCGGCGTGTTGTTCGCCGGATTGGTCTTGATGTCGGTGCCTTCATAGATGTGCTTCGGGATCATCGGCATCGAGCCGACTTCGAAGATGCCGATGAACGGGCCGAAAGGCTGCTTCAGCGTGAAGACGACGGTATGGTCGTCGGGCGCCTCGACCTTGTCGAGCTGGACGAGATTGCCGCGCGCACGGGCGTGGGTGACTTTCAGCGTCTCAATGGAGAACAGCACGTCGGCCGAGGTGAACGGCTTGCCGTCGTGCCAGGTGACGCCCTGCTTGAGCTTGAAGGTGTAGGTCTTGGAGTCCGGGCTGATGGTCCAGCTCTCGGCCAGACCGGGCTGCGGCTCCAGCTTCTTGTTGTAGCGCAGCAGGCCTTCATAGATGTTGCCCGACACCATCTGGGTCGGACCGTTCTGCACCAGCGCCAGCATCAGGCCAGGCGGTTCGGGCTGGATCACGGCATTGATGGTGCCGCCGAGTTTCGGCTCCTGCGCCAGAGCAAATGTGCTCGTGAAGACGAGCGGGCTAACGCTGCCGAGCGCGAGAGCCAGTACCAGTTTCTTCAACATATCTTCCCCCTGGTGCCCAGCGGCACGTACCTTAGATTCGTTGACGATGTTCGGTGCTAATCGGATCAGTTCTTGTAATCGGCGTCCGTCCTGTCGAGCATGCGCTTGAACGCATCCCACTCGCTGTCCGGCTTGCCGCCGCCTTCTCCATGCACTTTCTCGTAACCGCGGTCATACTGACCAGCCGTGTGCGAGGCAATGGCATGCGAGGGGCGAATGACTTCAGCGCCGGCTGCAAGGATCGCGAGCTGCGCGCGGCAGGAACGCTCCATGTTGAACATCAGCTTGAAAGCCTCGCCGACCGAGCGACCGCAGGTGAGCAGGCCGTGATTGCGCAGGATCAACACCATCTTGTCGCCGAGATCGGCAACCAGGCGCTCACGCTCGGACAGATCCAGCGCGATGCCTTCGAAGTCATGATAGGCGATACGATCGGTGAACTGCATCGACCACTGGTTCAGCGGCATCAGGCCTTCCTTGAGGCATGACACTGCGACGCCGGCCACCGTATGCGTATGCAGCACGCAATTGGCGTCGTGGCGCACCGCATGAACAGCGCTGTGGATAGTGAAGCCGGCCGGATTGATGCCGAGGCCGAGAGGATCATCAACAACTTTACCGTCGGTATCGACGGTGACGAGATTCGACGCCGTCACTTCCTCGAAGCGCATGCCATAGGGATTGATGAGGAAGCGATCCTTGGTGCCGGGCACGCGAACGGAGATATGCGTGTAGATGCTGTCATCGAGGCCGTGGCGATGAATCAGGCGATAGGCAGCGGCGAGATCGACACGGACCTGCTTGGCAGCATCGAGGGTCGGCGTCAGATTGGCATGCATATTCACAGGCGTACTTCCCGTCTTTTTAAGATGCCGAAAGCAAACACAAACGCATGGCAGGCGGCAAGATTAAACTGTCGACAATCGACGCTTAATTCTTGTACACGGCATGAAACGGGCCTTTTCCCCCATGCGTTTGATGTCCCCACCAGTTGGCCTTGCTGCCCTCGCCGATACCGATCTCGTCGGTCAGGTGGCGCGCGTCCTGACGCAGGCCGTGGTTAACGGCCAGCTCGCGCCGGGCGCAAAGGTCGTCGAAGCCGGCATCGCCCGCGAGCTCGGTATCAGCCGTGCGCCGGTACGTGAAGCCGCGCGGCTGCTCGAGCAGCAGGGGCTTCTCGTCTCGCATCCGCGCCGCGGCTTCTTCGTCCGCAAGCTGGAAGCAGGCGATATCGACGAAATCTACGATCTGCGCATCTGCGTGGAATGTCACGCCGCCGTGCTCGCGGCAAAAAACCTCACCCCTGCCAATCGCGATGCGCTGCGTCGCCAGATAGAGGTCCTGCATGAGACCGCCGATCTGGAGGACCATGCGAGGCAAGTGGAAGAGGACTATAAATTCCATCGCATGATCGTCGAGATGGCCGGCAACAAGCGCTTGTTGAAGGTGTTCGATGACCTGTCGTCGGAGATGCGCATGGTGATCGGCCTGATCGGGCGCCTCTATGACGACCCGCACCGCATCGCGCAGACCCACGACGTTCTGCTCGACGTGCTCGACCAGGGCCACGCCGACGTCATCACCGCAAGGTTCGACTACCACATCGCGTCGGCCTGGCGCGAAGTCGGCAAGCTGGTCCGCGACATCCCTGCATCAACGAACGGAGCCGCAACGTGAAGGCAGTTACTTCCGACAAGCACAGCGCCCACGATCCGCAATTCTACCTGGTGCGCGGCCAGATCCGCAAAACCACCGAGCAGCCCGAGCGCGCGGTGCGCCTGCTCAAGGGCCTCAATGACGGCAAGCACACGCTGGTGGCGCCGACCGAATTCGGCCAGGGCCCGCGGGCCCGCGTGCATTCGCCGGAATATCTGCGCTTCCTCGAAACCGCGTGGGAAGAATGGATTAAGCTGCCGGACTACGGCACCGAGATGATCCCGAACATTCATCCGAACCGCGTACCGGGCAGCTATCCCACCCACATCGTCGGCAAGCTCGGCTGGCACACGGTCGATACGTCGGCGCCGATCGGTCCGGGCACCTGGGCCGGCGCCTGCGCGGCGACCGACATCGCCGTCACCGCCGCGCAGATGGTGATGGATGGCGAGGACGCGGTTTACGCCCTGTGCCGCCCGCCCGGCCATCACGCCTACCGCGATCTCGCCGGCGGCTTCTGCTTCATGAACAACTCGGCCATCGCCGCCGAGCATCTGCGCACCAAGCATGAGCGCGTCGCCATCCTCGACGTCGACGTGCATCACGGCAACGGCACCCAGGGCATCTTCTATTCGCGCCCGGACGTGCTGACCGTCTCGATCCATGCCGACCCGACCGGCTACTACCCGTTTGTCTGGGGCTATGCGGATGAGAAGGGCGAAGGCAATGGCCTCGGCACCAATCTCAATATCCCGCTCGCCATCGGCACCGGCGACGACGGCTTTATCGATGCGCTCGCTGTCGCCGAGAAGACCATCAAGTCGTTTGCGCCGACCGCGCTTGTGCTGGCGCTTGGTCTCGATGCCTCCGAGCACGATCCGCTCGCAGCGCTGAAGGTTACCACGCCGGGGTTCAACCGTATCGGCGCGGCCGTTGCACGCTTCGGCCTGCCCACCGTCATCGTTCAGGAAGGCGGATATCTGTCCGACATTCTGGGCGCCAATCTCACCTCCACGCTCGCTGGCTTTGAATCAGCGCGCTAACAACAGAAAAGTAAGGACAAACTCGAATGGCTACCAATGCAGAAATCTTCGCGCGCCGCGAAGCCGCGGTGCCACGCGGCATCGGCCACTCCACCCCGATCTCGGCGCAGCGTGCGCTGAACGCCGAAGTCTGGGACGTCGAAGGCAAGCGCTACGTCGATTTCGCCGGCGGCATCGCGGTGCTCAACACCGGCCACTGCCATCCGCAAGTCATGGCTGCCGTGAAGGCGCAGATGGAAAACTTCACGCACACCTGCTTCCAGGTGCTGCTGTATGAATCCTATGTCACCCTCGCCGAGCGTCTCAACAAGCTGGTCCCGATCGACGGCGACACCAAGACCGCCTTCTTCACCACCGGCGCCGAAGCCACCGAAAACGCCATCAAGATGGCCCGTGCGGCGACCGGCCGCGCCGGCGTGATCGCCTTCACCGGCGGCTTCCATGGCCGCACCCACATGACCATGACCATGACGGGCAAGGTGTTCCCCTACAAGAAGGGCTTTGGCGCTTCGATGCCGGAAGTCTGGCACGTGCCCTTCCCGGCCGCGCAGCTCGACGTGACCGTTGAAGAGTCGCTGAAGTATCTCAACTTCCTGTTCAAGGCCGATATCGATCCGGCCCGCGTTGCCGCGATCATCATCGAGCCCGTGCAGGGCGAAGGCGGCTTCCACCAGGCGCCGCCGGAGCTGATGCGCGCGCTGCGCAAGATCTGCGACGAGAACGGCATCGTCCTCATCGCCGACGAAGTGCAGACCGGTTACGGCCGCACCGGCAAGATGTTCGCCATGGAACATTACGACGTGAAGCCTGACCTCATCACCGTGGCCAAGAGCCTGGCCGGCGGCTTCCCGCTGTCGGGCGTGATCGGCAAGGCCAAGATCATGGACGCCGCCGATCCGGGCGGCCTTGGCGGCACCTATGCCGGCAACCCGCTGGCGATTGCGGCTGCTATGGCCGTGCTCGACGTGTTCGAGAAGGAGAAGCTGGTCGACCGCGCCAACCATATCGGCGAGCGCATCACCACGCGCCTGAAGAAGATGCAGCAGCGCAACGACCTCGTGCCGATCGCCTCGATCCGCAATGTCGGCGCCATGATTGCCTTCGACATCGTCAAGGAACGCGGCACCGACACGCCGGACGCCGATGCGACCAAGAAGGTGACGCAGAAGGCCGTCGAGGAAGGCCTCGTGCTGCTGTCCTGCGGCGTCAACTTCAACACCATCCGCGTGCTCGTTCCGCTCACCGCCCAGGACGAGATCCTGGACGAAGGCATGGAAAAGCTCGAACGCGCGCTGACGGCCTAAATCTCTCCACCGTCACTGCGAGGAGAAAGCTCCTCGCAGTGACGACAACTTCTACAAACGTACAAGGACATTCCCATGGCTCTCGATCCCGCCCTGCGCGACAAGATCATCGCCGCCGTCGACAAGGGTTTTGACGCCCAGGTCAAGTTCACCCAGGACATGGTTCGTCACCAGTCCACCCGCGGCAACGAACACACCATGCAGGACTTCATGTTCCGCGCCATGAAAGAGCGCGGCTACAGCATGGAGCGCTTCAACATGGATCCGGAAGCGCTGAAGCGTCATCCCGGCGCCGGCGCCTGGGACGAGCTGCATTCGCAGGCCCCGATCGTGGTCGGCACCCATCGCCCGCGCAACGAGACCGGCCGTTCGCTCATCATGCAGGGTCACGTCGACGTGGTGCCGGAAGGCCCGCTCGATATGTGGAGCACCCCGCCCTACGATCCCGTCATCCAGGGCGACTGGATGCAGGGCCGCGGCGCCGGCGACATGAAGGCAGGCTGCGCCTCCAACATCTTCGCGCTCGACGCGCTGAAGAGCCTCGACCTGCAGCCGGCCGCAACCGTATACCTGCAGTCGGTGGTGGAAGAAGAGTCCACTGGCGACGGCGCCCTGATGACGCATCTGCGCGGCTACAAGGCCGATGCCGTCGTCGTCTCCGAGCCGTCGCATGAGACCATCACCCGCGCCAATATCGGCGTTGTCTGGTTCCAGGTGGAAGTGCGCGGCGTGCCGGTTCATGTGCAGCGCATGGGCACCGGCGCCAATGCCATCGACGGCGCCTATCGCGTGGTCGGCGAGCTGCGCAAGCTGGAAGCCGAGTGGAACGCCACCAAGGGCGAGCACGAGCACTTCAAGCACATCGAGAAGCCGGTCAACCTGAACATCGGCAAGATCGCCGGTGGCGACTGGGCCTCGTCGGTCCCGGCCTGGTGCAAGATCGACTTCCGCATCTCGCTGCTGCCTGGCAAGACCGCCGAAGCCGCCAAGAAGGAAATCGTCGACCGCGTCGCCGCCTTCTCGCGCCAGGACCCGTTCCTGTCGAACATCCCGCCAACCGTGACCTTCAACGGCTTCCAGGCCGAAGGTTACGAGCTGAAGCCCGGTTCGGATGCCGAGAACACGCTCGCTGCCGCGCATGAAATCGTGTTCGGCCAGAAGCCGAAGCCGGAGACGTCGCTGGCCTATCTCGACAGCCGCGTCTACGCGCTGTTCGACAAGATCCCGACGCTCAACTACGGCTGCATCTCGCGCGGCGTCTATGGCTTCGACGAAGGCGTCAACCTGCCCTCGCTGAAGAAGACCACGACGGCACTGGCGCTGTTCATTGCCGAATGGTGCGGCGTGGAAGAGATCAAGGGCTGATCCCACTTCTGATACAGACAACGCAAAACGGCGGCGCATTGCGCCGCCGTTTTCATTTGCAAAGGCGAAGCTGGCTTATCTCTGCCAGTTACAAATCCCGCCTGTCCGGCACGGCCATGTCTGGATACGCGTATCAGCCGCATTCGCGTCGAGCGGATTGCTGCGCGGACGCGCGACGCGGCTGCGCGCAGGCGGCTGCGGGCGCGTTGCGACGTTGCGGGGCAGCTTGGCTACGGGCATCACCTTCTCCGCGACCGGCTTGTCCGCCGCCGCATCGATCGCGTTCTTGGCATCGGAGCGGGCCTCGATCGGATAGGCTTCGAACTGCGCACCGGGCCCCAGCGGCTTCGGCGACAGCAGTGCCTGCCGCAGATCGAGCGTGAGGAATTCTCCCGCTTTGTAAGTCTGCGCGACCGGTCCGGCCTGCGCGACCACAGATCCCGCCAGCAACGCAATGCCGACTGCGGGTGAGGTGAAGTATCTGAACGTCATCTACGCCTCCTGAGGCCACGTTCCCGGCTTCTGGAAATGACAATGTCTCCAATCTATGGACGAATAACCGGGAATCCAGCCCGGTCGTTCCCGGTAAATCGCTGCGGGACAGGGCTTTCTGCCGATAAGCCTAACCGTCCCGGCCGCAACCGCCGATTGATCCAAAGCAATGCGGCGGGCCCCCATCGGACCGACCCTGCATGCAGCATCGTCAGCAGCAGGAGATCGCGATGACACAAGTACAGCCCTATCCCGTGGTCAGCTATCTGATCGACCAGTTCGGCGCATGGCTCACGCAGCGTCGTCAGCTCCACGAACTGAGCCAGCTCGACCACGGCGAATTCACCCGGATGGCGCATGAACTTGGGCTCGCCCCTGGCGATCTCCAGGCGCTGGTCCGCCGCGGCGTCGATGGCGCAGAAGAGCTTCCGCAGATGTTGCGGGCGCTCGGTTTCGATGAGACCACGATCAACACGATTGCGCCGCCGCAAATCATGGAGATGCGCCATGCCTGCGCCGGATGCGCCCACAAGCACGCCTGCCACCAGGATCTTGCTGCGAAGACCGCAGCTGCGAACTACGAGGACTACTGCGCCAATGCGAACGAAATCACCCTGATGCGTGCAAAGCGGGATCGCGGAGAAAATTATTCTGCGACCTTGGCGGAATTGCTCGAAAAGCCGGCCTAGTAAGCCTAATCGGTTAGGTTAAGATTTGAACTAAGTTGCAGCAAACACGGCATAATATACCGTCGATCCCGTGTCGTGCAGCGTGGATGCGGAAGTCGCTTTCCCTTCCCCGGATTTTAATGTTCGGCACGGGACCGCCGTTTTTACCTGCGTCGGCGGTCCCACCCCTTCGGTGTTTTCAAACAAGAATTCAAACGCTGTTTGCGGTGTTCGCTTCCGCGACGCACTGCACATGCCGGCAGCGGTCGCGCAGTCGTCTGTTGCCTGATCAGAGTGCACATCGACAACGTCCTCATCGCGTTGCAACAGAAGCTCTACTCACAAAGCAAAAGGACAACGCTGCCTCATTGCACGATCACGCGTGATCTTTCTTGACTCGCTCTCGCGGCGCTTGGCAGTCTGCTCTCCATACAAAAAGCATCCGGCAATGACCGAGATGTATTCTAGGGAGAGATACCATGAACTCATTTCTGAGGCCGCTTGCGGCTGCCAGTGTGATTGTTGCTGGCGCCCTCGCTTCCACCGCGCCCGTTTCGGCGCAACAGCCGATCAAGATCGGCCTTCCCACATCGATCCAGTTGCAGGTCGGCCGTGACACCCAGAATGCGGCGAAGATGGCGATCGAGGAAATCAACGCCAAAGGCGGACTGCTCGGCCGCAAGCTGGAAATCGTCGTCGCCGACGAGACCGAGAATCCCGAACAGGGCATCGCTGCGATCAAGAAGCTGACCGCCGACGAGAAGGTCGACGTGCTGATCGGCGGCTACACATCCGGCGTGACGCTGGCGCAGTTGCCGCACATCTCCAACGCCAAGACGATCTATCTCGGTGTCGGCGCCGCCTCCCCGGCCATCACTGCCAAGGTGAAGACGGACTATGAGAACTACAAATACATCTTCCGCGTCTCGCCGATCCACGCCGGCCACCAGGCCCGCGCGCTGGTCGACTTCATCAATGGCAAGCTCAAGGGTGAGATGGGCCTGAAGAAGGTCGCCATTGTCGGCGAGAATGCCAAATGGGTGCAGGACCTCGTTCCGATCCTGAAGAAGGGCGCCGTCGAAGGCGGCACCGAAGTGCCGATGTCGGAATTCTTCGACACCTCGACCTCGGACTTCTCGCCGCTGTTCGCCAAGGTGAAGAATTCCGGCGCGCAATATCTGATCGTGATCCTGTCGCATGCCTCGTCGGATATCTTCGTCAAGCAGTGGCATGACGCGCAGGTGCCGATCCCGATCGGCGGCATCGACGTCAAGAGCCAGGACGCCGACTTCTTCACCCGCGTCAGCGGCAAGGCCCTCGCCGAGACCGTCGGCCTGTTTGCCACTCGCGCCGAACTGACGCCGAAGACGATTCCGTTCTGGGACGAATTCGTGAAGCGCTTCGGCACCGCTCCGGTCTATACCGGCGTGGGCACCTATGATGCGGTTCATGTCTATGCCGAGGCAGTGAAGCGCGCCAATTCAGTGGAGCCGGCCGCCGTCATCAAGGAGCTGGAGAAGACCGACTATGTCGGTATCGCCGGCAAGATCCAGTTCGACGAAGTGCATGACGTGAAGCAGGGACCGGGCCTGCAGAACCTGCTGTTCGCCCAGTGGCAGAAAGACGGCGCCCGCGTCGTGGTGTGGCCGAAGGACTCCGCCAAGGGACCGATGATCGCGCCGCCGTGGATGAGCAACTGAGGTCAGTGCCTCATACACCGACTGTCATCCCCGCGCATGCGGGGATCCAGTAAGCACCGCCGCTTCGGATCGAACCGCGGCACCTCGGTTTACTGGATCACCCGCTTTCGCGGGTGATGACAAGCGGCAAAGCTTCACCGTCCAGCCCACACCTGCGGAATGTCATGCTTCAGATCCTGATCTACGGTGCCGTGTCGAGCGCCATCTATGCCATGCTGGCCGTCGGCTTCACGCTGATCTTCGGTGTCGCCCGTATCCTCAATCTCGCTCACGGCGCGTTCTATGCGCTCGGCGCTTATTCAGCCTATGTCTTCACGTCGCTGCTCGGTTTTCCGCTGCTGATCGCAGCGCCACTTGCGGTGTTGCTGGTGGCGGGCTTCGGCGTGTTGATGGAACGTTTCCTGGTGCGCCCGCTGCGCTCGTCGCAGCTTGCGGTGCTGATGATCACGCTTGCCGTGTCGCTTGCTGTCGAACAGGCGCTGTTCATCACCTTCGGCTCCGAATATCGCAACGTCCCCTCTTTCGTGGCCGACAAGCTGACCATCGGCGGTGTCGATATCGGCGGCCAGCGGCTGCTGGCGCTGGTGATGGGCGTGCTCGTGCTGCTGCTGCTGTGGCTGTTCATCCAGCGCACCCGGCTGGGCGCCGCGATCCTCGCGGTGTCGCAGGATCCGGAGGCCGCGCAATATATGGGCATCCCCACCAATCGCATCTTCTCCATCGTGATGGCGATCTCGGCCGGTACCGCAGCACTTGCGGGCATCCTGGTGTCGCCCTTCCTCACCGTGCAGCCGACCATGGGCCTGCTGCCGATGGTGAAAGCCTTTGCAATCGTCATCGTCGGCGGGCTCGGCTCGATCCCTGGCAGCATCATCGCGTCGCTGATCCTCGGCTATTCCGAAACCATCGTCGCCTATTTGATCTCCACGTCATGGACGGAGCTGGTGTCGCTGGTGGCGGTCGTGGTCACGCTGATGATCCGGCCGGCAGGCATCCTCGGGCGACGGGCGGCATTCTGACATGAAACGCATCGCACCGATCGACATCATCGGCGGCATCATTGTCGTCGCCATCCTCGCCGCCATCCCGGCGGTGACCGGCAGCAATTATCTCACCGGCGTGCTCACGGTCTGCGTGATCTACGGCATCTGGGCATCAAGCTGGGATTTCATGTCCGGGCTCACCGGCCGCGAGAATTTCGGCCACTCGCTGTTCATCGGTGCCGGCGCCTATACAGCCGGCTTCCTGTCGTCGCTATGGGCGGCGAATCCGTGGTACAGCCTGCCGCTCGCGGTGATCGTCGCCGTCGCTTTCGCCGTCCTGGTCGGCTTCCCGACCCTGCGATTGCGCGGGCCCTATTTCGCGCTGGCGATGCTGTCGACCTCGGCGATCCTGCAGCGGCTCTGCCTGATCTTCTGGGAATATACCGGCGGCGAAGAAGGCATCTATGGCCTCGATCCGCTGATGAAATCGCCGCTGTACTACTACTGGTTCGCACTCGGCATTCTTGTCGTCACCGTGATCGTGCTGACATTGCTGGCGCGCTCGCATTGGGGCCTGCTGCTGCGCGCGATCCGCGGTGATGAAGCGACCTGCCAGGCGGCGGGCATCAATGTCACCTTCTACAAGATCGTGTCGCTGATGATCTCCGCCGCCTTCGCCGGCCTCGGCGGCGCCCTTTACGCGCATTACCAGCTACAGGTCTCGCCGCCACTGTTCTCCGTCATCGTCTCCATCACGGTGATCATCATGGTCTATGTGGGCGGCATCGGCTCGATCTATGGCGCCGCCGTCGCCGCGATCCTGCTGACGCTGCTCACCGAGATGCTGCGCGGCTTCGGCGAGTATCGCCTCTGGATCTATACGCTGACCCTGATGCTGATCCTTTTCTTCCTGCCCAATGGTTTGATCGCGCCGCTCTGGCGTCGGATGACGGAGCGCCTGCGATGAGCGACCTCCTCGAAGTCAACGGTGTCACAAAGCGCTTCGGCGGCCTTACCGCCGTGAAGAATGCCAGCTTCACCCTCAAGAAGGGCGACTTCACCGGCATCCTTGGCCCCAATGGCGCCGGCAAAACGACCTTGTTCAACATCCTTACCGGCTTCATGCCGCCGACCTCCGGCACCATCCACTTCAATGGCGAACTGGTGCGTGAATTGGCGCCCTACAAGGTGGTGAATCGCGGCATGGCCCGCACCTTCCAGCTCACCCGGCCGTTCATCGGCATGAACCTGCTGGAAAACGTGCTGGTGGCCTGCATGTCGCCGCGCGCGAAAGAGGACAAGGACAAGGAGGAGCGCGCGCGTCATCTCCTTGCCCAGGTCGGCCTCGGCGGCCGCGACAAGGAGCCGGTGGAGACGCTGCCTTACGGCGACCTCCGTCGTCTCGAGATCGCGCGCGCATTGGCGACACGGCCGGACCTGCTGCTGCTCGACGAACCGTTTGCCGGCCTCGGCAGCAGCGAGATCGAGCAGCTGGCACAACTGATCCGCCGCCTGCATCGCGAGGAGAACCTCACCATTCTGCTGATCGAGCACAAGCTGCGCGAATTCATGGCGCTGGTGTCGCGCGTGATCGCAATGAACTTTGGCGAGATCATCGCCGTCGGACCACCCGAGGAAATCGTGAAGAACGAGAAGGTGATCGAGGCCTATATCGGCAAGACGGAGGACGCCCATGCCTCTGCTTGACGTGAAGGACCTCAAGGTCAGCTATGGCAAGGCCCTGGCGATCGAATCCGTCTCGATCAGGGTCGAGAAAGGCGAATTGATCGGCGTGCTCGGCCCCAATGGCGCCGGCAAGACGACGCTTCTCAAGGCGATCTCGCGCTCCATTCCGGCCCAGGGCACACTGAATTTCAAGGATGCGTCGCTGCATCCCATCGAGCCCTACAATGTCGTCGCCAAGGGTATCTGCCATTGCCCGGAAGGACGAAAGCTGTTCTCCGAACTGTCGGTGCTGAAAAACCTGCAGCTCGGTGCCTATCTGCGCAAGAACAAGTCCGAGATCGACACCGACCTCGAACGTGTCTTCAACCTTTTCCCGGTGTTGCGTGAGCGGCAGTGGCAGCAGTCGAGCACGCTATCCGGCGGTGAGCAGCAGATGGTGGCGATCGGACGCGCGCTGATGGGCCGACCGGAACTGCTCCTGCTCGATGAGCCCTCGGTCGGCATCGCGCCGCGACTGAAAGGGCTGATCTTCGATTCGATCATGCAGATCAGGAAGGACGGGACGGCGATCCTGATCGTCGAGCAGGACGCGACCTCGACCCTGCGGATCGCGGATCGCGTCTATGTGCTGGAGCATGGCCGCACGGTGCGCGAAGGCACGGCGCAGGAGATCGCCAGCGACAAATATATCCAGCAGATCTATCTAGGGGTGTGAGGGTGACCTCTTCCCGCTTGCGGGAAGAGGTCGGAAATTCACTGCTTCCGCTTATACAGATGGAAGCCGCCATAGATGCCCGAGCGATCCTGGGCATGGCCCAGGGCACTGCGCTCCACATCGCGCTGCCAGGTCTGGCGCAACGGCGCGTGGATTTCTTCCTCCAGCGGCGACTCGGCGCCGGCGGTGCGGAAGATGACGCGGATGCCGTCATTGCCGGCACGGTCGATGGCATCCCACAACGCACGGATTTCATCCGGCGCCATCCAGTCCTGTGAGTCCAGCAGCACAACGGCATCGATCGCTCGCGCCGGCAGGCTTTCGATGAAGACGCGCAGATTGGCATGCACCGGCGTGACCAGCGCAGCGCGGCTCGACGTGTCGGCGTAGCGGCTCTCCTGCAGATAGGGCGGCAGGCAGGTATCACCGGGACCGACATAGCTGCGGCTCAGGGCCTGCCAGGCGAAGTAATTATTGGCATTCGGATGCACGTCGATCAGCGCCATCGTGCGCTGGTACAGGACTTCGTTCAGCGGCTGGTCGCCCGCGAGCAGCGTGCGCTGCTGTGGCGGGATGCCGAGACTGAACACCAGCGCCGGCGTCCGCGTCAGCAGCTTGGCGAACCAGGAGTGATACACGCTGTGCAGCTTCTCCAGCGCCTGCTTGCGCTTGGGCGAGCCGGCCTCGCATTTCAGCAGTGCATCGAGATCGACGCCGGCGACCTTCGCAATCATGTGGCCGAAACCGATGAAGCGGCCGAGCGCGCCATGGCGATAGAAGCCATCAGTGAAATAGCTGTAGCGCGGCCGACCGACGCCGAAGAACGTGCGCTCGTCCCAGTAGCCGCGGGCCTCCTCGTCGAGATAGGGACGCAGGCGATCGCGATAGAGCTGGGCATTCGCCTTCGAATTGCCCTCGCCGAAGAAGGTCCAGAAATCCTGATAGCTTGGCAGTGCGCGCAGGCCGGCGAGCTTCAGCTTCAGCAGCGACAAATGGGCTTCATTGAGGTCGACCGCATAGACATGTGCCGGCTTGGCCGCGAGATAGGACAGCGCATTGCAGCCGCCGCTCGAGATGGTGACGATCGACGACCCCGGCTTCAACTGCAGCGCCGCCATGTCGGCTTCCGGATCTTCCCAGATCTGCGTGTAGACGAGCCGACGGAACCAGAAGGCGAAGAGAGAGTCCCACACCGTCGCTTCATCGCTGGAGCGGCTGTTGCGTACGGCGTCGGCGATTAGCTGGGTGTTCATAGCGGTCCTTTTGACGGCCCCAAATCGACAATCTGAAATTTTTATCAACCGCAGACTGCAGTTTTGCGACAGACCTTCTCCGGACCACGCCCCCCGTATGACAAATCCACTGTCACATCGTCGTCGCGTTGGAGTGACAAGGCTGCGATTCAATCCGACATGTGACGAGGTGCATCGTGACGATCGTATCCGAAGCCGAAACCACGCCCGGCACGATTCCTCAGGCGACCTGGCCGAACGACGCCACCCATCGCATGAACCGGATGTATCGCTGGCAGCGCTTCATCTATGACGCCACGCGCCGCTACTACCTGCTGGGCCGCGACCAGCTGATCGTGGACCTCAAGCCCGCAGCGGGTGCGCAGGTGCTGGAGATCGGCTGCGGCACCGGCCGCAATCTGGTGCAGGCGGCACGTCGGTATCCCGACGCACGATTCACCGGCATCGACGTCTCGACGGAAATGCTCACCACGGCATTGGGTTCAATCAAGCGCCATGGCCTCGACAACCGCATCCGCGTCGCCCATGGCGATGCCACCGATTTCGATCCCATCAAGATTTTCGGCGTCGCGCCGGATCACATCGTGATCTCCTATGCGCTCTCGATGATCCCGGACTGGCAGGGCGTGCTCGATGAAGCCGTCACGCGGCTGAAGCCCGACGGCCAGCTGCACATCGTCGATTTCGGTCATCAGGAGCGCCTACCCGCCAGCGCGCGCCGCGTGCTGCAGCGATGGCTGGCGCTGTTCGACGTGACACCGCGCGCCGACCTGCAGGACGCACTGATCACCCTGGCCGAACGCCATCAGGCCCGGCTCGATTTCAAGCGGCCGTTCCGCGGCTACGCGCAGTCGGCCGTGCTGACGCTGAAGCAGTAAATCCTTGCCGCGGCGGATTAGCCGAAGGCGTAATCCGCCGCGGAGCGTCAATGCAAACTCGGCCGGTGGATTACGCTTCGCTAATCCGCCCTGCGAATGCGTGCCTCACGCCAGCTTCTTCTTCGTCACATTCCGGTATGCCTCCACGCCGCCGAACAGTGCGAGCGAGAGCACGAACGGGATCAGGTGATAGAACAGGCGGAACAGCAACAGCACGGCAAGCAATTGCTCGGTGTGCTCGCCGCCGAGGCCGATCAGGATCGTCGCGTCGAACACACCGATGCCTGCCGGCGCGTGGCTGGCGAAGCCAAGCAGCGTCGCAGCGATGAACACCACGATCACCTGTGCAAGGCTGACATCCATCGTCTCCGGAATCAGCACATACATGGACAGGGCTGCGGCGCCGAGATCGACCAGGCCGATGCCGATCTGCAGAAATACATTGCGGCCGCTCGGAACAGGCACCGACCACTGGCCACCGCCGATGGCACGGGTGCCGTTCCACGTCCAGAACACATAGCCGACAATGCCAAGCAGGATCGTGATGGCAATGGCGCGGTTCACCTCGGGCGCCAGCTGGTCGATCTTGCTGATCGCGTCGGGCGCATAGAGAGTGCTGAGCGCCAGCGCGGTGAGATTACCGAGCCAGAATGTCATGCCGGTGAGAAAGCAGATGCGGGCCACACCGCCGGGACCGATGCCGTGGGGTGCATAGATCCGGTAACGCACAGCCGACGAGATCAGCAGCACGGCACCGACACCGTGGGCGATGGGATAGCTGGTGAAATTGGCCAGCGCCGCCACGCGATAAGGCAGGTCTCCCCGCCCGATCACCTTCAGTGCCAGCCAGTCATACAGCGTCAGACTGCCGTAGGAGATGGCGACCAGGGCCAGCGACAGCGCGATGGCCATGGGTTCCACCATGCGCATCGCGACAAGGACCTTGTCGATGTCGACGCCTTTGAGGGCCTTGTTCAACGCCAGGAACGCAATGACGGCAATCGCAAGGCTGACAGCGATGCCGAGAATCCGCAAAGTGAGGCGATGGCGCATCACATCGATGATATTTCGTAACACGGCTGGCACGCGGCTCCGCTTTTCTCTAGATGTGAATGCGACGTGATTCGCGCCCGCAGTAAGCGCGCCTATGTGACACGTCGATATGACAGCCGCGCAAAACAGCGCGAGAGCGTCGCCCGACAAATAAACCGGTGCACTCCAGATTCAGCCGCAAGGTTGTCGCAAGGGATTCATGCGAACGCCCTAAGCGACAAACGCCTATTCATTCACGTGCCCATTACGAAACCAGACATCATGTTGATCGATACCGAATTGCAGCTCAGCGCCAATCAATGGGAGATGCTTCGCGCCCTTCGCCCCGGTGCGCCCGCCAGCCGCCTCAATCGCTACGTGCTCGACCAGCTGGTCGAGCTCGGCCTGGTGACACTGGCCGATGACACGCCGTCCCTGACCGCGACTGGCCGCGCTGTCGTGCTGCGCGGCTGTCCCCGTCTGTGGGATCTGGCGGCCTGAGTCGACATAACCAGACTGGTCAGACTTTATCCGGATGGGATCCGTTGTCGTTCTGTGCGACCGGATCGTCATTGCTGTCAGTCCATGTCGGACTGATGCTCAGAATTGTCATGCCGATCAGGCTGGCTGCCACACTGAAACCGAGGCGCTTGGCCTCGGATCTGGCAGTTGAAAGACGCTGCAGGAGTGCGCGCTTCGCATGGTCTGGCGGTATGGCTGCCATGGCGACGTCCCGTTGGACTGAGATCATCAAGGTAAGTCGCATTCTTCAACCGAGCGATGCGGCATCGGTCATCACCCATTTGGGTGATGTCTCATTTCGCGCAGTTAGATCAGATAGCTTTATCAGCGAGCTTTCTCGTTGAGACATCAAGAAACTTGGCCCCGGGACCTCACCGTTCTCGGGGTTATTTTTCTCTAGGCGGCATTACATCAATGAATGCCGACGCCGACCAGACGATCGATCAGCCCATGATCGCTCTTCAGGGTTTCGGGCGTGCCGTTCCAGCTGGTGCGACCGCGTTCCATCACCATGACGCTATTGGCGAAGTCGAGAGCGCGCTCGATCTGCTGTTCCACCAGAACGATGGTCATCTCGCCGCCGGCAGCAAGCTGCACCAGCATGGCCATCAACTCGTCGCAGATGACGGGGGCGAGACCTTCGAGCGGCTCGTCGAGCAACAGGATCGACGGCTTGCCGAGCAGCGTGCGGGCCATAGACAGCATCTGCTGCTCACCGCCCGAGAGTTGCTTGCCGAAATTGCCGCGCCGCTCGCGCAGGCGCGGGAACATCGCGTAGGCCTCATCCAGCGCCGACAGCGGACGGCCCTTGAGGCCGGCACGCAGGTTCTCCTCCACCGTGAGCGATGCGAAGATGTCACGTGTCTGCGGCACATAGCCGATGCCGAGTTCCGCGCGCGCCGATGTGCGCCGGCCGGCGATGTCGTGCTCGCCAAGCCTGATCTCGCCGCCGTGACGCGTGGTCAGGCCCATCAACGTCGCCAGCAGCGTCGTCTTGCCCATGCCGTTGCGACCAAGCACGGCGAGACGATCCCCCCGATTGATGGTGAAGGAGATATCCTCAATGATCCGCGTCGGCCCGTAGCCGGCGCGCAGATTGCGGATCTCAAGCGCTGTGGCGGGCATCGGCATAGCTCCCGAGATAGGCGCGGCGCACCTCGTGATCGGCGGTGACATCCTGCGGCGATCCCTCAAAGATCAACCGACCGGCAGCAAGCACCAGCACACGCTTGGCAAATTTGAACACCAGATCCATGTCGTGCTCGATCATCAGCACGGCGATATCCGACGGCAGACGATTGATGGCATCGAGGATCTTCGGCGCCTCGTCATGCGGCACGCCGGCGGCGGGTTCGTCGAGCAACAGCACTTTCGGATGCAGCGCAAGGCCGATGGCGAGTTCGATCAGGCGCTGCTGGCCATAAGCAAGCTCGACGACCTTGCGATAGGCGAGACGATCGAGGCCGAGATGGGCAAGGATTTCGCTCCATTCGGCTTTGACGTCCGGCAGTTCCGTGGAACTGGAGAAGAACCGGCGGCTGATGCGCTTGCGCTGCATGATCGCCAGCGCGACATTGTCCGCCACAGTGAGA
This sequence comes from Tardiphaga sp., assembly GCF_044340795.1. Classification (GTDB taxonomy): domain Bacteria; phylum Pseudomonadota; class Alphaproteobacteria; order Rhizobiales; family Xanthobacteraceae; genus Tardiphaga. Next base: position 27,411 of record NZ_JBIISY010000009.1, read on the forward strand.
TTGGCGAACAGCCGCGTGGTCTGGAACGTACGCACGAGACCACGGCGGACGCGTTCGGGAATGCTGAGCTGCGTGATGTCGTCGCCGGCCATCAGGAACCGGCCTTCGCTCGGCGCGAGGTCGCCGGTGATCAGGTTCACCAGCGTGGTCTTGCCGGCGCCGTTCGGGCCGATCAAGGCCACGCGATCGCCGGAGGCAAGCTTGAAATTGACGTCGCGGGTGACATGCAGGCCACCGAACGAGCGCGAGACGCCGCGGGCTTCGAGAAGTTCGGTCATGCCGCCTCTCCCTTGCGCCTGGACTTCGCCCAGAGAGACAGCACCGGTTCGATCAAGCCGCGCGGCGCGAACACCACGATGAGGATCAGCAACAGGCCGACCAGCGTCATCCAGTGGAACGGGTTGGCGGCTGCCACGATGTGCTCGAAGATCATGAAGATCACGGTGCCGGCCAGCGCGCCCCACAGATGCCCGGCGCCGCCCAGCACGAGCATAACCAGCACTTCGGCGGAGCGCTCGAAGCTGACGCTGTCGAGGCCGACGACGCCGGTCGAGATCGCCGTCAGCGCGCCGCCGATGCCGGCCACGGCGCCAGCGACGCCATACATCACGACAAGCCGCGGATAGATCGAGACGCCGATCATCTTGGCGCGCAGGTCGTCATCCTTGATGCCTCGGCACATCAGGCCGAATGGCGAACTGACAAAGCGCTTCAGCACGACGAAGGTGATGGCCAGTACGCCGAGCGAGAATAGGAAGGCGGTGCGGCTATACATATCGAAGCCGAACACGCCGAAGACCTTGCCTGGCTCGATCCCGGAGAGGCCATCGCTGCCGCCCGTGAGCCAGGACAGCTTGTTGGCAAGACCGGCAACGAGCTGGCCAACTGCGATCGACAGCACCAGTTGTGGCAAGCCGCGGAAACGCGTGATCAGGGCGCCGGAGATCAGGCCCATCACCGTGCCGGCGAACACCCCCACGGCCAGCAGAGCGACGGGATCGGTGATGCCGCGAATGCAGGCGATGCCGGCTGCATAGGCCCCGACGCCGAACTGCGCGGCATGGCCAAGCGTCGCGACGCCGCAATAGCCGGTGACCAGGTCGAGCGACAGCACCAGGAAGGCAATGCCGATCAGGCGCGTCAGGAAAGCGAGATCATCCGGAAACAGAAAGTAGCCGACGGCACCGAGCGCCAGAATGGCGATCGCGCCGGCCGCTTCCTGCGCGAAGGGGACGTTGCGCTTGTGGGGAACAAGGGTCACTGCAATCTCGCTCATGCGTGCGCCTTGCCGAACAGGCCGTGCGGGAACAGAAACACGATGAAGATCACCGACAGGTAGAAGAAGAAATCGCCGAATTCCGGCGCGAGATATTTTCCGGTCGTATCCGCCAGTCCGAGCAGGAGCGATGCCGACAGCGCGCCGAGGATCGAACCGGCGCCGCCCACGGAGACAACCACGAGAAAGGTCACCATGTAGCGCAGCGCATAATAAGGCTCGATGGGCAGGATCTCCGCGCCGACCACGCCGCCGAAGGCGCCAAGGCCGATAGCCAGGGCAAAGGTCGCGGCATAGATGATCTCGGTGCGGATGCCGAGCGCATCGGCCATGCCGCTGTGATCGACCGAGGCGCGCAGCTTGATGCCGAACTCGGTCTTCTCGATCAGCAGCCACAGCGCCAGCGCCACCACGATGCCGCAGACGATGACGAAGACGCGATGGGTTGGCAGCATGCGGAAGCCGATATCGAGCGGGCCGCTCAAGGTCGCGGGCAACGGGATCGGCTTCAGCGACGGGCCGAAGATGAAATTGACGATGCCGATGATGAAGAACGTGATGCCGATGGTCATCAGCACCTGCATCAGGGGATCAGCCTTGCGATAGATGCGGCGATACAGCAGCAGCTCGAACGGGATCGATGCGACGATCGCACCGACCACCGCCAGCAGGATGGCGACGCTGTAATGCACGCCGAGATCGCGCAGCGCATAGGATGCGAGATAACCGCCGATCATGGCGAAGGCGCCATGGGCGAGATTCACCACGCGCATCAGACCCATCATGATCGACAGGCCGATGGAGATGATGAACAGCACCATGCCATAGGCGACGGCGTCGGTCAGGATGCTGAAAACAGTGCGCATGAGTGATCCTATGCCGAATGCCGGGCCGGGCGCCATTCGCCCTGCTGCGGCATGGCGTCATGGACGACGGAGCCGCGCACCATGGTGAGCAGCACCTGCGTCGATTTCAGCGAAGCGGCATCCGTGGTGAAGGGGTCGCGGTCGAGGACGATCAGGTCGGCGGCCATGCCGGGCATCAGCGTGCCGCGCCACTGCTCCTGCTTCATCGCGATGGCGCCGCCCACCGTGTAGCTGTGAAGCGCCTCGCGCACGCTCACGGCTTCGCCCGGCCCGATCGCCTGGCCGCTGTCCGAGGCGCGGCCGACGGCATCGCCGATGCCATCCCATGGTGACCACGCGCCGGTCGGCGCATCCGAACTGGCAATGTAAGTGACGCCGGCATCGATGACCGATCGGCCGGGATAGCAGCGATCGGCGCGTGAACCGAACGCCCCGGCGATGGAGCGGCGCATGCGGGTGAGAAAGCTGGGCTGGGTGACGACCAATGCGCCCAGTGCCTTCATCCGCGCCAGACCGCCCTCGGGCGGCACAAAATAATGCTCGATGCGATGGCGCATATTTTCACGCGGATGCGCGGCCTGCGCCTTCTCATAGGCTTCGATGATGCAATCCGTTGCTCGGTCGCCGCAGCAATGCACCGCCACCTGCCAGCCGGCGGCCTGTGCCGCGCCGATCACGCGTTGCAACTCGGCCTCGTCACGCATGAAGAAGCCGCGGCTCTCCGTATCTGCATAGTCTTCGCTAACGGCAGCGGTGCGCGCGCCGACGATGCCATCGGCGAAGTATTTCAGGCTGATGGATTGCCAGTCCGCATCCGGCGTCGGCGTCAGGCCGCGCTCGGCTGCCTCGTCGGGATCGAGCTGGTTCATGAAGCCAAGGCGCATCGGTACCGGACCGGTTTTGCGCAGCTCGTTCCAAACAGCGAATTCGTCGTCGAAGCCGACAGTGAAACCAACCGCGGCTTCCACGGCGGCGACGAGGCCCATGCGCGTGCTGTCCACGATGGTCGCGCGCAAGGCGGCGATCAACTCATCGCGATCCATGGCAGGCGCGGCGCGGAAAATCTGCTCGGCCGCGCTCTCCTTGGCGCAGCCATCGAGCGCGCCATCGGCGGCACGACCGAAAGTGCCGCCTTCGGGATCGGCGATGCCGTCGTCGATTCCGAGCAACTTGAGCGCCTTGCTGTTGACGACGGCGACATGGCCGCAGAAACGGCGGATCAGGACGGGATGATCGGGAATGACGGCGTCGATCTCGGCACGCGTCGGCAAGCGAAGTTCGGCGAGGCCGTTTTCGTCTAGGCCGGCACCGAGAACCCACTTGTCGGTCGTGATCTCGCTTGCGCGTCTCGTCAGCAGCGCCAGCACCGCGGCGATCGTCGGTGCATCGCGTGGCGTCACCGGCACCTGCAATCGCGCATGTGCGATGGCGAAGAGATGGATATGCGCGTCGGTCAGGCCAGGGATGACTGTCGTGCCGCCGAGATCGACGGTCTCGTCAGCGGCCGGCGCGGCAGCGGCGGCGCCGGTCCAGATCACCTTGCCATCGCTGACAACAATGCTGTCCGTGGGGGTTTCGTCCCAGGCGGACCGATAGATGCGGCCATTGGTGAGCAGGATGGAAGACACGACGCGGGTCATCTGAGATTCAATGTTGAGAGATTTCGGGGCGCGCGTGGCTCACGCGACATGCGCCCCGAAATAACGAGATCTTACTGCTTGCTGAGCGCCCAGTCGGGCTGATCGGCAAATGTCTGCTCTTCCTTGTTGATCAGCTTGCCGTCCACCTTTGCCACGCTGCGCAGATAGACGTTCTGGCGGATGTGACGGGTAGTCGGATCGATCGACACCGGACCGCGCGGGGAGACCCACTTCATGTCCTTGATCGCATCGACGGCCTTGGCCGGATCGCGCTTTCCGTCGGTGGCCTCGATCATCTTGTAGATCAGGCGCGCACCGTCATAAGCCGCCACCGAGGTCATGGTGACATCATCGACGCTGGCGCCGCCCTTCTTGAGCTGCGCGAGGAACGCGGCGTTTTCCTTGGAGTCGTGCGACACCGCGTAGTGATAGGTGGACAAAATACCGATGCCGGCATCGCCGATATTCGGCAAGTCTGGCTCGGTCACCACGTCGCCGGTGGACATCAGCTTGACGCCGCCCGCCTTCAGGCCGTTGTCGATATAGGCTTTGACAAAGCCCAGCGTCGGCGGGCCCGACGGCAGGAAGGTGAAGATCGTGTCCGCACCGGAGTCCTTGATACGCTGCATGATCGGGCTGAAGTCGGTGGTGGCAAGCGGAATGCGAACCGCCTCGACGACGGCGCCCCCCTCGGCTTCAAACGTCTTCTTGAACGCCGCCTCGGCATCGATGCCCGGACCGTAATCGCTGACCGCGATCGCAACCTTCTTCGCACCATTCTTGAACGCGACCTTCGCCGCCGGCACGGTGTTCTGCCACATGGTGAAGGAAGTGCGGACGATATAGGGGCTCTTCTCGACAATCGCCGAGGTCGCTGCGTTCATCACGATCAGCGGCGTCTTGGATTCCTCGAGCAGCGGCGCGATCGCCATCGCATTCGGCGTGAAATAGACGCCGGCGAGATACTGCACCTTCTCCTTGACCAGCAATTCCTGCGCGAGCGCCTTGGACTTGGCCGGGTTCGGGCTTTCCTCGTCGCGATAGACGAATTCGACGGTGTGGTTACCGACCTTGTTGCCGTGTTCGGCAACCCAGGCGTCGATGCCCATCTTGAAATTCTTGCCGAACAGCGAATACGGCCCCGACATGGTGCCGATGATGCCGACCTTGATGACGTCGGCCGATGCCGTTCCTGTCATCGCGCCGACGATGGCGAGTGCAAGAATCGAATGCTTCATTTTTGTCATTCTGGTTATCCCCCTGTGTGACCGAGACTGTGATGCCGCGGTTTCGTATTCAATAAACGTGCCGATTGTCGCTGCAACGACGGCGGGTGCGCGCCATCGTCGCGGCTCAGAACATTTCAAAGTATTCGCGCTGCTCCCAGTCGGAAACTTCCGCCTGGAAACGATCGATCTCAGCATTCTTGATGTGTGTGTAATAGTCGACCATGGTCGCACCCATCTTCTCGCGGAAGAACGGATCTTCCTTCAGCGCGAAGGTCGCCTCGCGCAGCGATTTTGGCAGAAGATCGGCATTGGTCTCGTAAGGCGTGTCGGCGGATGGACCGGGATCGAGCTTGCGATCGACACCGTCGAGACCCGAGAGGATTTGCGACGACATATAGAGATAGGGATTTGCGGCGGGCTCGCCGACGCGATTCTCGATGCGCGTGGCGGAATCATTGAGTCCGCCCAGCACGCGTAGCATGGCGCCGCGATTGTCGCGGCCCCAGATGGCACGGTCCGGCGCCAGCGAATAGGAGCGATAGCGCTTGTAGCCGTTGATCGTCGGCGTGGTGAACACCGTCGCCGCGCGGGCATGCGCGAGCAATCCTGCGAGGTAGCCCTGCCCGAACGGTGACAGCGGCTGCGTGCCCTCGGTCGGCATGAAAGCATTGGCGCCGTTGGCGCGTGACACAATGGACTGATGCAGATGCCAGCCCGACGACACGACATTTGGGATCTTCGGACGACACATGAAGGTGGCGTGATAGCCGTGGCGATGCGCGATCTGCTTCACGGCTGATCGAAACAGCACCATGCTGTCGGCCGGCGTCAGGCCCACCGTCGGCTGGAAGGTGAATTCGCACTGGCTCGGGCCGTATTCGACTTCCACCGACCGCAACGGCAGATTCAGCGCCAGCACATCGCGCCGGATGATCTCCAGCACCGGCTCCATCTGATCGTAACGCTGTTCGGTAAGATAATTATAGCCATGCGACAGCAGGCTCACTTCAGGCGGATTGCCGGGCTGGCCGGCATCCTCCGGCTTCATATGCTCGTTCTCGACGCGGAAGATATGAAACTCGACTTCGAGGCCGGCGATGAAATCATAGCCGCGGGCTTCGAGATCGCCGAGCACCTTCTTGAAGAGATTGCGCGTCGCGAACGGCACCGGGCGGCCATCAGCGAAATGCACGTCGCACAAAATCCAGCCGGTCTCTGGCGCCCAGGGCAGCACCCGGAACGTCGAGGGATCGGGAATCATCAGGACGTCGGCGGCGCCCTGCATCTCCGGGATGCCGAAACCGCCGCCGGCGGTGAACACCGGAAACACCGTCTTGTGCGACGTGTCCTTGGCGAACATGGTCGTGGTGATGGAGCAGCCGCTTTCGAGGCAGCGCAGCGCCTCGCTCGCGATCAGCGTCTTGCCGCGCAGAATGCCGTGCTGATCGGGAAACGAGAGCCGGATCACTTCCAGCTTCTGTTCCTCGACAATGGCGCGCAGCCGCTTTGCTGCGTCCTTCTGCTCCGCGGACCACAGTCCGTGACGTTCAACGAAACTCAACGCACTCTCCCGCGGGTCGCTTGAAACTTACTCTGCCGCCGGCAGATGGACGACACTCGAGCCCGGCTCGGTCTGGTCGGCCGGCACCGGCGCCATCCATGGCGCGCCGCGGCGGCGGGCGACGTCGACCTCCATCCAGTAGGTCTCCCAGCCCTTGCTCGGCCCGATGCCATCCATCGTACCCGGGCCCTGGATGCTGCGCGCGCTGGCCTCATCGAGGAACAACATCGGCTTCTGGCCGCCGGCGACCTTCTCGATCTCGGCACGAAGCAGCTTGCGATAGGCGATGATCGCCTTGTCGCTCTGACCCAGATGCTCGCGGGTGCGATCCTGGATCGCGCCCATGGACTCCACCGCCCACTGGTCGTGAACATTGATGTCGGCGCCCATGCCCGTATAGGTCTCGTGCTTCTGTTCGTGCGGATCGAAGCCGTAATCGTTGCGCTTGTTCTTGCGCGAGGTGTAGTTCGGCAGCTCATAGAGCTCGAGCCGCTGGTCGGTCATCTTCTTCTTGTCCACCGGCTTGGTGTAGCTGGTGAAGATCGCATACCAGTAGCAATTCTCGTCATCCACCGGCACATGCCACTGGGTGATGGTCATCTCCGCGCTCATGGGAATGACGAAGCCATGCGGAAACAGCTGGTTGGTGACGCGCACATGGGTGCGCTCCTCGTCCAGCTCGCGCAGCGCAATCAGGCGCAGGCCGTATTCGGTGGATTCCACATTGATGATCGGACGATCATATTCACGCAGGATCTTGGTCATCGGCACTTCGGTGCCGGCCGAGGCGCCACGGAACTGCTTGCCATAGGACGCCTTGACGTCCTCGTCCTCGAAGAAGCGATGCAGGAACGAGGCATGGGCGGGATCGATGCCGACCTCCAGCGCCTGCAGCCAGTTGCATTCGAACAGGCCCTTGAAGGCGAAGGTGTATTGCTCAGGCGCTGCAAAGCAGTCGATCTCCGGGAAAGCCGGCGGCTCGCCTTCGCCGAGATAGGTCCAGAGAATGCCGCCCTTCTCCATCACAGGGTAAGCGCGCTGCTTGATGCCCTGGCACAGGCGCGAATTCTTCGGCTCGGCCGGCGTCTCCAGGCACTTGCCTTCGACATCGAACAGCCAGCCATGGAAAGCACAGCGCACACCGCCGCCTTCAAGGCGACCGAAAGCGAGGTCGGCACCGCGATGCGGGCAATCGCGATCGAGCAGGCCGTAGCGGCCCTGTTCGTCGCGGAAAATCACAAAGTCCTCGCCCAGCAGACGCACCGGACGGATCGGGCGCTCGCCTTCGAGCTCGGCGGTGAGCGCGGCGGGCTGCCAATACATACGCATCAATTTGCCCGCGGGCGCCTTGGGCCCGATGCGGGTGATCAGGTCGTTCTGCTCTTGGCTCATCATGGCGTTGGACCTTTCCTCATTTTGCTCGACTTGACCGGAGCGCTTCGATCCCGTGAGCGAAGTCAGCTTTGAACAGCTCTTGTTCGTCTATTGAACTTATGTACGAATTTTATCGTTGGACTAATTCTAAGCAAGCAGAATTTTGCAGCATGAACTGCTGTCTTACTGAGCAACTGCAGCATTTCGCGCCCAAAGCATCGGCTTGCGAGTGGCGAACAGTTGTTCAATATACGGACAAAGATCAGGAGCGGACGATGTCGAAGACTTTGAAATTGCGAGCCGATCGGATCGCGGGAGCGCGGCCATGAGCAACGGGCTCGTCATTGTCGGCGCCTCTTATGCAGGCGTCCAGGCTGGCATCAGCGCCCGCGAAAAAGGCTATCAGGAGCCGATCCGCATTGTCGCGGACGAAATCCACCTGCCCTATCAGCGTCCGCCGCTGTCCAAGGCATTCCTGTCCACCGACTTCGCGCACAACAGTCTTTTCCTGCGCGGCGATGATTACTTCAAGGGCCAGGGCATCGAACTGGTGCTCGGCCATCGCGCCGTCGAACTCGATCGCGCCGCCAGCCGCATCAAACTCGAAGGCGGCGACAGCCTGCCTTTCGATTCCCTGGTCATCGCCACCGGCTCGCGCGCGCGGCGCCTCACCATTCCTGGCGCCGACCGCGATGGCATCGTCTATCTGCGCACCCTCGATGATGCGATGACGCTGAAGCCGCGCCTCGAAGCCGCGAGCGATGTCGTCATCGTCGGCGGCGGCTTCATTGGACTGGAAGTCGCATCCACGGCCGCGAAGACCGGCAAGAAGGTGACACTGATCGAGGCGCAGTCGCGCTTGCTGGAACGGGCGGTGTCGCCACTGATCTCGCAATTCCTGCTCGACATCCATCGCTCGCATGGTGTCGATATCCGCTTCAACGAGTCCGTTGTTGCGATCGAAGGTACCGGCGCCGTGAACGAGGTCATCACCTCAAGCGGCCTGCGCGTGCGCGCCGATCTCATCGTCGCCGGCATCGGCGGCATCGCCAATGACGAGCTGGCCGTGCAGGCCGGCATCACCAGCGCGAATGGCATCGATGTCGACGAGCACGGCCGCACGGATGCACCGAACATCTATGCGGCCGGCGATGTCAGCAATCATCACAACAGCTTTGCGGGCCGCCGCGTGCGCCTTGAAGCCGTGCAGAACGCCACCGATCAGGGCAAGGCCGTAGGTTCGATGATCGCGGGCAAGCCGGAAGCCTATGACGCCGTGCCGCGCTTTTGGTCCGATCAATATGACGCCAAATTGCAGATCGTGGGCCTCTCCGCACCTACTGATGTGGCCGTGGTGCGCGGCGACATGACCGAAGGCAAATTCTCGGTGTTCTACTATCGCGATGGCAAGCTCACGGCCGTGGACAGCATCAACCGGCCCGGCGACCAGATGATCGCGCGCCGCCTGATCACTGCCTCGCTGTCGCCGACGCCGGAACAGGCCGCTGATCTCGTTTTCGATCTGAAGAAATTCGAAGCGGGCAAATAGATCGGGACAGCATGCCGAAACTCAAGCGCCCCGACGACGAGCGCAGCAATACCGATTTCATCGAAAGCCTCGACCGCGGCCTGCGCGTGTTCGAACTGTTCGGTGGGCAGTCGCGTCCGATGACGCTGAGCGATGTGGCCAAGGCGGCGGACCTGCCGCGCGCCACTGCGCGGCGCATCCTGTTTACGCTGGAGCACCGCGGCTATGTGGTCAGCGACGGCAAGCTGTTTGCGCTGACCCCAAAGGTGCTGGCACTGGCCGGCTCCTACATGACATCGAACCAGGTCGTCACCATCCTGCAGCCGGTGCTGGATCAGATCTCCAGCGACGCACAGGAGATCTCGTCCCTCGCCGTGCTGCACGGCCATGACGTGATCTTTGTCGCTCGTGCGAGCCCGGCGCGCGTGTTCTCCGCCGGGATCGATCTCGGCTATCGCCTGCCTGCCTACTGCTCGTCAGTCGGTCGCGCGATGCTCGGCAAATATTCGAATGAGGACCTGACCGAGATTCTCGATACGATGACGCTGACGGCGATGACGCCGTTCACGGTGACCGACAGGGAGTCGCTCAAGGCCGCCATCATTACCGATCGCGAAAAGGGCTATTCGCTGGTGGACCGCGAGGCCGAGCCCGGTTTCCGCTCGATCTCGGTACCCGTGCGGCGCTATGATGATGCCATCGTCGCCGCCATCAATATGGGCGCCCATGTGGACCGTGTCTCGACCGGCGAAATGATCGACCGCTTCCTGCCGCTGCTGCGCGATGCGGCCGCGACGGTGAAGCCGCTGCTGCTCTGATCAACTGGGGAACGTCCATGCCGCATCTCGTCATCGAATATTCCAGCGACGGCCATGGCGGCCTGCTCGACGTCGCCAAGCTGATGGAAGCCGTGCACGACACCGCAGCGGACACCGGCGCGATGAAGGCGGCCGATATCAAGGTCCGCGCGACATCGTTCTCGGATTATCTGGTCGCGCGTGAGAAGGACGGCTTCTGCCATGTCTCGGTCTATCTGCTTGAAGGCCGGACCCACGCGCAGAAGATCATGGTGAGCGAGTCGCTGCGCGAGACACTTGTGGCCATGTTGCCGGAGACCAAGAGCCTCAGCGTCGATATCCGCGACATGGACCCGATCGCCTATCGCAAGCGCCTGCACGACTGAACGGCGTTACGCTGCAAAGCGGCATGAAACGCGCCGCAACGCAACATCGATAGTATCTAGACACGCAACCTCCCATCGTTACGATTTGCTTAAGTGCCGGCCTCCGATGCCGGTGCAAGAACAACGATTGGGAGAGACGATTGACCGTTCAAGGAAAGACCGCGCGCAAGGGCCCGGACGAAGCGACCATCATCGGCTGGAGCCTGTTCGGTTTCGTGCTGGTATCAGCCGTCACGATGATCGGCCTGTATCTCGGATTTCGCCACTGACACGGCGCGCGATCTGATCACGACCTTCAAAAGCCCGCCTGGATCATCCGGCGGGCTTTTTCCTTGCCGCAATCACAGCCCTGAAATTGGCAAGAGGCCGTTCAGCATCAGCCGAACGACCTCTCTATCGGATACCGGCCAGGAAGGCTCCGGTGCCACCGCATGAACCGGAGGCTGGGCCGACGTGGTTAACAGGAGGTTAATGACAGCATCACGAGGATCGATCGGTCCGCATGCCGCCTGAAACGAGCGGTGAATCAGGATCGGTCACCGTCGACCTGGCAACGATAGGAAATTCGTCAATTTAGGGAAGGCTGGGCAGCGCCTGATCGGATCGGCCTCGGGCGTATCCGGAAGTCACGAACTGCATGGGCCGGTTTCCCATCAGATTCGCTAAGTCTTTGAAATCATGGTCGGAGTGGCAGGATTCGAACCTGCGACCCCTGCGTCCCGAACGCAGTGCTCTACCGGGCTGAGCCACACTCCGACAAGAGCCGGCTGTATAGCGACGGGTTTCGCAGTCCGCAAGAACCCCTGTATGAAGCAGACGACATTTTTATTATGAACCCTGCCATGCAAACGGCCCTCACCACCAAAATCATCGATGCCGCCGCTGTCACCGAGGCGGCCGATGCGCTACGCGCGGGCCGTCTGGTGGCGTTTCCCACCGAGACGGTCTACGGGCTCGGCGCCGACGCGGCCAATCCGCGGGCGGTGGCGGGGATTTATGAAGCCAAGGGCCGGCCGAGTTTCAATCCGCTGATCGCCCATGTGGCCAACCTCGGAGCCGCCCGGCGCATCGCCCGTTTCGATTCGCGCGCGCTGGCGCTGGCCGAAGCGTTCTGGCCGGGGCCGCTGACGCTGGTGCTGCCCAAATTGGATAATTGGGCCGACAACTGCCCGGTCTCGGATCTGGCCACCGCCGGCCTCGACACGGTGGCGATCCGGGTGCCGGATCATCCCGTCGCGCATGCGCTGCTGGCGGCCTTCGGCGGCGCCGTGGTGGCACCTTCCGCCAATATCTCCGGCCATGTGTCGCCGACCAACGCCGCCCATGTGAAGGCCGATCTGGATGGCCGCATCGACATGATCGTCGATGGCGGGCCGGTGGAGGTCGGCGTAGAATCGACCATTGTGGGCTGCTTTGAACAACCGATGCTGCTGCGACCGGGCGGGCTGCCCCGCGAAGCGATCGAACAGGTGTTGGGCATGGCACTCGCGCGACCGCCGGAAGAACCGGAAACTGACAATCATCAACCGCTCGCACCGGGCATGCTGGCCTCGCATTATGCGCCGCGCACGCGCGTACGGTTGCTGGCGGAGGATGTAAAGCCCGGCGAAGCGCTGCTCGCATTTGGTCGCGCCGAACTGCCAGGTATCGACAACGCCAAGGTTGTGATGAACCTATCCGAAAGCAGCGATCTCGGGGAAGCCGCCGCCAACCTTTTCGGCTATCTTCGCGCGCTCGATGCGAAAGGTGCGGCCGGGATCGCCGTGATGCCGGTGCCAAGCCACGGCCTCGGTGAAGCGATCAATGACCGACTGCGCCGCGCGGCCGTGTAACCGGACTTAAGACCAAGAAACGCGTCAGGGAATTTCCATGAATTTCGTTCCGCCGAAGCCGGCACCGCTCTCGCCCGACCTCATCGCCCGCTTTGCCGCCATCGTCGGCGACAAGCAGGCGCTCACCGACGCCGCCGACGTGCATTCCTATGTCACCGAAGAGCGCAACCTGTTCTCCGGCACTTCGCCGCTGGTGCTGCGCCCGGGATCGACGGCCGAAGTCGCCGCGATCTGCAAGCTCGCCACCGAGACCCGCACGGCGATCGTGCCCCAGGGCGGCAATACCGGCCTTGTCGGTGGCCAGACGCCCTATGGCGGCGAAGTCGTGCTGTCCATGAAGCGCATGGACAAGATCCGCGACCTCGACACCTCGTCGAACACCATGACGGCCGAAGCCGGCTTGGTGCTGCAGGTCGCCCAGCAGCGTGCGGCCGATGCGGACCGTCTGTTTCCGCTGTCGCTCGGCTCCGAAGGCAGTTGCACGATCGGCGGCAATCTCTCCAGCAATGCCGGCGGCACCACGGCACTCGCCTATGGCGTCGCGCGCGAAATGGCGCTCGGTCTCGAAGTCGTGCTGGCCGATGGCCGTATCCTCAACGGCCTGTCCAAGCTGAAGAAGGACAATACCGGCTACGACCTGCGCAACATCTTCATCGGCGCCGAAGGCACGCTCGGCATCATCACCGCAGCGACGCTCAAGCTGTTTCCGAAGCCCCGCGCCGTGGAGACGGCTTTCGTCGGCCTGAAATCGCCGGCCGATGCGCTCAAGCTGCTCGACATCTCACGCAGTGCTGCCGGCGGCAATCTCACCAGCTTCGAGCTGATCGCTGAAATCGCCGTGGACTTCACGGTTCGTCATGGCATCGGCATCCGTGATCCGCTCACGAGCAAGCATGACTGGTACGTGCTGATGGAGCTGTCTTCCGGCCGTGACGACGCTCGCGCCACGCTGGAATCGATCCTCGAACGTGGTTTCGAAGACGGCATCGTCGATGACGCCGTGATCGCCGAGAACATGAGCCAGCGCCAGGCGTTCTGGAAACTACGCGAGGAAATTTCGCCGGCACAGAAGCCCGAGGGCGGCTCGATCAAGCACGACATCTCAGTGCCCGTCGCCGCCGTGCCGGCCTTTATCGCTGAAGCCAATGCCGCCGTGGCGAAGGTGCTGCCAGATGCGCGGCCTGTGCCGTTTGGCCATCTCGGCGACGGCAACATCCACTACAATGTCAGCCAGCCCGCCGCGACGGTCGGCGACGACGCCGCGAAGCAGGCATTTTTGGCGCGCTGGCACGATATCGCCGATGTCGTGTTTGAAGTCGTGTTGCGCATGGGTGGCTCGATCTCCGCAGAGCATGGCATAGGCCAGCTCAAGGCCGCGGATCTGCCGGGCGTGAAGGATCCCGTCGCCATGGAGCTGATGCGCAGCTTCAAGGCGATGCTGGACCCTCTCAACATCCTGAACCCCGGCAAAGTGCTGCTGCCGGTGCAGCCATGAAGATCAGGCCCATCGTCGATGCTGATGTGCCCGTGGTCATCGATCTCTGGCAGCGCTGCAATCTCGCGCGGCCGTGGAACGACAGCGGCGCCGATATCGCCCTCGCGCGCCGGGATGAGAATTCCGATATCCTGATTGGCCGCGACGGCGAGCGCATCGTCGCCTCGGTGCTGGTCGGCCACGACGGCCATCGCGGCTGGGTCTACTACGTCGCCGTCGATCCCGACCATCAGGGCAAGGACTATGGCCGCGGCATCATGGCTGCTGCCGAAGACTGGCTGCGTGCGCGTGGCATCGAGAAGCTGATGCTGCTGGTGCGCTCGGACAATACGCAGGTGCAGAAATTCTATGAGCGGCTCGATTATGTCGAGCAGGATCGGGTCATCTATGCGAAGTGGCTCGATGGACGGCCGATGACGCCCTAGTCTCAGAACAACGAGCCCTGCCCGCTGTCCTCCGCGGGCGGAGTGAGCTTTCGTTGAACTTTCTTCGCCGGTCGCTCCGTCGCCGCCGACATCTCCTCTTCCGAAATCGGCAGGATCAATTGCGGCTCGTCGATTGCGACGCGCCCGACCACCGGCGAGACCGGATGCCATGCAAAAGCGCCATCTGCAGGCGGCGCCAACAGTTCCATGACGTCTGATGCGCGATCGCTGCTACAATCCAGCCAGTGGCCAAACTGGTCTGCCGAAATGGTCACCGGCACGCGATGATGCAGCACCGACATCCCGGTAGCCGCCTCGGCCGTGATGATGGCAACGCTGTCGATCTCCTCGCCATTTGGCCCCATCCAGGTTTCGGCAAGACCGGCAAAGCCGATCGGGCCGCCGGCGCGTGGATAGATAAAATACGGCTGTTTGCGTCCACTGCTGTTTTGCCATTCGTAATAGCCGTCAGCTGGAATCAGGCAGCGACGGCGCCGAATCGCGTTCTTGAAGGCCGGCTTTTCTTGCACGGTTTCGGCGCGTGCATTAATCAGCAGCGTAAACTTGCGCGGGTCCTTCACCCATGACGGAACGAAGCCCCAGCGCATTAAACGAAAATGACGGGCGCCGTTCTCGACGATCACGACAGGTACAGGCTGGGTCGGCGCGATATTGTAACGTGTCGGGAAATTCGGCTGCTCCACGTAGCCAAATACCTGTCGCATCGCCTCCGGCGTCGATGTAATGACGAACCGCCCACACATTCAGATGATCGAACCCTGAGTCTTCAGGTCGTTTTAACCGGAAACGCCAACAGTGGCGAATATGAGCATAACGGCCCTGCAACCGGCGCAAGACAATCGCCCCGATTGGGACAGCGCGAGCACGGGTCTCCCGGCATCGGCGGAGGTGCTGGCTGCCGCCAATATCAATCCGCGCACTGGCCTCGCCACCGACTATCTGAATCACTTCAACGAAGCGATCATGCTGCTCGAGCTGATCCCGGACATGCCGGACTGCTACGAGCTGTTTCTGGAATGGCAGCCGCTCAGCTATGCCGAGCACTTCATCAAGTCGAATTTCAAGGGCCGCGACCTTGCCATCGCCGCCTATGAGGCCGCGCCGTTCGCTGTGCGGACCGAGTTCGATGCAATGATCAGCAAGATGACGCAAATTCTCACCACGGTGGGCGACGCCATGCGCACCGTGCAACAGGACGCCACCCGTGCCACGCTGGCCGAGCAGGCGGCCGGCTGGGTCAAGCCGATGATCGGCACCACCGGCGGCATCATCAACGGCCGCGACGATCAGTCCGACGTTGACACCATCATGGCACAGTAAGGCCCGTTCGTGTCCCAGCCCACGCATCCGCAGCTCGCCACCAGTGCCGCGATTTTTCGCGACGGCAAGGTCCTTCTGGTCCGCCGCGCCCGTTCCCCCGCCGAGGGATTCTATTCGCTGCCCGGCGGCCGCGTCGAATTCGGCGAGTCCCTCGCCGAGGCGCTCGCCCGCGAGGTGATGGAAGAAACGAGCCTCGTGATCGACCTCGTCGGCCTGTCCGGCTTCCGCGAGGTGCTGCCGAAGGACGGTGTGGGCGGACACTATCTCATCATGTCCTTCGCCGCCCGCTGGGTGGAAGGTGAGCCCGAACTGAATGACGAACTGGACGATTTCGCGTGGGTCGATCCTGCCGATATCGGCCAGTACAAGACCACCGATGGTCTGGCGGCGATTCTGGCCATGGCGCAGGATCTGGCCGGGGGCTGAGAGCCTTGCCACCCTCGCCGCTCCGCCTTGCTTCGGCCGTGTCCAGCAGGCATATCAGCCGGGTTCCCGGACCAATCATGCGCAAGCCCATCCTCACCCTCCTGATCATCGCTGCCCTTGGCTCCCCGCCCGCGCTTGCGCAGGACGGCGCCGCGCCATTCGATGGCGAGTTGCAGCGCATGTCGGAAATCCTCGGCGCCCTGCACTATCTGCGCGGCATTTGCGGCAATAACGAAGGCAACAAGTGGCGCAGCGAGATGCAGGCGCTGGTGGATGCCGAAACGCCATCCGGTGAACGCCGCGGCCGCATGATCGCAGCCTTCAATCGCGGCTATAACGGCTTCCAGCAGACCTATCGCACCTGTACGCCCGCGGCGAACACGGCAATCCGCCGCCATGTCGAGGAAGGCGCGCGGATCTCGCGCGATCTCACCGCGAGGTATGCGAACTGATGCGCAACATCGACACCATCTTCTTCGATCTCGACGGCACGCTGACCGATCCCAAGATCGGCATCACCGGCTCCATCCAGTATGCGCTGGCAAAGCTCGGCATTCCCGTGCCGACGCAGGACGAACTGACCTGGTGCATCGGCCCGCCGCTGCGCGCCAGCTTCGTGGCACTGCTGGGCGGTGAGCAAGATGCCGATCGCGGCGTGGAGCTCTATCGCGAGCGCTTCGGCACCATCGGCTTGTTCGAGAACACGCTGTATGACGGCATCGTCCCGGTGCTGGCGGCACTGCATGGCTCCGGGCGCAAGCTCTATGTCGCCACCAGCAAGCCGCATGTATTTGCGGATCGCATCATCGATCACTTCGAGCTGCGCAAGTATTTTGCGCGCGTGTTCGGCTCGGAGCTGGATGGTACCCGTGTCGATAAAAGCGACCTGCTGCGCTATGCGCTGGATCAGACCGAGACCTATCCAGCCCGCGCCATCATGATTGGCGATCGCAAGCATGATGTCATTGGCGCCGCGAATAACGGGATGTCGGCGATTGGTGTTGAGTATGGCTATGGTGGTCGGACGGAGCTCATCGAGGCTGGCGCAAAGCATCTGGTAACCTCGCCGGCCGAGATCACCGCGCTGATTGATTGATCCAATCAAACTTACTCATACGACCTGCCGTCCTTATGCACAAAGCGGCCGTCGGCATTTGAGCTCATCAAATCGATATCAGAACATGTGGTGAGGTCATCGGGATTGCGCGATCCCATTTCCAGATAGAATGCGACGGACGCAGATCGATTGATCATGTGATGCCCGTTTCCGGTTCCTTTCGGAAAGGCCGCGCAATCGCCCCTGCGCAACACCGTCTCGCCGCCATCCTCGATCAGCGTCAACTCACCTTCGACGATGTAGACAAACTCATCTTCATGACTGTGCCAGTGACGCTGGCTGGACCAGCCGCCCGGCGGCAATGTCATCAGATTAATGCCGAAGTCCCGGAGCCCACCAGCGTCGCCAAGACGGCGGCGCATCCGGGCAGCGCAAGGTGCATCGAATGGCGCCGGATAGCCCGAGCCGGACCGGACAGGCACGGTTTCGATGTGCACTTTCGGCATATATGCGTCCTTCGCAGCTAGTGCTTCCCGGCCCCCATGTAGCCAAACAAGAATCCCGCCACCTTGCGCTTCTGGATTTCCTCGCTGCCTTCGGTGATCCGATAGCGGCGGTGGTGGCGATAGATGTGCTCGAACGGCTTGTGACGCGAATAACCCATGCCGCCATGCACCTGCATGGCGCGATCGGCGGACTCGCAGCACAGCCGGTTGGCCCAGTAGTTACACATGGACACCTTGTCCGACAGCGTGTGTTCCACCTGCGCCTGGGTGAGCTGGTCCATCTCCCATGCCGTCTTGCGGATCAGGAGGCGCAGCATCTCGGCCTGCGTCGCCAATTCGACCAGCGGAAACTGGATGCCCTGATTGCGCGCCAGCTCTTCGCCAAAGGGCTTTCGCTCGCGCGCATATTTCACGCTCTCATTGATGCAATAGACCGCAGCACCGAGCGAGCTGGCCGCCTGGCGGATCCGGTTCTCATGCACGAAGCACTGCGCGAGTGAGAGACCGCGGCCGATCTCGCCGAACAGCGCATCTTCCGGCACAAACACGTCGGTGAACGACACGCGCGGATGATCCGTCGGCATGTTGAAGGTCCACATGTACTCCTCGACCTTCACGCCCGGCGTTTTCGCCGGCACCAGGAAGCAGGTGATGCCGCGCGCATCGCCATCCTTGCCAGAGGTGCGCGCGAACACCGAGCAATGGGTCGCCACATGCATGCCCGTGGTCCACATCTTCTCGCCATTGATGAGCCAGCCCTTGACGCCATCGCGGGTCGTCTCGACCGCGGTCGTCTCCATATGCGTTGCATCGGAGCCGTGCTCGGGTTCGGTGAGGCCGAAAGTGATGCGATATTTTCCCGTGATCGAGCCTTCGATCATTTCCTTCTGATCGTCGCGACCGTAGCGATCGAGCATGGTGACGATCGGCAGATTGCCGACGATGGAGTGCTCGTTCTGCAGATCGTTATGCAGACCAAGTCCCTTTGCGGCAAAATGCTCGCGGATGACGGCCATCCAGAGATTGCTGCCATCCTTGCCGCCATAGCGCTTCGGGATCGCGAAGCGGAGATGACCGGCTGCATCGGCGCGGTTCTTCGTTTCGCGCAGCAGCTTTTCCCATTCATGGCGCGGCAGGCCGCCATTTTCGAAATCGGTGCGCGCCCATTCGCGGCGGTGATCGAAGAAGCGGATATTGTCGTCCTGCTCTTCGAGCGGCTTGATCTCACGGAGAATGAAGGCGTCGAGCTCGGCGAGATAGGCGACCAGATCGGCCGGCAAGGAGAAATCCACGGCGCTGCTCCCGATGTTGTGTGCGTGCTTTGTTGCTCTTGTTAATCGGGCGATTAAGATGGCATCGTGTAGCCAAGTCAAGCGCAGCCATTCCGCGCTTCGAAATTCTGCGCAACGAAAAACACCGCACCAGAAACCGGGAGGCCGCAATGGCTCTGCAATTCTCCACCGTCACCCGCAAGGGCCCGATCACCATCGTGACGCTGTCGCGCCCAGAGGTCTACAACGCGCTGCACACCGATGCGCATAACGAATTGCATGAGGTGTTCAACGAATTCGCCAACGATCCCGAGCAGTGGATCGCTGTCGTCACCGGCGCCGGCGACAAGGCGTTCTGCGCCGGCAACGACCTGAAATGGCAGGCGGCCGGCGGCAAGCGCGGCTGGAACACGTCGGGCTTCGCCGGCCTCACCGCGCGCTTCGATTGTGACAAGCCGATCATCGCGGCGGTCAACGGCGTCGCCATGGGCGGCGGCTTTGAAATCGCGCTGGCCTGCGACCTCATCATCGCGGCGGAGAATGCGACCTTTGCGCTGCCCGAGCCGCGTGTCGGTCTTGCCGCCCTCGCCGGTGGCCTGCAGCGCCTGCCGCGCCAGATCGGCATGAAGCGCGCCATGGGCATGATCCTCACCGCGCGCCATGTGAAGGCGCAGGAAGGCTATGAACTCGGCTTCGTCAACGAAGTGGTTCCGCAGGGCGAGGCGCTGAACGCTGCCGTACGCTGGGCGGAGACGATCTGCCAGAACTCGCCGATGTCGATCCGCGCCTCCAAGCAGGCGATCCAGAAGGGCATGCAGGTCTCGCTTGAGCAGGCGATCACCGAACAGCGCGACTATCCCGCCGTGAAGGCAATGGCCGCGTCGGAGGATTACGTCGAAGGCCCGAAGGCGTTTTCGGAAAAGCGCAAGCCGAACTGGAAGGGGAAGTAGAACCCTCCGTCATTGCGAGCGCAGCGAAGCAATCGAGAAAGCCAAGAAGGAAGATCTGGATTGCTTCGTCGCTTCGCTCCTCGCAATGACGGCGTTATTCCGTCTCCCGCTTATACGCAGCATAATTCGGCTGATCGACCTCAAGCTTCGCCAAAGTCGTCTGCCACAGATGCTCCTTCAGACCAGGCGAATCCAGATCGAGATTGCCGCTGCGAATGCCCTCAGCGAGATCGTGGTTCAACCCATCCAGCGTGCCGTTGACACCGAGCAACATCGTCAGCCGATGCAGTTCGGCGGCATCGCTCTCGCCCGCCAGCGTCAGTTGCCGCGTCACCAGATCCAGCGCATTGATCGCCACGCGCAGCTTGAAGCCCGCGTGCCCCGAAATCTGCGGTGCGATATCGTTGCGGAGAAAATCCGCGACGGCCTTCACCAGTTCGTCCGGTCTCGGTTCATCCTGCATCTCATGACCTCCGCGGCGCCAGCAGCCTGAGCAGATCAATCTCCGTCTCCGACGATCGCCGCCCGATCATTGCGCGCTCCATCGAGTGATCCGGTCCGGTGCGAAACCGCTGCATCATGCCGACGCACATGACGCCCCAGCGCAGCGTGCCCATCACTTCCCAGAACTTTACACGTGCTGCATCGACCTTGATGCCGCTCGCGGCTTCATAGCCGGCGAACAATTCCTCGTACGCACCGAAGCCACCGACCGGCTTGTCGATGCCCCCGAAGCGCCAGGAGTTCACGCAGATCCAGCCGAGATCCTCCATGGGATCGCCGAGATGCGCGAGCTCCCAGTCGAGCACGGCCCGCACGCCGTCATTGCCAATCATCAGATTGCCGTGGCGAAAATCGCCATGCACCAGCGAGACGCGCGCGGATGGGCCGGGATCGTTGTCGCGCAACCAGCGCAAAGCGAGTTCGAAAACCGGCCTCGGCCAGCCGAAATTGTCGATCTCCTGCTGCAATTCGGCGACTTCTGTTGCGGCATCCATGCGTCGAAGTTGCGGCAAAGCAGAGGCAGGCAATCCATGGATGCCGGCGAGAATTTCCCCACACTGCCGTGCCAGTTTCGGCCGCGCGGTGGCGAATTCGTTGTCGCGCAGAATTTTTCGCGGGATCGTCTCGCCAGCGACTCGCTGCATGATGAAACCGGTGCCAAGTTCATCGGCTGCATTCAAAACATGCAGCACCCTCGGCGATGGTACGCCTGCGTCATAGGCCAGCTGCATCAGCACGGCTTCGGCATCAAGCCCGGCGGCACGGCCGGGCGCGGCACCATAGCCCGGCGGCGCACGGCGCAGGATCGCGCCAATGACGCCATCGGGATGCGTGATGTCGAACGACCACGTCTCCTGACTGGCGCCGCCGGACAAACGCTTCGCATCCGTCACGCCGGTGGCGCCGGGGCACCACGCCGCGACGCTGCGTGACAACAGCTCAGCGACCGAAGCTGAGCTCAAGGCTTACTTGCCCGTGAATTTTGCGGGACGCTTTTCGAGGAAGGCCGCAACACCTTCCTTGAAGTCCGGCGAATTGCCGGCGATGCGTTGCGACTTCACTTCGAGATTGATCTGGTCCTCGAACGTGTTCTGCGGGCTTTCCCAATACAGCGTGCGGATCAGCGACAGCGCTACGGTCGGACCATTGGCAAGATCATGCGCGAGCTTCATGGCTTCCTCCATCAGCACCGCATCGTCATAGACGCGATTGACGAGGCCCCATTCCAGCGCCTTTTCGGCCGGGAGCTTTTCGCCGAGCAATGACAGCTCCACCGAACGCGCCTTGCCGATCAGGCGCGGCAGGATCCAGGTCGAGCCGCAATCCGGCACGAGACCGATGCGGCGGAAAGCCTGCAGGAAGTAGGACGATTTTGCGCACAGGATGAGATCGCCCATCAGCGCAAAGCTCATGCCGGCGCCGGCAGCGGGGCCGTTGACCGCGGTGATGATCGGGCAATGCAGACCCTGCAATTTGCGCAGGAATGGATGGAAGGCCGTTTCCAGCGTCGCGCCGGCCCCGTTGCGCTTGGTCACATTGTTGTTGCGCCCCTGCAGATTGGCGCCGGTGCAGAACGCGCGGCCGGCGCCGGTGATGACCAGACAGCGCACGTCGTCGCGGCGCTCGTCGATCTCCGCCAGCGCTTCGGCGAGGCCACCGAGCATGTCGACGGAGACGGCATTCATCACCTCCTGATGATCGAGCTTCAGGATGGCGACCTGGCCGTCGAAATCGAGCGTGACGTGTTTGAACTGCATGGTTTCCTCGCAAACTAAATGGCGTTTATTCCGCGCGGTGGGCGCGATTGAATGTCGGTCGCCATATTTGATTTTTCAGGCGCGCTTGTCCATGCTTCCGATTGGAAAGCTGATCAACCAGGGATGCAGGCTCAACCTGCGCCAGACGAGGAAACACAGATGAGCAACATCTTCGATCTTTCCGGCCGCGTGGCCGTGGTTACCGGCGGCAATGGGGGTATCGGCCTCGGCATCGCGCAGGCGCTGGCTGCGGCAGGCTGCAATGTCTCGATCTGGAGCCGCAATGCGGAAAAGAACAAGGCGGCCGCCGCGAGTCTGGATGGCCTGGCCGGAAAAGTGCAGACGCAGATCTGCGACGTCACCGACACCGCCTCGGTGAAGGCCGCGATGGATGCGACGCTGAAGACCTTCGGTCGCGTCGATGGCTGCTTCGCCAATGCCGGCATCGGCGGCGGTGGCCGACACAATTTTATCGATCGCACCGAAGAACAGTGGCGCACGATGTTCGCGACCAATCTGGACGGCGTTTTCCATGCCTTCCAGGTGGCAGCGCGGCACATGACCGAGCGTGCCGAGGGCGGCGACAAATTCGGCCGCCTGGTCGCAACCTCGAGCCTCGCCTCGATCTTCGGCACCGCGCGCAACGAGCACTATGCCGCAACGAAGGCCGCGATCAACGCGCTGGTGCGCGCGCTGGCGGTGGAGCTGGCGCGTCAGGGCGTCACGGCAAATGCGATCCTGCCGGGCTGGATCAAGAGCGACATGACGGCGGGTATCATGGGCAACGAAAAGTTCGTCGCCAATGTGATGCCGCGCATCCCGACGCGCCGTTTCGGCGAACCATCGGATTTCGGCGGCATCGCGGTGTATCTGATGAGCAAGGCGTCGTCGTATCACACCGCGGATACGTTCGTGATCGATGGCGGGTACACGGCGTTCTAGTCGCACACGCTGTCATGCCCGGGCTTGACCCGGGCACCCATCTTTGCGGTAAACGCAGAAGATAAGGTGGATGGCCGGGTCGAGCCCGGCCATGACGTGGGGATAGGTCGGCGCGCTGCTTAAGCCGTCGCCGCCTCGCGTTGCTCCATCCCTACCCCCATCTCAAATCCCTCATAACCCTTCGCCGCCACCTCGTCGCAGATCTTGCGATAGACGCCGACGCCGCCGATATAAGGCATGAAGATGCGGGGCTTGCCGGGGATGTTGGCGCCCATGTACCAGGAATTGGCCTGCGGATAGAGCGTTCCTGCCGCCACCTCGTTGACGTGATCGACCCACTTGTCCTCAGCTGCGCGCGTCGCTTCGATGGTCTCTGCGCCACGCTTGCGCATTGCTGACAGGCAGTCGGTGATCCAGTCCACATGCTGCTCGATGGAAACCAGCATGTTCGACAGCACCGAGGGCGAGCCGGGCCCGGTGATGATGAAGAGGTTCGGGAAGCCGGCGCTCATCAGGCCGAGACAGGTGCGCGGACCCTCGGCCCACTTGTCGTTCAGCGTCTGTCCGTTGCGGCCACGGATCTCGATCTTCGCGACCGATCCTGTCATCGCATCGAAACCGGTAGCGAGCACGAGCGCATCCACCTCGTAGTCCGTGCCGCCTGTACGCACCGCATGCGGCAGGATTTCCTCAATGGGATGGGTCTTGATGTCGACCAGTTTGACATTCGGCCGGTTGAACGTCGTGTAGTAGTCGGTATCGACACAGATGCGCTTGGTGCCGACGGGATGGCTGTTCGGCTGCAACA
The DNA here is from genome assembly GCF_044340795.1 of Tardiphaga sp. Taxonomy (GTDB): domain Bacteria; phylum Pseudomonadota; class Alphaproteobacteria; order Rhizobiales; family Xanthobacteraceae; genus Tardiphaga. Next base: position 51,382 of record NZ_JBIISY010000009.1, read on the forward strand.
GCCTTGCGGTTTCCGGATCCTTGACGATGTCGGCGATCTTGTCGCGGATGAAGCCGGCTGCGGTGTCGTTCGCGGCGAGATCGAGGCCGAGATTGTTGTAGACGCCCATGAAGGTAAGACCACCGGAGGTCCAACGCGCCTCGTATTTTTCACGGCGCGTCGCTTCGGGATCATCGAGTGCGCCGCGATCGGGCACGGGCTGATAAATGCCATTGCGCATCTCCTCACGGGCGACGCGACGGATCTCCGCATAATTGTCGCGAAAGCCCTGCCGCTCGGCGTTGGTGAGCTTGGCGTTGCGCGCCGGCACGCTGAAGTTTGCGGTGCGCTGGAACACATAAAGATGTTCGGCCTGATCGGCGATGAGCGGAATCGACTGGATCGCGGACGATCCGGTGCCAATGACACCGACGCGAAGCCCGGTGAAATCCACCTCGTCATGCGGCCAGCTGCCGGTGTGATAGACCTTGCCCTTGAAGTCCTTCAGTCCCTTGATGTCGGGCGAGCGTGCATTGGAGAGGCAGCCGGTGGCCAGCACGACATATTGCGCGACGGTGCTGGCGCCATCCGATGTCGTCACCGTCCAGCGATTGCCCTGCTCATCAAACACCGCGGATTCGACGCGGGTGTTGAAGGTGATGTCGCGGCGCAGGTCGTAGCGCTCGGCGACATGGCCGGCATAGCGCAGGATTTCCGGCTGCGGGGCGTAGCGCTCGCTCCAGTCCCATGTCTGCTGCAGGTCTTCATCGAAGGAAAAGGAATACTGCATGCTTTCAACGTCGCAGCGCGCGCCGGGATAGCGGTTCCAGTACCAGGTGCCGCCGACATCACCGCCCTGCTCGAAGACTTTCACGCTGAGGCCGAGATTGCGGAGCTTGTGCAGGAGATAGAGCCCGGAAAACCCGGCGCCGACCACGACCACATCGGCCTGTGCGCTTGTGCTTCGGGTTTGGACGGATTGCGGCTGCGCTGCGGCCATGAGTTCACTCCCGGATTTTTTGCTTTGCTTGTTGTCCGCAGCATTTCCCGTAGGGCGCGAAAGCGCAAGGATGAAATGGGACACGTATTTTGCGAGGCGGAATGTTTGGCCCGGTCTGTCATCCCCGCGAAAGCGGGGATCCAGTAGACACTGCCGGATGAGCTTCGTCTCAATTGACGCCGTTTACTGGATCACCCGCTTTCGCGGGTGATGACAAGAGAGTTTGCGTCATCCCCCTCATCAGCTAGCCTCCCGTCAACGTCGCCACATGAAGCGGCCATCCGGGAGACGCCCATGAAATCCCCCATCTGTGACATGCTGGGAATTGAGTTTCCCCTGCTTGCTTTCAGCCATTGCCGCGATGTCGTTGCCGCCGTCAGCCGCGCCGGCGGTTTCGGCGTGCTCGGGGCAACCGCGCATTCGCCAGAAACGCTTGAGCAGGAACTGAAATGGATCGACGATCATGTCGATGGCAAGCCTTACGGCATCGATGTGCTGATCCCGGAGAATATCTCCACAGCCGGCGAGAAGCATGTCACCTGGAAATCGCTGGAAAGCCGTATCACGCCGGAGCACCGCGATTTCACCAAAGGCCTGCTGCAGAAATACGGCGTTGATCTCCGCGTCACCGAGGTCTCTGCCGATCAGCCGCAGCCTTTCGATGGCGAGACCGCGCTGCGGCTGCTCGATATCTCGTTCCGGCATCCAATCCGCCTGATCGCCAATGCGCTCGGCGTGCCGCCGAAGGCGATGATCGAGATGGGCAAGGCGCATGGCGTACCTGTGGCCGCGCTGGGAGGCGCGAAGGAACATGCGATCCGCCAGGTCGCCGCGGGGGTCGATATTCTCGTCGCGCAAGGCACCGAGGCCGGCGGCCATTGCGGCGAGGTTTCGACCATGGTGCTGGTGCCGGAGGTGATCAAGGCCATCAAGCCGATCCGTGATGTGCCGGTGCTTGCGGCGGGCGGCATTATGACCGGCAGGCAGATGGCCGCGTGCATGGCGATGGGGGCGGCCGGCGTGTGGACCGGCTCGGTTTGGCTGGCGACGACGGAGTCGGAGACGTCCGAAATCTTCCGCGAAAAGATGATCGCGGCGTCCTCCCGCGATGCGATCCGCTCCAAAGGGCGCACGGGCAAGCCGGCGCGGCAGTTGCGCTCGGTATGGACCGATGCGTGGGATCGCGGGCCGGACAGCCCGGGCGCGCTGCCAATGCCGCTGCAGAGCCTGATCAGCCGCGATGCCTTCGCGTCGATCGATCGTTCCGCTGCCGCGGGAAATGCGCAGGCGCGCGATCTGGTCAGCTATTTCGTCGGCCAGGGCGTCGGGCTGATTGACAGCGTCAAGTCGGCGGGGGCAGTTGTGCAGGAGTTCAAGGAGGACTTTGCCGAAGCGGCAGAGCACCTCTCCATGCTGGTTTCGGAATAAAGGCAAGAGCAAGAACAATGGCAGCTTCGCAACCTGAAAAACGCATTCCCGTCATCGTCGGCGTCGGCGAATTCTCTGACCATCCGAAGGAACTGGCGCAAGGGCTCGAGCCGCTCGACCTGATGATTGAGGCACTGAAGCGCGCGGAGCAGGATGCCGGCGGCAAGCTGCTGAAGGACATCGACTCGCTCGACATCGTCAACTTCCTGAGCTGGCGCTATATCGCGCCGGAGAAGCAGCTCAGCGAAAGGCTCGGCATCACACCGAAGCATGCCTATTACGGCCCGGTCGGCGGCGAGAGCCCGATCCGCTACATTCACGAAGCGGCACAGCGCATCGCGCGTGGCGAGTCGCAGGTGGCGGCGATCACCGGCGCGGAATCGCAGGGCACGGCAACCAAGGCCGAGCGCGCGAAGGTCGAGCTACCCTGGACGCCGTTTGCCAAGGACGCGCCGGAGCCGTTGCGCGGCGCCGCCTATCAGAAGCCGATGGCGGTGAAGCTCGGCGTCAACAAGCCGGTGACGGTCTATCCGTTCTACGAGGCCGCATCCGCTGCGCATTGGGGGCAGACGCCGCGCGAGGCGCATCGCGAGAGTGGCGAACTATGGTCGCGCTATGCCGGCGTGGCCGCCACCAATCCAGAAGCCTGGAACAAGAAGGCGTTCACGCCGGACGAAATCACCACGCCGACGGCGGATAACCGGCTGATCGCCTGGCCCTATACGAAGCTCATGGTCGCCAATCCGATGGTGAACCAGTCATCGGCGATCCTTGTGACCAGCCTCGCAAAGGCGCGCGCCGCGGGCGTGCCGGAGGATCGCATGGTGCATATCGTCGGCGGCGCTTCAGCGGAGGAGCCGCGCGATTATCTCGACCGCGACCAGTATGTGGAGAGCCACGCGCAGAATGCGGTGCTGAAATCCGTGATGGCGCTGGTGGGAGGGTCAGGCAAGGCGTTCGATGCGATCGAGCTGTATAGCTGCTTCCCCTGCGTGCCGAAGATGGCAAGGCGCACGCTTGGCCTCGGCGATGACGTGATGCCGACGGTGACGGGCGGGCTGACTTTCTTCGGCGCGCCGCTGAATGACTACATGGCCCATGCGGCCTGCGCGATGGTGCGCAAGATCCGTGCGGGGACGAAGACCGGCCTGCTCTATGCGCAGGGTGGCTTCGTGACCAAGCATCATGCGCTGGTGGTGTCGAAGGATGCACCGTCAGGGCCGATCGCACAGAGCATCAGCGTGCAGGCGGAGGCGGATCGTGCGCGCGGGCCGGTGCCGCCCTATGTCACCGAGGCGTCGGGCGATGGGACCGTGGAGAGTTTTACGGTGATCTACGGCCGCGGCGGCGAGATCGAGCACGGCGTGGTGATCGTTCGCACGACCGCGAATGAGCGGGCGCTGGCGCGTGTGCCAGTCAATGACGCTGGCACGCTGGCGATGCTGATGGATCAGGACCGGACGCCAGTGGGCACCAAGGGCAAGATCAGCACCGCGGGCGATGGGGTGCTGGAGTGGACTGCTGGCTGAGGCGCGGCCTTGTCCCTCCCCCAAGCCGCGCAGCGGCGCCGTGGGGAGGGTGGATCAAAGCGAGCGTTCAGCGAGCTTTGAGACGGGTGGGGTGCTTCCACAAACTCCGACGTCACGTGGGGAGAGACCCCACCCCCGCCTATCGGCGGACCCTCCCCATTCGCTTCGCTCCGGGGAGGGAGACCATCCCTACCCCTTCACTTCCTTCTTCTCCGTCTCCGCGGTCGGCTTGCCGTCCTTCGCAGCCGGCCCGCCGGTGACGCGGACCTTGTCGCCGTCGTTCAGACCATCCGGCGGCGCGGTGACGATACGGTCGTCCGCGGCCAGACCCGAGCCGATCTCGATCTCGCGGCCGAGATCGCGGGCGATGGTGATGCTCTTGAACAGGATGCGGTCATCCGGCGTCACCGTCGCGATGCGCAGCCCCTTCTGGCCGAAGATCAGGGCGCTGGCCGGAACATGTAGCGGCGCGGCAGTGCCGGTGAGCGCGAGCTTCACATTGGCGAAGCCGCCGGGCATCAGCTTGCCGTCGGGATTGTCGAGGCGGAGCTGCATGCGCGTCGTGCCGGAGCCGATATCGACGGCGCGCGACGAGGCTTCCACCGTGGCCTGGAATGTCTCGTTCGGATGATCCGGCACGGTGATGGTCGCCTTGGTGCCGATCTGCACGGAAGGCGCAAAATTCTGCGGCACCTCGACATAGACGCGCAGCTTGCTGACGTCGGAGATCACGAACATCGCAGCACCCGTGCCGGTGCCGCCGGAGATCAGCGCGCCAACATCGGTGTTGCGCTGGGTGACGATACCGTCGAACGGCACGGTGATCTTCTTGTAATCGGCCAGCGCCTCGAGGCGCTGCACATTCGCTTCGCCGGACTTCACGGCGGCGCGCTTGTTGTTGAGGTCGGCAGTGCGCTCGTCGATTTCCTGGGCCGAGACGAAATTCGACGCCACCAGCGTCTTGCGGCGGTTCAGCGTGGCTTCGGACAGTTTGGCGCTGGACTGCTGGCTGACGAGATCGGCGCGGGCCTGCAGCAGTTGCTGGTCGAGATCCGGGGCATCGATTTCGGCGATCACCTGCCCGGCTTTCACCTGGGCGCCCATATCGGCATCCCAGCTCTTCAGATAGCCGGAGACGCGGCCGAAGATCGGCGCGCGGGAATAGGCCTCCAGGCGGCCAGGGAGGTCCAAGGTAGGCTTCAGCGGCCGGCTGCCGGGCAAGGCGACGGCGACTGTCGGAATCGCCTGCTCGGCCGTCCAGGACTTGAGTTCCGTGTCGGTCTTGGCGCGGGCCATGAGGCCGGTGACCACGACGCTGCCGGCGACCACGAGGCCGACCACGCCAGCCACGCCGAGCTTGCGGCGGGAGACCGGGGCAATGTGCTGGTCAGACTTCTCAGTGGACATGAGACGGCTCCGAAGCGGCCGGATGGGCCGAAGTTTGGTGATCGGATTGTTGTTTTTTATGCACGAGGCTGAACACGACCGGCACGAACATCAATGTGGCGATGGTAGCAAAAATCAAGCCGCCAATGACCGCGCGACCAAGCGGCGCATTCTGCTCGCCGCCCTCGCCTAAGCCAAAGGCCATGGGCGCCATGCCGATGATCATGGCCAGTGCCGTCATCAGAACCGGGCGGAAACGGGTGAAACCGGCTTCCAGCGCCGCCTTGATGGGATCGCCATGCACGGCATAACGCTCACGGGCGAACGATATCACCAGCACCGAGTTTGCTGTAGCGACACCCATGCACATGATGGCACCGGTGAGCGCCGGAACCGACAATGTGGTCTCCGTGGTGAACAGCATCCAGACGATCCCGGCGAGTGCCGCCGGTAGCGCAGTGATGATCACGAAGGGGTCGGACCAGGACTGGAAGTTCACCACGATCAGGAGATAGATCAGCACCACGGCGCCGAGCAGGCCGAACAGCAGGCCGGCGAAGGACGAATTCATGGTCTCGACCTGGCCGAGCAGCGCCACGGTCGACCCGCGCGGCAGCTCGGCCTTGGTCTCCTCGATGGCCTTGTAGATGTCATTCGACACCGAGCCGAGATCGCGGCCCTGAGTGGTGGCATAGATCTGCACCATGGTCTGGATGTCATATTGCGACACCACCGCATTGGTGGAGGTCCGCTTGATATCGGCGATGCCGCCGAGGATCGGCGAGCCCTGGGCGCTGGCCGAGGTGATCGGCAGCGTCTGCAGCGCGTTCAGCGAGTCCATCTTGTATTGCGGCGTCTGCATCACGATCGAGTAGGAGATGCCGTTTTCGGGATTGAGATAGTAGGTCGGCGCCACCTGCGAGGAGCCGGCGAGATTCACCACCAGACTGTTGGTGACGTCGCGCTCGGTGAGCCCGACATATTGCGCGCGGGTGCGATCGACATCGATGTTGAAACCGGGATTGTTCGGCGATTGCTGGATGCGCGCATCCGCGATGCCCGGAATCTGCTTCACCTTGGCGAGCAGCTTGTTGGCATAGGCAAAATTCTCTGCCGTGCGGTTGCCGCGGATCTGCAGGTCGATGGGCGCCGGCGCGCCGAAATTCAGGATCTGGCTGACAATGTCCGCCGGCAGGAACGCGAAGCTGGTGCCAGGGAATTCGCGCGGCAGTCGTTCGCGCAACTGCTTGACGTATTCCTCGGTCGGCCGGTGACCGTCGCGCAGCTTGATCTGGATGTCACCATCGGCGCTGCCAAGCACGCCGGTGTTGTTATAGGTCAGATTGATGCCCGAGACCGGCAGACCGATATTGTCGGTCATGGTCTCGATCTCGTTCGGCGGGATGATGTTGCGGATCGTCTTCTGGATATCGGCCAATTGATTGGCCGTTTCCTCCACGCGGGTTCCGACCTGCACGCGCACATGCATCAAAATGCTGCCGGCATCGACCTGCGGGAAGAAGTTACGGCCGAGGAACGGCACCAGCAGGAACGACGCACCGACGAACAGCAGGAAGCCGATCACGAAGATCGGGCGACGCGCCAAAGCGAGATCGAGCAGGCTGTGATAGCCGGCGCGGAATTTCTCGAACCGGCTCTCGAAGCCGCGCTGGAACTTGACCAGCGGATTGCGTGTCGGCGGCTTCTCGCCCTCGTGATGCACATGCGGCTTG
>NZ_JBIISY010000175.1:0-13023 GCF_044340795.1 Tardiphaga sp.
TGCTCCCAAGCTTTCATTGTTTTTGGCTCCCAAGCTCACTTAGCCGCCCGTGCAGAGCTTGGGGCCTGCACGGGTCTGACTGAATGCTGAGTCAGGTCAGGAATCTCGTCAACTACAATTCGATGGCGTCAACTCGTTTGCCGACATAATCGGAAAATATTTCGGGCTTGCGAACTGACGGAATTCTCCTATCGTCCGCGCTCTGCGAAGCAATAATCGCAGCCCTTGGGGGGATGCAATGAAAAGCACTCTTGTCCGTGAAAGCGATGAAGAAGCGCTGCGACTGATCTCGGCGTTTCGACAAATTCACGAGCCGGAAAGGCGCCGCAAGCTTCTGGATCTTGCGGAGCGCATGGCCCGTCGCAGCATCAAGCCTGTCGGCGCCTATCCCCTCGTCTCGCAAGACAACGAGATGTAGCCCTAGACCGTATCTCGACGGCTTCGCAACTCATCGACAGCGGCCATTGCGGCAGTGACCATACCGCCAAACGTCCGCTCACCGTCTTCGACGCGCGCGCAGATGCGCTTTGCGACGAAGCTTCGGCACTCGTGATTGTCCAACTCCTTCGGAAGAGCTTCGCAGGCCTTCACCAATGCCAACTCCATCTCTCTGATCGCGCGCGCGCCATACGCATCGGCCAGAAAGATCGGTTCGTCCTGCCGGTTCAGTGTCTCCATGATGTGAGCTACGGGCATTGCCTACCTCATACAAGCGTTTCGTTACGTGATTCACTCGCCTGAAACGGGTCACGGTGTCTGCCAGAAAGCCGACATATGCCAATAAAAGAATGACAGCGGCTATTAGAAGTCCTGCAAGCATGGCGCTTCTCGTTTCTGGCAGCGCTGAAATCGAGAGTTGGCGCCCTCGTTCCCAATGACGCATCGCAAAAATGAGATGCGGTATACGACTTCCTCGCTCATGCTGCGGGTCTCACTCACATTGCGAGACATCATCATGCTTGAACGCATCAGCTTTCAGCTTGCGAATAACCGTGGGCGTTACACTCACTTCGTCGAGGCTGGCGGGGCCGTCGCCAGCCTTTATCCCTTGGAAGCTCTGCACGAGGCCCGTGTGGGCATCGTCTGCGAGAAGGAGTTTCCCGATGAGGCGCAGTATGACGCCATCGACGAACTGGCCAGCCTTGCAGCAGGTGTGAATCCGAAGGTGATCGTCGCGTTCGACGAATGCACCTCGCCCTTTCCCGCCCGCTTCCCGGCCGACCATCCCTTCAATGCTCTGCTTGCGGAGCCACACGCATAGAAAAAGCCGCCCTGGTTGGGGCGGCTTTTGCTTAGGGTCGTTCACGCGTGCATTTGCCAAGGGGAATTCCCAAATCCTGGGCTCGCCCCTTGATGATCCTGATGGGCCGTTTCAGTTTCGCGGTCATCAAGGTCAGGCTCTTCCCCGCCTCGGCCATCGACCGAAGCAGGCGGTCTTCTTCCGCCGTCCACTGGGGAAAGCGGGTGATCGTTGTAGGCATGACAATGTGTCTCTAAGGCCAATGAGACGGGGCCATGGGCGCTGCAAGAGCGTCGTTTCGGGATGATGCTAAGATGAGGCTGAAACCCTGATTTTCAAGGTTTGCAGCGCTTTTCTTCCCACACGCTATGAGAGTCGGCCGCAACCGCAGATTCGTGGAAACCGCGATTCCCGTGACTCACCTTGCCGGATTCAAGGGAGGGGGAAATGTTTCATTGTTCCGTTCACCTCGGCATGGGCAAGACGCGCCTGCTCTCAAGCAATCAATGGGATGTGCTGCGCAGGGAAGTCGCCGCCATCCTCAAGAAGAAGCCTGCCGCTAAATGGGGCGCCCTTCGAGACGATGACGGCTTTTACGTCGGGCGCTTCCGCCGGGACATCCGCACCTATCCGAAAGCCAGACCGGACAAGTACCTGCCCGAGGACGACATGCTCAAGCAGCTGATGAAGTAGCGAAGGCATCAAGGGGAAGGCCAGTCTCGGCCATCTCCTTTTTCAGCCAGGTTGGCTCTGCACCTCGCCCCGCCCAAGTCTTGGCGGGGTCTTTCTTTGAGCGATACTTGGCCGCCACTGTGGGCGGCTTCTTCGCCTCGCCCGGCTTGAAACCAAGCGATTTGATTTCTGCCTCCAGCTCCTGCCGACGTGCTTCCTTCGCGGCATTGTAAGCGGCAAGAATGTCCGGGAAGACTTCGTGCTGTTGAGGCAGCGAGAGGTGTTTGAACTCGTTCACAAGCCTATGCATGGGCTCCTCCTTGAAGGCGACCATAGGCTTTGCGAGCCGCCGTTCAACGAGGATAGCAGGGCTTTACGGGGCGCTACGGCGGTCAATGTAACGTCTGCATCATAATGAGTTCAGCCAGAACAATGCGGCGAAACTGCTCAGTCGTTTGCTTGCCTTCGTGAGCTTCCATCAGCTCTTCCAGACGCTGCATTGCAACCTCCTGCTCTTCCACGCTGAGTGCGGAGAATAGCTGGGAGATTTCTTGGGCGATGACACTCAAGGGCTTCTGTTTGTGACTCATGCCGCCTCCTTAAGGTGTTCGACCGCTAATCAGCAATTGACGACTTTGTTCTTGGCAGGATTCAACGGCTGTGAGAGATTCCGCATTGCCGAACCTTTTCCGGGTACGACATTGGGGTGCCTGCCGCTTTCCTAGACAGCTAGTTGGCCGCGCCCCATAAATTTTTCCGATTTTGTTTGACGAGCTTTTATTCCTAGCGCATGATTCAGCGGTCTAGGAAAGAAACTCATATGCAAAACAAACCTTATTTGAACGCTGTCACCCAGGATTTTCTGGACGACTTTCTCACAACCTACTTTGTCGAGCTAATCGGCACAGAGACCGACGAGCCAGAAGACGTCGAGGCTGCCTGCACTTGGAACGGTCACAGCGTCGGTTACAGCACCGCCCGCATCAACCGCATAGCCTTTGAGGCTGAAGGTTTCAAACTCCATCATCCGAACGGCGCGGTTATCAGTGGCCTTTTCAGCAAGCCGGTGAAGGCTCTTGAAGTGGTTCAGGACGCCTACGGCTCAGAGCTGGAGAATGACGAATACGTCCGTGAACTCCGCACCGCCATCGTTGCGAAATGCGGTCGTATCAGCGGCTTGGCCTACTGCGGTTTAATCTAAGAGAAAGCGAGGGAATTGGAAAACACCACAGCCTGTCTATTGGCACAAGAAATTGGATTGGCGTTAGCCGCGACCCAGAGCGAAGGGTTGCGCGACAAATTTGCAATGGCCGCCCTGACCGGATGCCTAGCCTACAGTCACGTCAACCCGATGACTGGCAACTTTCACGAAAACAGCAATCCTGAAAGCGTCGCGCTTGCTTGCTACGAATATGCCGACGCCATGCTTACGGCTCGGACCGCCAAAGCGGAGGGCCGATAGCATGACTACCGCAATTCATCTCCTAATGATGCCCCATGTTGGCTACCGAGCAGACAGCTACGACCCTGTCTATTCCCACAGTGTCAGTGGGCGCGTTTTACACATCGTTGGATGCGACCAACGCGAATATGAAGTCAGCCTCGACGACGTGGCGTTCTGGGAGTTCGTTGAAGGTCCTGCCGTCAACAGTATGGAGTATTTTCATACTTGGTTGGACAAGGTCTCGCAGATTCCTGAGGTGCGTGCGGTCCTCGCTAAAGCGGAGGGCCAGCATCATGCCTAAGCTCATCATCGCCGCCTCCCTCTTCTGCCTCGTCGCCGTAAGTATCTGGGCAGGTATCACCGATCACCGGCAAGACCCGGATACGACGGAGATACTGTCATAAAGAAAGCAAGGCGGCCTAGCAGCTATGGCGGAGGTTTGGGAATGCGCTCAACCGTCTCTGCGCCCGATGAACCAATGCGCAGCTTCTCGGTCATTCCGCATGTGCCACAGTGAAAAACCCTAATCTCTTCACCGCGGCGGGGCACTTTGTCGTAACCGACAAATGTTCTACGTGCTCCGCAATCTGGGCACGTCACCGGACTTTGCATTCCCACCTCGCTCGTCGATAAAACGACTGGCTGAGGTCAGACTATCAAAGACGGCGGGAGTGCCAAGACGATTCAATCGTCGGTTTTATCGAGCCACAGCGGAAGGCCATCCGGCGCCTTATCGTCGGGCGTAGTTCGCTCAACGGACGCCTGCCTTTTGCGTTGGTCCTTGCGCTGCCATTCGTCGAGTTGCTTGCGGGTGAACGTGGGCTTGTCGTCGGTCATGCGCTCTCCTTCCCGCGTAGGAAGGACAAACGACGTCTCTGTTCCGGTTACTGAAAGCCCGTCCGCCTTCGGCGAACCTCCCCACGCCCTCACCGCCCCTGGGGCTTTAAGGCCGCTTGGAGACACTGCGCTTCATCGAGGGTGTTGAGTTCTGGACGGGTGCCTGCGCCATCCAGTGACCTTTATTGAGGCTGGAGACTCGGACTAAGCTGGCATAGGTTGCGGTGGACTCGTCACCTCCCCGCTTCGGCGGGGCTTTTTTTTGCGCCGGTAGGAACAGAGGCGCAATGGTCTCATTGAGCAGGCGAGCGGCCTTGTCCTCCGCTCGTGTGGTGACCCCTCTCCGTCGTCCCTTTGGGCTTGGGACGACGGAGTCCTACCCGTCTAGCTTCTTGGGGAAACCGAGCGTCTCGCGTACATCCAGGATGGCCATTCGCAAGAGCGCGGAGGTCGTTTCAACTCCGGCCTCTACGGCCAGGATCTGGAGGTCGCAAAGGCCGTCCTCTAGCGCCAAAAGCTTATCCCGCCTCTCCGCGTCCTCATCGCCCATACCAGACTCCGATTTTCACCGGATTACGTTCACGAGCCTTACCAGTTTCACATCCGTAGCATTTTGCCGCAAATCCTCGCTATGCGGGAACGCCGCATCTCGCCTTCGATTGGTTTGGTGGGCGGCGTCGCTTCCGCCCCGGAAGCCCTGTCTGTCCGCAATTCCCCCCGGGCGGCGGGGTTTCTGTTGAAACCATTCCGGATATCTATCGTCTCTTTGTGGAGCGGTCCCCAACCCGCTCGTCCCCAGACCGGTTGAAAGCCCCGTCCCCCTCCGGCGGGGCTTTCGCTTCTTCGAGGGCGTCCTCGCACTTAAAACACCTGAAGGTCTTGGTCTGGGGATCGATTGAAAGAGTGCGGCGGCACCGGCCGCACTGGGGAAGTCCTCGAAGCATTCGCGCTTACTCATCGCCTTGTAGGGCGACAAGCTACGTGGCACTGCCGTGGAAGTTTCGGGGGCCAGTAGAGGTTTTGAGCCGCCGTTCTGCGAACCTTGCCACCGCCGCCGCCCGCCGCTTCTACGGCGTTCTCAGATGCTGCGGAGGCAAGACACGGGCTGGGCAATTGGAAGGGCTTAAAATCGCTCCTTCCGGGCTTTGAGTGGTGCCGACTGAGGGGCTCGAACCCCCGACCCCCTGATTACAAATCAGGTGCTCTACCAACTGAGCTAAGTCGGCTCACCAATTGCTGGCCAATAGACCAGAATTCCAAAGCGTTTACAACGCCTTAGCTCTCTGAGCAGTGGTTTACAAAACCGCTGCTCTACCGCTGAGCTAAGCCGGCTGCAGGATCAAGGGGTTAAAGCCGCAGCGCGTTCCGTCTGGGAACGTCGCTGGCTGGCCGATCCTGTGTTGCGCCGTCCATTAACAGAGTTGTCCGCGCAGGGCTACTGGTCGGCGCAGCCGTTCTCGATTGTCCACGGCGGTCTCGCGACCGCCGCGCAGGCCTAGAGCCGGCCGCAGAGCAGCAGCACATTGACTGCGCAGGCGGCCAGAAGGGCCACGGCAAGCGCCGTCTGAACCCCGTTGCACCAGATATGGTCGATCATTCTCATTGCCTGAGAACCATCGGGCGATTCTAGGCAAGGAGTCTCGCAGCTTATTTTTGCAAGGATTCAGGACTCGTTTACTTTCGATTCCGCCCCCGCCCCGCCAGCTCCGGGCAAGCAAAAAGGCCGGAGAAACGCCGGCCTTTCCGCAGAACCAGAAGGTTCGAACGCTCCGTTGCTCAGTAACGGGCGATCTGAGGACCACCCCAGCCGAAGCGATAGTTCAGGCCGGCCTTGATGGTGTGCTCGTCATTGTTGAAGCTCGTCACGCCGGCCGGGAAGGCCGTCGAGGTAAGCGTGGTGTTGCCGAAGTTATAGTACTGATACTCGATCTTGCCCGACCAGCTCGGGGTGAACATGTATTCGAGACCGCCACCGACGGTGTAACCGCTCTTGCTGTTGCCATCGACGCCCACGGGCGTTGCACCCAGAACCGGCGTCGTCACGACCAGATCATTATTGCCGCGCCAGGCGTAACCGCCCTTGGCGTAGAGCATGGTCGGGCCCCAAGTGTAGCCGAGGCGGCCGGTGACCGAGCCGAGTTCGCTGTTGTTGCCGACAACGGTGGTGCCGTTCGAGTACAGGAAGCCGGTATTGTTGCTGCCCATCCAGCTGTAATTGGCCTCGATGCCGAGCACCCAGTTGGTGGCGAACTGATAGTCGAAGCCTCCCTGCACGCCGCCCATGAAGCGGCCGCTGTCGCCGATGATGCTGTTGCTGTCGCCGAACGAACCGCCGACGTGACCGCCGATGTAGAAACCAGTCCAGTTATACACTACTGCAGGCGCGGTGTAGGCCGGTGCCTTGGTATAGGTGCGGGCCGGCAGATCGGCGGCGAAGGCCGAGGTGGATGCGGCAGCAACGGCGACGATGGCCGATGCGCTCAGCAGAAACTTTTTCATTTGAAATCCCCTGTGTTGCGTTGTGACGGTCAGAAAACAACGTGGCGGGAGTTTGGTTGCTTCGCGACGTTCCCTGCCATGTTGAACATTCTTGAGTGCGACAAATCAGCCACACCCGCCCCTGTTCACCTTTGACAACGGCAAGACGGTTTCGGTTCACCGCTCGCGGCAAATTGAGGTGAGGCGTGCCGCAACATTGCCGGAAGAAGTGGCGCCATTCCCGCGCGAAACGGCGCGTTTGCTTGCGGCATCCCGGCGGCAGACTTGCGTTCAATTCAAAGCGACGACGCCGGCATTGATGGTGCTCGCATAGAGCACCCAACCGAGATACGGAACCAGCAGTGCAGCCGCCAAGCGGTCAATTCTTACCGTCGACACGATGGTGGCGGCGATGAACACCGCCATCAGGATGATGATCGCAAGTCCAGTCCGCAGTCCGTGCCAGCCGAAAAACACCGGCGACCAGATCGCATTCAGCGCGAGCTGAACCGCGAAGAAGATGATCGCACGCCGTCGTGAATCCGACGGCGCGACGCGATCCCAGAGGCGCCAGAACGCGATCGCCATCATCACATAGAGCGTCGTCCAGGCGATCGGGAAAACGGAGGGTGGTGGCGTCCAGGACGGCTTCGCAAGACCGGCATACCAGCCGGGAATTTCCGGCCGCGTAAAGATCGAACCGACGATACCGATGCCCAAGCAGACGACGAGGCAGGCGAGTAGCCGCAAGATCGAACGGAAGTTCATGGCACCATCACGGTTGCAGGGTTTCTCCCGACCAACGCTTCAGCGCGTCATCTTTTCCATTTCGGGAAACGGCTGGTAATTCGCGCCTGCGCAAACTTCGGCGCTGTTATCGACCACGCGTTCCAGACGGCCATCGACGAAGGCAACACCACGCTCCTGCACGGGGGTATAGCGGCCGTTGAAATCCTTTGCCGCGTAACGCACGCAAGCGATGTAGCGCATGTTGCCGCCGACCGATCGCTGCACCGGCTCGGCCAGAACAGCACCGCGCACGCCGACGGGATCGTTGAGATAGGTGCGCATGAAAGCGAGCAGATCAGTGCGGTAAGCGGTCGGGAACGGCTGCGCGCCGCTGGCGCTTTCGACGAAGCTGACATTGCCGCTCGGACCGGCGCAGGCGCCCAGTCCCAGCGCAACCAACGCCGCCGCTGCGCGCTTCAATTTCTGCAAGTTCACGTTCATTCCCGCCTGCCCGTCCGAATTCAGGCGAGTCCTAGACGGTTCGGGCGCGGAAGGGAGTTCGCAACTCGTTGACGAGGGGACCATCAACGGGTCCACCCCGCCAGTCCCGGGGACGCGGGACCGGCGAGGCGACCGTCAAACTCCGTGGCCGCGGCTGGGCAATGGGTCGCCACGACCACGGAGCTCCTCAACCGTGTTTGTGCACGGTTTTGGCTGTGATGCCGGAATGCTTGAAGCTCCTGTGGTGTCCGAACTTCTTGTGGAAGTTGAAATGCGGATGCGCATGCGGGCGCACATGATGGCGATGATGCGTGACATGGCCGTGATGCATCTGCGCCTTCGCGTCGAAGGCATGGGAATGATGCGTGCGGCTGCCATGACCAAAGCCGCCTGCGAAGGCCGGCGCGGCCAGCATGGAAACGGCGATCAGCGCGGCGGACACTGTTTTCAACATGGTCTTCTCCTGTCGGTCTCGATCAAGAAAGTGACCGGTCGGGATGGCCGGGCTTGTCGATCATGCCGCAAGATTTAGCCGGCGCGCGCTGAACCCATGCTGACGCGCATATGCAGCCTCCGTTCATCTCGGTGACATCTTCGTCATGCGGACGGGATCAAAGCACCGCTGCACAGTGCGGGAATAGACAATCGATCACGGTGTTCATTGCGTGTTCACAACCGCTGGCTTCCGTGCCAGACTGATCCCGCTGCAAACAGGAGCGCCGCATGACCAAGTCCTTAATCCGGCTGACGACACTTGCTCTGCTTTCAACTGTGATCGCCGCCTCGCCTTCCGCTCTCACCACCGCCTACGCTGCCGGCAGCGACACGCCGTCCTCGCCGCCGCCTTCCGATCAGAAGAAGGGAAGCAAGGACAAGAAGCACAACGAGACGAAGCCGGATGATCGCGCCTTCCTCGATGGTTATCGCGCTGCCTACGCCACGATCTATGACAAGCACGACTACACTTCCGCCATCACGCAGCTGAAGGCGCTGAAGCAGGATGATCGTGCCGATGTCGCCAATCTGATCGGCTACTCCTATCGCAAGCTCGGCGACTACAAGGTTTCGCAGGCCTATTACGAGCGCGCGCTCAAGGCCGACCCGAACCACGCCCGCACCTGGCAGTATTACGGGCTGTGGCAGGTCGAACAGGGCAATCGCGATCAGGCGCAGTATCACCTGAACAAGCTCGCCTCCCTCACCGGCACGAATTCCGCCGAATACAAATCGCTCGCGGACGCGCTTGCGCAGACGCCGGGCACCGGCCTCACCTACTGATCCCGTTCGCGGATCGGTTCAAAGCCGGCGGGGCCCAGCGGGCTGCGCCGGCTTTCTGCTGTCATCGACAAGCCGGCCGCTAACCATCCGCCACCTGCCCTCTCGACAGACTGCCTCGAACTGCCGTTAACTGCGGCTCGACAATCTCCGGCCCGGTCGATACAGACCGCGGCACGAATTGAGCCCAAGTTCGAGCCCGAGGCCCGCGATTTCTGCCATGACCACGCCCAAGCGCCTCGACCGGATCGCCTTCGTTGCCAGCAACAGCGTGGAAGCGCAGACGGCCTATGAACAGCTGACGCAGATCTACGGCAATGACGATCCTCACAAGGCCGACGTCATCGTCGCCCTGGGCGGCGATGGCCTGATGCTGAAGACGCTGCACGACCACATGCGCACGGGCAAGCCGATCTACGGCATGCATCGCGGCACGGTCGGCTTCCTGATGAACGAGTATTCGACCGTCAACCTGCATGATCGCCTGGCCGCGGCGCGCGAAACGCTGATCAATCCGCTGCTGATGCGCGCCACCGACGTGCATGGCAATGTGCACATCCATCACGCCATCAACGAGGTCTCGCTGTTTCGGCAGACCCATCAGGCCGCTCGGCTGCGCATCCTGATCGACGAGCAGGAGCGCATGGCCGAGCTGATCGCCGATGGCATCCTCATCGCGACACCCGCCGGCTCCACAGCCTATAACCTCTCGGCACAGGGCCCGATCCTGCCGATCAATGCCGCCCTGCTCGCACTGACGCCGATCAGCGCCTTCCGCCCCCGCCGCTGGCGCGGCGCGCTGTTGCCGAACAAGGCCTTCGTCGTCATCGAGGTGCTCGAAGGCGACAAGCGACCGGTGGCCGCAGTCGCCGACCACGACGAGGCACGCGACGTCCGGCGGGTCGAGGTGATCTCGGACCGGACCATCTCGATGAGGATGCTGTTCGACCCCGGCCACAGCCTGGAAGAGCGCATCATCAGCGAGCAGTTCAGCTACTGAAATACCGGCAGGCCTGCGCCTCAACCCTTCGTTAACCCCCACTCCCCTATGGTTAACGCAAGGTAACCGCCGGTCCGAGCCGCACCATGTACCGCATCGACTTCAACAAGCTTCGCTTCCTGATCTGCGACGACAATCCGCATATGCGGCGCATCCTGCGCACGCTGCTGCATTCGTTCGGCGCGCGTGAAGTCTATGAGTCCGAGGACGGCGCCACCGCGCTGGAAATGTACAGCCACTATGTCCCCGATATCGTGATCGCCGACTGGGCGATGCCGATCTTCGACGGACTCGAACTGACGCAGATGATCCGGCAGCCGGATTCCAAGGGCAATCCCTATGCGCCGATCATCATGCTCACGGCCCATTCGGAAAAACGCCGCGTCACCATGGCCCGCGATGCCGGTGTCACCGAATTTCTCGCCAAGCCGATTTCCGCAAAAGCCCTTTACCAGCGCATCATGAGCGTGGTTGCTCATCCCCGCCCTTTCATCAAGACGCGAAACTTCTTCGGTCCCGACCGGCGCCGTAACACCACCGTGGCCTATATCGGCCCCGAACGGCGCAATGGCGGCGAAGCGGAAATCCTGCAGCAGCCCTCGCTGCTCGATAAAGCCCGCGTCAGCAGCTAGTTTTTGGAGAATTGCCGATGATCAGGGACAAGCAGCATGCGGCGATGATCCAGACCTTCGCGGACCATCACGTCATCACGCCGCACAACACGCTGAAGCACGCGATCCGCCCGACCGGAAATCGCGACCTCGACGATCCCGTGGCGCGTGCCGAGCAGGCGCTTGCCGACCTCTCCGGTGAATTCAAGACCTGGATGCGCGCCGAATGCGACCGGCTGTCTGCCGCTCATGCCGCTGTCATCGCCAAGGGCTTTACCACCGTGACCCGCGGCGAACTGTTCCGCGCGGCGCATGACATCAAGGGCGATGCACCCACATTCGGTTTTCCCGCGGCGGGTGCTGCCGCCGACAGCCTGTGCCGGATCATCGAACACGCCCCGGATCTGGATGCCGTGCCGGCGGATCTCATTCAGCATCATATCGACGCCGTGCAGGCGATCGTGCGCGAGCACAACACCATCGAAAAGGCGGGTGTGGCCGAAGAGCTGTCCAGCCGCCTGAGGGCCGTTGCGGATGACTATCTGAAGGCGGCGAACAAGGATCGGCCGGAGCATCTCGATGCGCTGGCAGCGCCGAGCATTGCGCCGTAGCCATAGGATGGGTTGAGCACAGGCGCGACAGCGCGGGAGCGAAAACCCATCAACGGAGTCTGCCGCATCGTTCAGCCGATGGGTTTTCGCTTCGCTCAACCCATCCTACGATTTCGCGCTAAGCCGCGATCGCCTCGTATTCATCCTCGTCGGCATACATGCCCTGCTCCGCCAGCTCGTCGCAGAACAGGCGCGCTTCCTCGCGCGCGGATTCGGTGGCGAAACGGCGCAGCAGGATCAGCAACGGCTCGGAGGCCACCGGGTCGGTCTCGCAGGTGGTGAGCACGCGCTCGACCATGCGACGGCGGAGGCGCACGGCGCCGCCCACGGAGCCGACAAAGCCGATCTCGTTGCGCGCCGCCAGTGCAGCACGGAAGGCCGGGAACGCTGCTTGCGGAAGGCCAGCGCGCGTCAGCAGCGCGTTGACGCTGTTGTCGGCGCCGTCTTCGACCAGCGCCGCCACGCGGCTCTCGGGCAGGCCCGACAGCATCACCAGCGCCTGATCGAACAGATCGTGATTGCCGGACAGCAGCGCACGCAGGATGAGGCCGGCGGTGAGCTGGCCAGCCTCGCTCAGGTGATGCACGAGATCACGCATCTCCTCGCCGCGCGAACGCGACGCAATGTTGACGGTGGAACGCGCCATGGCCTCACCCGCGACGCGCTCGGCGCGGTCCTGCGACAGCCAGTTACGGGCGACGACAAAGCGCGTCAGCGTATCCGACAGTTTGGCGACGAGCGCATGGCGGGTCTTTGCCGGCAAGCCATCGAGGGCAAACATCGCTTCGCGGATTGCGGCGAGATGACCGTGACGCTCGACAATGCGATCCCACGAGAATGGCGCCAGTTCGGCATAGGGGTTTTCGATCAGCTCGAGCGCGGCGGCCGCAGAGCCCACTTCGGCAATCGCCGCGCAGACCGATGATGGCAGAGTGATGCGGCGGGCGACCGCGCATTGCAGGTCGCTGTTGCCTGTGGCGACGATATCGACCAGATCAGCATCGATCAGCAGTGGCGAATGTTCGAGCACCGGCATGGCGACGCTCGCCTGATCGACGGCAAGTGCCTGCACGATGGCCGGCGGCGCCGCGGGCGCACGGGCGAAGACTTCCGCCATGGCCTGCCGCACAAGCGGGGACGCATCATCGAGCAACATCAGCAGCGCGCCTTCGGCGGCCGCACGATCGTCATCGGAAAGATCTGAAAAAATGAAGGCCCGCGCCAGGGAGCGCGTCGCTTCTGCACGTTCGCTCGGAGGAGCGGTACGAACCCAACTAATAAATTGCCGAACGATCATGTTACTGCCGGCCTACGCAACACGACACCGGAACGCGATGCCACGGTCAGGGAAAATAAACCATGGCACTTAACAAAGGGTTCACCATAACTGGCTGGTGTTGTTGAGGTTTTGTTAAGGGAACAGAGGTGACGCGAAGTCCAAACCTGTAGGGTGAGCAAAGGCGCGGAGCGTCGTGCCCACCTTCAAGTGCGCGGCTGGTGAAGGTGGGCACGCTACGCTTTGCCCACCCTACAACTCGCGCTTAACTGCTGAAGGTCCCGAACCGGTCGCTGAACAGATCCAGCGGCCTCGGCGTGCCGACATCCGGCGTCTTCGGCAGCGCATT